>CANJLN010000011.1 GCA_947475175.1 Alphaproteobacteria bacterium
CAACGCTACCTGCATACCATTCCAATTACTTTTTTATAATCTCTAATCTACTTTTCAATGAGCGCCGCCCCACAACCAATCGGTCTAAGAGCATAAAAACAGTTATATCTAAATAGGGGCGATGCAGTCAACAACTAAATTGTTTTTTTTAATGTTTTTCAACTGTGGATTTTTTAGATGCGTTTATCCCTAATCCTTAACTGTTTTTTTACTTTAATTCATTAGAATGATGATATATTAAAGTAAGTACGCTGATTATTGAAGTTTGAATCCAAAATGAATAATATAAATAAAAAATATTCTGCTATTAAAAACAGCATCGTTTTTGCAATCGTTCTTATGATGGGCTTGATGGCCGAGGCTATGGATTTATCTGATAAAGATGATACGGTCGATAAATTTATTTTTGCCAGGCAACTCTATTATGGGGAAATTAATAGATCCTGGGAAGATGCCAACAAGCAGTACACTTCAAAAGACGAAATAAATACAGCAGTTGCAGGTCTTTTGCGCGACGTATGTATGAAATTTACCTCTACTAATGTACGACGTGAAAACGCCGGAGAATTATACGCGCATATGGTTCTGAACTATGAGGTCAACACCACCTTATTAGACGAGCCTTTTGCAAACAATGCGGCACGCCATATTTATGCTACAAATCTTTTTCAGAAAGCGCGTATTCAATCTCAGTATGCATGGATAGCTTTTGCCAATATACTTTATGAAGGCTGGATCAACCGGGGCATAGATGGAGAGCAATTTAAAGATAGAAAAGAACGTTTGGAATCAGTCATGGGTATATGCGTGAAATTCCCCATTATTAGCAGCAGCAATGTCTTGAAAGCGAGGGTGCTTTACGAAGGAAATGGGGATCCGCTGATTGTCCCATATACAAAAGACGATCCGGAACCATATGAGGTCGCTGCAGGGCTCTTGCGAGAAGTTGGAACAGCAGGCTTAAAAGGAGAAGCAATATTAGAAGAAAAAACAGCAGTTTTGGAAGCAAAGCTTCATTACGCAATAATGCTTCGTCGTGGCTTAACGAATGAAGGGTTTGAGAAGTACGAACCAGTCGACTCTTCGAATTCTGATGTACAACGAAAGAGATATATGCATTCTGATCCAAAAAGCGCCGCTATTAAGCTTTTAGAAGAAGCCCAGGTGCTCCCTTTGGCACAGATAGAGTTAGCCGGTATGTTTCTCGAGGCGCGTAGAGATGTAGAGAAAAGTATGCAAACCTTACGAGACGTTGGAACCCCCGATGCAAAGGCCGTATTTGCAGAGAACCTCTATTACGGTTCTATCAAGGAACCCTGGGATACGGCAACCTGGGATAAGACGAAAAAATTTGATCCTGCTATGGAGAAGACAGCACGCTACAAAGAAGCTGTGAGGTTGGCCAAAGAAGCAGACACCCCGGTGGCGTGGGCGTTACATGCAGAAATGGCCTATGAAAGATACACCGATACCAGTTTCTATGATCCATCAAGGCAATACGCTGACGAAAAGGAACGAATGGCAGAAGTGCTTGAACTGTTAAGACGGTCGGGCACCTTTCATGCAAAGGCCTTATTCGCAGACATGACTCGTGCGGGTTATAACGAATGTACCTGGAATGATCCCTTAAAGAAATACGAAAACGGAGAGGAAAGAAAAGCTGAAATTGTGAATTTACTAAGGCAAGCTAATACAGGTGAGGCCCGTCGGATCTTGGAAGAGATGGGAGTAGGGTTAAGACCTACGAGCCACAAAATCGATCGCAAGTAAGAGGGGCGGCAAGTATGTGAGGTCAGTCAAACCAAGCACAGACGCGGTCGCAAGTGCAGCTCATTAGAGAGTGTTTTTGTGGTTCTCGTAAAGGTTCCGTTGAATACAGACAAGACGAAAATTTTTTGAGTTTTTTCAACTGCGCCCTAGAAATCGGGCTTCATGGATCCAAAACCACAAAACAACTTCTGACTAAAAGGGAAACAATTCCCGAAAAGTCCTGACTATTTCGGAATATGTTCTATTATGGTCGTATTTTGTCACAGACATTATTCAACCTTTGCTTGACCACACCTCATATAGAGAGATACATTTAATTAGGTCATTAAAGTAGGAGTTGCTTTGCATGAGCACCCCGCCGTTATCATCTCTTTTTAAATTATTGCATGAACTTTTTGGCCCAGACTTAATTGATCTGTCTTATCATTTTGACACGCCTGTTGCGACTGTTTATGCCGGCTCAGTTGTACGCGCCTTAACTCTTTTAAGAGATCACAAGAAATGCCAATTCAGACAATTGGTTGACATAACTGCTGTTGATTATCCAGAACACGCTCAAAGATTTGAAATTATCTACAACGTATTAAGCCACAAGAACAACACACGATTGAGAGTAAAAATACGCACTGATTGTGGCACTCCCATCAATAGCGTGACCGGTGTCTTTGCCTCTGCCAACTGGTACGAGAGAGAAATTTGGGACCTGTTCGGGGTTTTATTTGCCGATCATCCTGATCTGCGCCGTATCCTAACGGATTATAATTTTTCTGGTCATCCTCTTCGAAAAGATTTTCCTTTGTCTGGGTTCACCCAAGTGGCCTATGATGAAGAACAGAAAAGAGTCGTTTATGAACCAGTCAAATTAGACCAGAATTACCGTTCCTTTGATTTTCAAAGTCCCTGGGAAGGCATTTTGGGGGAAGGTCTTTTGCAAAAGCCGCACCTTGTGAACAACCCTGATAAAAAACCGACAACAGTGACTCATGGTTGAAATTTAGAACCTGTATTCACATAATTTATTCCGATCGAAAGAGCAAAAATCAAATGAATGCTAGGAACAAGGCGAAGAGCATAGCTATTCTACGGTCGAGACTTGTGACGACGCAGTCTTTGATTTTTGCCTTTCCATTTGGGTTGCGCTAAGATGACGTTCTACATCGTCAAAACCCTTGCCAATAGAATAGCTATTGCCTGCGGGCTTTTCCTTGTATTAACGTCATCTTAGCTGCAACGATCGAAATGAATTATATGAATACAGGTTCTTATACCCTTAATTTTGGTCCTCAGCACCCAGCTGCTCACGGTGTTTTAAGGCTTGTTATGGAGCTTGACGGAGAAGTTGTCGTCCGCGCTGATCCTCATATTGGTTTTTTGCATCGAGGTACAGAAAAACTGATTGAACATAAAACCTATCTGCAAGCGCTCCCTTATTTTGATCGACTTGACTATGTTTCACCCATCAGCCAAGAGCATGCTTATATATTAGCGATTGAAAAACTCTTGGGGGTAACGCCACCCATCCGCGCTCAATACATTCGTGTTTTGTTTTCTGAACTCACACGCATTCTGAATCACCTTTTGAATATTGCCACTTTCGCCATGGATGTAGGAGCAATGACTCCTTTTCTTTGGGCTTTTGAAGAGCGTGAAATAATCATGGAATTTTACGAGCGTGTTAGCGGCGCACGATTACATGCCACCTATATCAGACCAGGTGGTGTTCACAAAGATTTACCAGAGGGTTTGTTGGATGATATCAAAGTCTTCGCAGAGCGCTTTCCCAAAGTTTTAGACGATATTGAAAATGTGCTAACAGAAAACCGCATTTTCAAACAACGAACTGTTGATATTGGCATTGTAAGTCCTGAACAAGCCATTGAATGGGGCTTCTCAGGGCCTATGCTTAGAGCGAGCAACGTAGTTTGGGATCTTAGAAAATCTCAACCTTATGAAATTTATGAACATCTCGAATTTGATATACCCGTTGGAAAAAATGGCGACTGTTATGACCGTTATTTAGTTCGAATTGAGGAGATGCGTCAAAGTCTTCGGATGATTCATCAGTGTATTGATCAAATGCCAAAAGGACCCGTCTTGGCTGATAATCGTAAAATTGTACCACCAACACGTACAGCTATGAAACAGTCTATGGAAGCCCTCATCCATCACTTCAAACTTTACACCGAAGGATTTCATGTTCCAGCTGGCGAGGTATATACAGCTATTGAAGCCCCCAAAGGGGAGTTTGGTGTTTTCTTAATCTCTGACGGAAGTAATAAACCTTATCGTTGCAAAATTCGCTCTCCCGGCTTTGCTTATCTGCAGGCCCTTGATGTTATATCAAAAGGGCATCTGTTATCAGATGTAGTTGCCATTATCGGTTCTATGGATGTTGTCTTTGGGGAGATTGATCGTTGAGTTTTGTTTTTACAGATGAAAATCTCGAAAAAATTAAGGCACATGTTGCAAAGTATCCAAAAAACAGGCAGGCAAGCGCTGTATTGCCTTTATTAGATTTGGCTCAAAGACAATGTGGTGGATGGCTTCCGCAACCAGCAGTTGAAGAGGTTTCTAAACTGCTTGATATGCCTTTTATGCGCGTTATGGAAGTAGCTAGTTTTTACACCCTGTTCAACTTAAAACCCGTAGGGGCTTTTCATGTACAGATCTGTGGCACAACGCCTTGCTGGCTAAAAGGTTCTGAAGAACTGAAAAATGCGTGTGAGCATCATGCAGCCAAAGATCCATTATTTACCATTAGCGAAGTTGAATGTTTGGGGGCATGCGTGAACGCCCCTGTGGTTCAGATTAATGATGATTATTATGAGAATTTGACTTCTGAAGAGTTGATTCAGATTTTAAAAGATATGAAAAAGACACTGGATGGCCACGCCCCTACGGGGCTCGCCATGACGACACATCTAAAAAAGGAGAAAGCTGATGCTGACTCCGAATAACAAAATCTTTACAAACCTAGACGGAAAGAATTCTCCGTTTTTGAAAGAAGCAAAAACCAGAGGGGACTGGGATAAAATAAAAGACTTTATCGGAAAAGGCGCTGAATGGATTATCGAAGAGGTTAAGTCTTCTGGACTCCGGGGACGTGGAGGAGCAGGTTTTTCGACGGGAACAAAGTGGTCCTTTATGCCAAAGACAACAGATGAACGTCCTCATTATCTGGTTATTAATGCTGATGAAAGCGAACCTGGAACCTGTAAAGACCGTGATATTTTAAGGTTTGAACCTCACAAATTAATAGAAGGGGCTTTAATAGCCAGCTTCGCCATTGGTGCACACACCTGTTACATCTATGTCCGTGGAGAGTATTTTAGAGAAGCGATGTGTTTACAAAAGGCAATCGATGAGGCGTATGCCGCTGGTCTTTTAGGAAAAAATGCTGCGAAATCAGGATGGGATTTTGATCTTTATGTGCACCGAGGCGCCGGCGCTTATATATGTGGCGAAGAATCAGCTTTATTGGAAAGTTTAGAAGGCCGCAAAGGGATGCCACGACTAAAACCCCCCTTCCCTGCTCAAATGGGTCTCTATGGATGTCCAACGACTGTAAATAATGTGGAATCCATCGCGGTTGTCCCAACCATTTTAAGGCGCGGAGCCAGTTGGTTTTCTAGTTTAGGTCGCCCTAATAACACGGGAACCAAGATCTTTTGTATTTCTGGGCACGTCAATAAGCCGTGTAATGTGGAGGAAGAAATGGGTATTCCTCTTCGTGATTTAATTGAAAAGCATGCAGGAGGTGTCAGAGGGGGATGGGATAATTTAAAAGCTGTTATCCCGGGCGGATCTTCCGTGCCCATGATTCCAAAATCGATTTGTGATACGGTCCTGATGGATTTTGATAGCCTAAAAGAGGTTAAAACAGGACTTGGAACGGCCGCTGTTATTGTGATGGATCAGTCCACGGATATCGTCAAAGCGATTGCTATCTTAAGCAAATTTTATATGAATGAAAGCTGTGGTCAGTGCACCCCCTGTCGAGAGGGAACGGGCTGGATGTGGCGAATGATGGAACGTCTGGTCAAAGGTCACGCCCGAATTGAAGATATTGATTTATTAGAAGAAGTCACGCATCAAATTGAGGGGCGTACAATTTGTGCGCTTGGCGATGCCGCTGCTTGGCCAGTCCAGGGACTGATTAGACATTTTCGTCCGGAGTTAGAAGAACGTATCCATCGCCTCTCTGCCACAGATCAGGTATAAACAGATGATTAAACTCACCATCAACAATCATACGATCGAAGTTGAACAGGGCACAACCATCCTGCAAGCTTGTGAACAGCTAAACGTAGAGGTGCCTGTCTTTTGCTATCATTCCAGATTATCGATTGCTGGTAATTGTCGCATGTGTTTGGTTGAGGTTGAGAAAACATCAAAACCTGTAGCCAGTTGCGCCATGCCTGTGACTGAAGGGATGGTTGTTCATACCGATAGCCCAATGGTTGAAAAGGCGCGCAAAGGGAATCTGGAATTTCTTTTGATTAATCACCCACTGGATTGTCCTATTTGTGATCAGGGTGGTGAATGCGATCTGCAAGATATCACCATGGCGTATGGCAGTGGGGAGAGCCGGTTCGATTTGAACAAACGCGCCGTCAGCGATAAATACATGGGCCCTTTGATCAAAACAGTGATGACACGTTGTATCCACTGCACACGCTGTGTTCGCTTTGCTGATGAAGTCGCAGGGTCGCATGAATTAGGGACAACTGGTCGCGGCGAGCATATGGAGATCACAAGCTATTTGGAAACTGCTGTTTCTTCTGAATTATCGGGGAACATGATTGATCTGTGTCCTGTTGGGGCTTTGACAAATAAGCCGTATGCGTTTCATGGGCGTTCTTGGGAACTGACCAAAACAGAAAGCATTGATGTAATGGATGCGGTTGGATCGAATATCCGAATTGACTCACGCGGACGTGAAGTCATGCGTATTCTTCCAAGACTTAATGAAGACATCAATGAAGAATGGATTAGCGATCGCACGCGATTTGCTTATGATGGGCTAAAGCGTCAACGGTTGGATCAACCTTATAGGCGCGTTGATGGGAAATTGACCCCTTGTACATGGGATGAAGCTTTTGCCGTTATTAAAGAAAAATTAGCCGCCGTAAAAGGTTCTGAAATTGCAGCCATTGCCGGGGATCTGGCTGACTGTGAAAGCATGCTCACTCTCAAAGAATTAATGCTGGCTCTTAAAAGTCCTCATCTTGATTGTCGCCAAGATGGGACCATGATTTCAACTGCTAGTCGTAGCCATTACATTATGAATACCCCAATCGCCAGAATTGAAGAGAGTGATTGCATTTTACTGATTGGCACCAATCCACGTCATGAGGCTCCCATCGTTAATGCGCGTATTCGAAAGCGTTATCTAAAGGGACACATATCGATTGGACTCATTGGTCAGCCTGTTGATCTTTCTTATAAATATGATCATTTGGGTGAAACGCCTGACGTGCTGTCGTCTTCGTTCAAAGACGCCCTAAAAAAAGCAGAGCGTCCTATGATCATTTTAGGGCAAGCTGTTTTTAACAGACCTGACACAACGGCCATTCTTGCAGCTATTCAGCAGCTTATTAAAAAATATAAATTCATCCAAGATGATTGGAATGGGTACAATGTTTTGCACATAGCGGCTGCTCGAGTCGGTGGTTTGGATGTTGGCTTTGTTCCACAAAAAGATGGTCTTGCAACCAAAGAAATTCTAAAAGCATGTCAGAAAAATAAGATTAAAGTTCTGTATTTATTAGGCGCTGACGAGATCCCTATGGATCAATTGGGATCAGCTTTTGTTATTTATCAAGGCCACCATGGTGATGCCGGCGCCAACAGAGCGGATGTTATTTTACCGGGTGCGGCGTATACTGAAAAAATGGCCACTTATGTGAATACAGAAGGACGCGTGCAGACAGCCCAACAGGCTTTAACGCCCCCTGGTGAGGCAAAAGAGGATTGGAAAATTATTCGGGCATTATCTGAGGCGATTGGTCATACGCTTTCCTATAATACTTGGGAGGATATCCAATCTGCGCTTACAAAGATTCATCCTGCATTTGCATCAAGGGGAGAAATTATCGCTTCAGAATGGCAAGATTTTGATACAGCGAATAGCTCATCAATTGAAGCAACACCGTTTAATCTGCCTATTTCTAATTTTTATATGACGGATGTCATAAGCCGTCATTCAGCAAATATGGTCGCCTGTGTTCAAGAAATTACGCAAGGGAAACGACCTCATGTTTGAGACACTATGGCAGTACAGCTTAACTCTATTTTTCATCGTTATAAAGATTATCCCTTTTATTATTGCCCTTATTCTGGGCGTTGCTTATTTAACCTTGGCAGAGCGAAAAGTCATTGCGGCCATGCAATTGCGCGTGGGACCTAATATGGTAGGGCCTTTTGGGCTTTTGCAACCCATTGCAGATGGTATCAAGCTTTTGCATAAAGAAATTATTATCCCTCAAGAGGCAGATAAAATTCTTTTTATCTTCGCCCCTATTCTAACGTTTAGCCTCAGTCTTGCTGCTTGGGCAGTTATCCCTTTTGGTGAAAATTTGGTTTTTTCAAACATCAATGTGGGTATTCTGTATCTGTTCGCGATTTCTTCTTTGGGTGTTTATGGCATTATCATTGCCGGTTGGGCCAGTAATTCAAAATACGCCTTTTTGGGAGCCTTAAGATCAGCTGCACAAATGATTTCGTATGAAGTATCGATTGGGCTTGTCATCGTTTGTGTGCTTTTGTGTGCGGGTTCTTTGAACCTCAGTCAAATTGTTTTGGCACAATCTAATGGATGGTTTGCTTTTAAACTCCTCCCATTTTTTGTGATCTTTTTTATATCGAGCCTTGCTGAAACCAATCGCACCCCATTTGATTTACCGGAGGCTGAAGCAGAGCTGGTTGCCGGCTATAACGTTGAATATTCATCTTTTAGTTACGCCCTCTTTTATCTTGGTGAATACGCCAACATGATATTGATGAGCGCGATGAACAGCATTTTGTTTTTGGGAGGATGGTTACCACCGTTTGATCATCCTGTTTTGAATTTAGTGCCAGGACCAGTTTGGTTTATCGTCAAAATATGTTTGATGCTTTTCCTCTTTCTTTGGATACGAGCCACCATGCCACGTTATCGATATGATCAGTTGATGCGATTGGGGTGGAAAGTATTTTTGCCAGTCTCCTTAATTGGTGTTGCGGTTATCGGTGCGTTTATTACTTACGGAGATAAGCTATGATCCGCAAAGTGAGAAAAATAAAACAGCAAATCAGAACATGGTTTTTGTTAGAGATTTTAAAAGGCCTTTGGATCACTTTAAAATATTTCTTCAAACCAAAAGTAACAATTAAATATCCCAACGAAAAAGGCCCCTTAAGCGCACGTTTTCGTGGTGAGCATGCGTTAAGACGTTATGCCAACGGTGAAGAACGATGCATTGCCTGTAAATTATGTGAGGCTGTTTGCCCAGCACAAGCTATTACAATTGAAGCGGAAGAACGCGCAGACGGTAGTCGTCGCACCACCCGTTATGACATTGACATGACAAAGTGTATTTACTGCGGTTTGTGCGAGGAAGCTTGTCCAGTTGATGCCATCGTCGAAGGTCCCAATTTTGAATTCGCAACGTATACGCACGAAGAGCTGATCTATAACAAAGAAAAATTGCTTTCTAATGGTGATCGCTGGGAACCAGAAATTGCCGCTAAGTTAGAGGCAGATGCGAAGTATCGGTGAAGTTAAGGAGAGTTCAATGCGTATTCTTTTTTTGTGTCTAACCTTCTTTATCAACATCCAAGTTTTTGCAAGCACAGCTGATACAACTGCTCTTCATGATAAAATCATAAAAGAACTCATTCCTGACAGTTTTCAAGATGTACAAGCAATTGATAGCTCTGTTCATGCTCAACTATTAGGTTTCATGCTGTCCAATCCAAAGATTGTGTCAGCATTAGAACAACTAAAATCTTTTAACAATGATACATTTTCTCTAGATAATTTAATTCACAGCTCTGATCCAAATATCGCCAAAGCAGCCGCTTATCTAAGGCGTTTTTATTTGTATGTGATTTATTCTCATCCCATCTTTTCAGTCATAACGGGCTATGTTCCTCCTAAGATCGTCATAAATAAAACGGATCAAACCTATCCTGAAAGTCACATCCAGTTAAAAGAAAATGAGCTGAAATTTGACGGAGATGAAATTGATTATTTGGTCATTGGCAGTGGCCCTGCTGGAAGTTTAATCGCATCGCAGTTAGCACAAACGAAAAAAATCCTATTAATAGATGCTGGACCCTTTGTTAAGCCGGGAAGCGTTAGTACAGAATATGACACTGAATTAATGGAGTCTTTGAACCAACGGCATACACTATCAGGCGGCATTGCTATTCGAAATGGCAGAGCCATTGGCGGAGGGACAACGGTTAACATTGATTTAGCCTTTTCGCCTGAGTTGCCTTCTATCAGAGAAGCTCTAAACCGATGGATTAAAGAAGGACGTCTTCATCCCAATTTTGCTCCTGAAGTTGACAAAGCTTATGCATGGGTCAAGAAAACCATTGGCACAAGAACAGTTAATTACGACGAAGTTAATCTCAATAACAGATTACTGTTAAAGGGTTCTCCAACAGCAAGACCTTATGAATTGAATGCTAAAGTGCCAACAGGTCTACGAGGGGAGATTCTTAAAATATCGGCCGTTGATGCCTTTTTGTGGCCGGCCATGACTAAACACTCTGAAACATTACAGGTCATTCCCAATCTACAGGTCGTTGACCTAAAACAAGAAAACAACAAAATTTCTGAAGTAACTGTCAAACCGACTGCAGCTATTGAAAAAGAATATATATTTAAAGATCCTCACAATTTACAACTGGATCCAACCAAAACCTATAAAATTCGAGCAAAAGATGTCATCTTATGCGCAGGTTCTTTGGGATCGCCTGAAATTTTATTAAGATCAAATATTCCCAATTCCAACATAGGTAGAGGCCTCGTGATGCACCCATCCATTGGCATTTTGGGTATGTTTAATCAACCTATCTGCAATATGGATGGTTTACTTGCTTCTGTGTATGCAACATCTGCCCCCTTATCAGACGGATATTTTTTCGAATCCATGTCAGCCGATCCCAGTTTCATAGCCTCGATTCACCCAGGCACAAAAGAACATATCGCACAGAATCTTGCGTGTTTTCTTTATGTCGGCGGGTTTGGTGTTATGTTGGTTGATTCGGTATCAAACGACAACCGTGTCTTTGTAGATTCCAATGGTCAAGTCCAAGTTGATTACAATCTCTCAAAAGCTGACATGAAACGCTTTAGAAAAGCCATTTTAGAGGGCATTAAGATTTTGTTTGAACGGGGTGCCCTAGAGGTTTTCATCCCATCGATGGAACGTATTTATAAAGACCCATTAAGCAGACGTTTTACATCTTACAAAGAAGCTAAAAAAGCAATTAGAAAGCTGAAATTCAAAGAAAACTTAACCGTGTTGTCTTCAGCTCATATGCAGGCAACGAACAAGATGGGAAGTGATTATAGATCTTCTGTTGTCTCCCTTGATTTCAAAGTGTGGAATCAAAAAACCGCTCAGGAATTCAGCAACCTTTACGTGGTTGATAGCAGCATCTTTCCAACATCAATTGGCGCTAACCCGATGCAATCGATTTATACCTTTGCCAAGATTTTTGTGGATCGGTTGCGTTAGCACACATTGTCATTCTCTCAAATATTCCGAGAATCTTAAGATCCTCGGAACAAGTCCGAGGATGACAGTGGAGATGAAAAGATGACACAGTGGAGACGAAAAGATGACAGGGACGCCATATTCTAAGAAGATTTCCGTTGACCCACGCTCGTCGTAACCAAATAAAGTGCCTGCCCCATATCAGCCATCGTTTCGATAAGCCCAGCGTTGATAGTTTCACCTGACTGATAAACCTCTTCCATCAAAGGAGCCAAAAGCTGAGCGTATACATTCACCCAAGGATGATTGTACCAAATCATTTTATAATTTTCTTGCTTGTATAAAGATGGGTTGAATTTCTTTAGGTATAAAGCTTGCCCCCAAACAACTGCTAAGGGCTCTTCCAGAATTTTAAGTTTTTCTACTTTCCCGGCACCCTTAAATTTCTCCAAAAACACCTTTGTCATCATTTGTTTTTGTTCCTGTGATTGACGCGCAGAGATGGTGTGAATGATTTCATGCACAATCACATCTGGGCCTGGAACTTTCTCAATTGGTGTATCAGGATGACACTGCATGATCAAAAAATCCCCTGCTGGAAAAGCATTGGTCTCTTTTCCTAAGGGTGCCCAAACATAGAGGACTGTATAATTTTCACCCAGTTTAGATTGATAAAAAAGAGCGACTTTTTTTAAATAGCTCACCAGTTTCTGATCCTGCATAGGGGCAGAAAAATCTTTTGCAACTTTAACGAGCTTCTTGCTTTCCTCTAGAATCGGTTGGTATTTTTTCTCAAAATGCTGATAAAATTCTTGAAGGAATTTCACCTCATCAGGCGTTAATAATCCTGATAGCTTATTAAAAGCCTCTTCTAAAGTTTCAGAAGAATAGAAAATTTTCCCCAATGGATCTTCTGTTAAAGCTTCAGTTTCCACAAACAAACCGGACTTAGCTTTAGTTACATCTGTGACGTTAGACTCTGGATTAACAAAATACTTTTCTCTCAGTTTTTTGTACTGCGCAAAGTAGTTTTTGTCTTCTTTACTTAAAGGGTATTTTTCTCTCCAGTAATTTTTATAAGAAACTTTACAGAAATCTTTTTTCCATTCGCTCGCCTGGTCCATGACGGTAAAAACGTTAGCTGTTTCTTTGTATGCAACTTTGATGGAAAAATCCGTGCCCATTTTCAAAGACACCCCCATGACAAGACTAATCAACATAATCACGCCAATGCTATAGAAGATGAAATGGTGATAGTGAGGTTCTGAGGCACGAAGACGTTTTATTATGTATTTTTTGATTGTTTCTAAAGATGTTTTCATGTTTTTAGCCTATCATTTAGCATTGTGGATAAAGATACGGAATTTCTGCAGAAGAGTCTATACCCAGCAAACTTCGATCATGTCTCAGGGCAACCTCATTAAAAAATAGCGTCCTTTAATTTTGACGGTAACTGTAAAAAGATAACCTTACGTAACTATTGTTGATTTTTTAACAAGATATTAACTTTTTAATGCTAATTTAACATTATGAGGGCGCGTTTATGGTGGAGACATCGGCTAGGTGTGGCTGGTGGACAATACCGAGTGAGCTTTGTTAAAAGTTTGCTTCCTTTCCCTCGGGGCCTAGCAGTGTATGCAATTGAACCGTACGATTCGATCGTATACATTTTTTGAGGTGCTGAGAAGCACTGATAACTTTTGATTTGACGTTTTTTAAACGATTAAACAAGAGGTCGGGTGAGTATTGTCTAGTGGCGTGAGGAGGCGGAGGCAAAGCACTTTTCGGGTCGTACGGAGGCCCATCAGACGGTCAACTATGACCAAAATCTGAAAAATTCACTTCCAATTATTTTATAAAATCAACTTATCATAAAATCTAAAAAATGCTTTCTGTTTTTATACTAGATTCCACAAATAGCAAGAAGCTGAATTGTATTTCACAAATTAAGTCATTTTTTATCTTTTAAGTGTATGATCAAGAGAATAACGAATACGAAACATAAAAAGCACCACAAGAGAGGCCCAATGTTTTTAGCACGACTCTTTATCCTAATCGCTATCATTCAAGGTGTTTCTGCCCAAGATCAGCAAAAATCAAAGACTGTGTCTGTTGATGATTCAGCTACTAAAGCGCTCATTTTAAGTGCTGCAGCTGCTAGTGATGAAAAAAAAATAGACCAACCTCAAAAAGTTTTAAACGAGGCTGAAGCTGAAAATTTAGTAGAACTGCTAGAAGACTCAGGCAAGCGACAGAAATTCATTTCAGGTCTGAAGAAAGTTATAACGAGAAAAGATAAAGGTCTTTCTCCGGAGGGGATATTCTCCTCCGCCTTAGAATGGGTTCAGGTTGAAAATCTAACATTTGTGGTAGTTGCGATTTTACGCATCAGTTTTATTATTCTTGGATTTTGCATGCTCTGGCACTCGCTTAATAAATTTGTTGATTACTACGCTAAAAGAATTCCTGTGGTGAAACGTGTTGGTCTTAACAGCAAAGAAGGGGCTGCTGTTTTCAAAACGGTTGCTCCTATTATTCGCTCTACGTTTCATTGGATCCTTATCTTTCTTGGGACTCTTTTGGTTTTGAGCGAAATGAACATTAATATTATGCCTATTATCTATAGCTTTAGCGTGATTACTTTAGCTGTTAGTCTTGGTTCAGCAACACTGGTTAAAGATATTATTAATGGCATCATGATGTTATTCGAAGGGAATATGGCCGTTGGAGACGTTGTCATTATTGGCAGCCATGCGGGTATTGTTGAAACTATTTCGCTTCGGTGTGTGCATTTACGCCATGGAACGGGAGAATTGCAAACAATCCCTTTCTCAGAGGTAAGCGATGTGATTAATTGCACACGTGACTATAACGTCGCTGATATTAGGTTTATTGTTGATTACCAAGCCGACCTTAAAGTCGTCGATAAGGCGCTTTTGGCTGTTTATGATTTATTGAAAAAGGATGCAAAATTCAAGAGTTACATCATGGGTGATTTGAATATTTATGGCGTCAGTGAACTGAATGAAAAAGGGGCTACGGTTCACGCTGGCATTAAAATTATTCCTGATCCCAAAAAGCTTTTCTTGAATGAATTTAACAGGCTTCTTTTATTGGAATTGCAAAACCGCCAGGTTCCCTTTCCGATGACAATGATTCTCGCATCTGATACAAAAGATCCAAAGCTTGCCGAGGCGTAAGCTGATCCAGATCTTGGGCTCTTAAAAGCTGTTCAACTTTGGAATTCTTAGAAGGAATTGGTGCTGCCTTGGCCATTGGCAATGTGAGCTGTCTTTTGTTGGATGGCTGTTGTTTTTCAAAATGCACTAACAATTCGTCGGCTCGTTTGACAACATCAATCGGCAAACCTGCAAAAGCAGCGACGTGAACACCATAAGATTTGTCAGCACACCCTGGAATGACCTGGTGAAGGAAAATAACTTTTTCTTGCCATTCATGGATTTTCATCGTTAAGCATGCCATGTGCGGCAAATCATCCGCAAGACGCGTTAATTCATGATAATGGGTTGCAAACATGGTGCGGCATTGATTGGTGTTATAAAGAGCTTCGGTGACAGCCCAAGCAATGGCAAGTCCATCATAAGTTGCTGTCCCGCGACCAATTTCATCCAAAATCACAAAGGAACGTTTGGTTGCTTGATGCAAAATGATAGCCGTTTCAACCATCTCAACCATAAATGTCGATCGACCTGATGCCAAATCATCTGATGCCCCAACACGGCTAAAGACACGATCGACAATCCCAATATGTGCTTTTTCAGCCGGTACATAAGACCCCATTTGCGCCATAATCGTGATCAATGCATTTTGTCTGAGGTATGTACTTTTACCCGCCATGTTGGGCCCTGTTAACAGCAATATGTGGCGGTTTTCTTTCATCTCACAATCATTGGCAACAAAAGGTGTTTCGCTGATAAGCAGTTGGGAGACGGTTGGATGACGCCCGCTTTTAATTGAAAATATCAGACTGTTGTCGACTTTTGGTCTTGCATATCCATGCTTTTCAGCCAACTCTGCCAAGGCTGAACTCATATCAAATCGAGCAAGAGCTTGGCAAAGCCTGATCAGAAGGTCATAGTGTCCGTTGACTTGATCAATAAGCTGTTCAAATAAGTTTAATTCTAGAGTCAGCGCTTGAGACGCAGCACTTTCTATTTCCCTTGCAAGCTCGGCCAATTCAACCGTGGTATACCGCACGCTAGAGGCCAAGGTTTGCCTATGGATAAAGTCAGTGGTAACTTTGGGAGCATGACTCGGGCTGATATCAATGTGATACCCTAAAATATGATTGTGTCTGATTTTGAGGTTGGAAATCCCAGTCTTTTGGATATAGGTCTGCTGTAACTGATGGGTCAACTCACGACTGTTATCACGAAGCTTTTGAAAGTGGTCTAACTCAGTGTTATAGCCAGATGCAATAAACCCACCATCACGGGCAAACAAAGGAAGCTCATCTTTCAAAGCTTGGTTTAAAAGAGCATAAAGATCTTCGTGACCGTTTAAGGCATCAATCCATTGTGGAAATGAGGTGCTCTTTCCTTGCCATAGGTCTTTCAAAATCAGCGTTTGAGATAATCCCTGACGTAACGCTCCCAAATCTCTCGGGCTGCCTCGTCCCATGCATAAACGTGATAAAGATCGTTCCATATCAGGACAGAGCTTTAATAATTCACGCACCTTTTGTCTCAGATCAACATGGCTGACAAAAAAGGTTACCTGATCAAGGCGTTTATTGATCGACTGATCGTTCAATAAAGGAGCTGATAGACGATGCATCAAAAGCCTGGATCCTGCCGCGGTTACGGTTTGATCCATGCAAGCCAAAAGACTGCCTTTGTAATCACCACTTTGAGCACGTGTTAATTCTAAGCTTCGTCTTGTGGCAGGATCGATTGTTAAAAACATTTGCTCACGGATGACTTGCGGTCTTTGCAAATGCTTTAAATGCTGTTTTTGGGTGATGTAAAGATAATCAACGGCTGCTCCTGCAGCCCTTAATTCCGCTTCATTCAAATCACCAAAAGCATCTAGCGTTTTGATGGTATATAAATCCTCTAATCTCTTTCGGCCATTTTCCAAATCAAAGCGTGCTTGGGGCAGTGGGCTGAGCTGTTTTTTCCACGGACCAAAGGCATCATAAAGCTCAGGATTTTGAAGCAAAGGATCAGATACCACAATCTCAGCGGGATCGAGTCTGCCCAAAATAGCAGCTAAGTTTTGAGGAGATGTTGATTCAACAGTGAAATAGCCCGTTGAGACATCAACAGATGCCACACCAATTTGACCTTTGGTGATGGGTGATAAGGTGACTAAAAAGTTATGACGTTTGGCGGGTAATAACCCATCCTCTGTTATGGTACCTGGCGTTATGATGCGGATGACATCCCGTTGTAATGGCCCTTTGGCACCACGTTTTTTGGCTTCCTCCGGACTTTCCAGCTGTTCACAAACGGCTACCTTGTGACCTTTTTGAATCAGTTTTGCTAAATACAACTCGTGCGAGTGAACCGGCACGCCACACATAGGGATGTCTTCACCCTCTTGCTTGCCACGTTTGGTTAAAGTGATTTCAAGATCAGCAGCTGCAATGATAGCATCATGGTAAAACAACTCATAAAAATCTCCCATCCGATAAAACAATAAATAATCGGAATGGCGATTTTTTACTTCCCAGTATTGCTGCATCATAGGGGTAGTTGTTGCTGGTTTGGTCTCAGTTTCCATCATTGTGTTCATTAAAAGTATTTGTTATTTATTTCTAGCATACTTAATTTAAACTTCGACAGAAGAAACCTATTGACCCTCAGGTAAATTTCTCAAACACAACCGCTTGACACGCCTAGGGTCGGCATCTAAAACTTCAAACTCAACACCAGATGGATGTGTAATGAGTTCCCCTCTGATAGGCACACGCCCCGCTAAAAAGGTAACCAACCCACCGATTGTATCAATATCTTCATCATGACCATTCAAAGGAAGCTTACGATCAAGCTTTTCTTCCAATTCTTCAAAAGTCGTTCGTCCATCGGTGACGATTGTTCCATCAGCTCGGATTTGAATTTGTGTCGATGGCACCAGATCATGGGCATCTTGGATATCACCAATAATTTCTTCAATCAAGCTAGCAAAGGTAACCAAGCCATCAACGCCACCGTATTCATCAACAACAATTGCCATTTTGCTACCTGTCTCACGCATTTGCGGTAACAGGTCCAATGTACGCATTGCAGGTGAGATAAAAAGAACCTCTCGAAGGAGACTATTAACTTTCAAAGGCTTTTTGCTTTGCAACCAACTTAAGACATCCTTGATATGGATCATCCCAACCACATTGTCCAGATTTTCACGATAGATAGGCATTCGTGTCACTCTAGTTTTAACGAACTGAGCAACCAGCTCTTGTTCGTCTATGGTGATAGGAACGGCCAGTATATCAGCACGTGGTGTCATGACGTCATAAGCGGTTAAATCTCTTAGGCTTAAGACATTGCCTAGCAGCTGCCGTTCGTCTGAATCAATAGACGGTTCTTCTTCTTCGCTTTCTTCGATTAATTCTTCGATAGTTTCCCGTAAGGTGCCATCGTTATCATAGTGGCGGTGAATTTTCCGCCATAAATTTCTAAAAAACTGCAGCATATGTGAGTAAAAAGGTTTGGTCCTGTTTAGAGTAAGTAATGGTTTCATCATTGATAAGGATTACTAATCCCCAAGTTGTCTAAAACATTAACTTCTAAACTTTCCATTGCTTCGGCTTCTTTATTTTCTTGATGATCATAACCTAACAAATGCAAAGTCCCATGTACAACTAAATGCGTAATATGATGAAGAAACGGTTTTTTTTGTTCTTCTGACTCATCTAACACTTTTTTAAGTGCTAAAACAATATCGCCGATGATGAGCGGTGATTGAAGAGACGTCACTTTTTCTAATTCCTCTTTTGACAATGCAGGAAAAGAAAGAACATTCGTTGGCTCATCTTTTCCCCGGTAAGCATGATTCAATTCTTGAGAATGAGGGTTATTTGTTAACAGAACACTAATTTCACTGGGATAGTCCCATTTTATATGCTTTAAAGTTCCATTGATAATTTGACTCAACCGGTCTTGCCATTCCTCGGTTGTGTACCACGTTAACCAATCTTCATCAGCTATTTGAATAGCGACCTCATGCATTTTTTGGATTCACCCTCTTTTTATCATTCTCATCATAAGCATGAACAATCTTACCAACCAGAGGATGACGCACTACATCTTTTTCATCAAAAATAATAAAACGAATCGCATCAACATTTTCTAAAATGTGCATCGCATCTTTCAAGCCAGAGGGAATACCACTCGGTAAATCAATCTGTGTCAGATCTCCGGTGATCACCATGCGAGAATGATTGCCCAAACGCGTTAAAAACATTTTCATTTGAACGGGCGTTGTATTTTGCGCCTCATCCAAAATGACAAAGGCATTGGCTAAGGTTCTCCCTCTCATAAAAGCAAGCGGTGCTACTTCAATTTCACCATTGCTCAGGCGTTTTAAAACTTGATCAGGAGGAAGCATATCATTGAGGGCGTCATACAAAGGACGTAAATAAGGATCAACCTTTTCCTTCATATCACCTGGCAGAAAACCAAGTCTTTCACCGGCTTCCACGGCTGGACGCGTTAGGATAATGCGCTCAATCTTTCCAGCTAAAAGCATGGATACGCCCTGGGCCACGGCTAAATAAGTCTTGCCGGTTCCAGCGGGACCAACACCAAAAACCATATCACACTTTTGCATGGCCTCGATGTAATCACCTTGACGGCTGCTTCTTGGAAAAACAATACGTCTTTTGGTAACAATGGAAATTTCCGAGCCCGTTTCATCTGTATCTGATCCACCATTCAGGGCCGGAGAATTGATCGTGGCCAACCGAATGGCAGCATCAACTTCAGCCATCTCAACAATGTGTCCTTTGGCGAGCTGGTTATAAAGAAACTGCAAGGCATTTTGGGCAAAGGTTGCCTCAGGTTCAGCGCCATTAATATTAACCCGGTTTCCTCTGAGCGCTAGAACAACACCAAGTCGTTGTTCTATCTGCAAAAGATATCGATCTTGAGGGCCAACCAATTGAGACAAAAGGTGATTATCTCTAAATTCTAAAAAATGATTAGGTTCTATACTCAAACCTCGTCTTTCCTCTCTAATAATTCGGACATAGGATAGGGTATAATGGCGGAATCGGTTAACGAGCCAACCAAGCTGTTTTCATGCGCAGATTCAAGTCGCACTTCTACCAACTTTCCAAATAAATCGTCTGATGCAACAACAGGTACCGATTGCATATAAGGCGTTTTTCCTATCATTTGTCCTTGGTGTTTGCCTTTTCGATCCAGCAAAACCATTTGTGTTGTTCCAACCATACTTCTATTAAACGACAATTGTTGTTCATTCAGCAAGTCTTGTAATTCACGAAGACGTTTTGATTTTATCTCTTCATCCACTTGCAATTCCATCGCCCCTGCTGGTGTGCCTGGGCGCTTGCTATATTTAAATGAATAAGCTTGAGCGAATCCAACTTCTTTTATCAAAGTCAACGTTGCTTCTTGGTCTGTATCTTTCTCTCCTGGGAACCCGACAATAAAGTCCGATGAAAAAGCAATATCGGGACGAGCAATCTTAAGTTTTTCAATGATATTTAAATAATCTTTTGCTGTATGTTTGCGGTTCATCGCTTCTAAAATAGAATCGCTTCCTGATTGAACGGGCAAATGCAAAAATGGCATGAGTTGAGGAATTTCTCCATGAGCATTAATCAGTTCATCATCCATATCGCGAGGATGCGACGTCATGTACCGAATACGCTCTAACCCTTTTATTTGGCTCAGCTCAAAAACCAATCTGCCCAATCCCCATTCTTTTGTTCCATGAGAGGAAGCATAAAGAGGTTGCCCGTGATAAGCGTTTACGTTTTGACCAAGCAAAGTAATTTCAAGCGCGCCTAAGCTAACCAGATGCTCAGCCTCTTTTAAAATGTCTGAAACAGGTCGTGAATATTCAGCGCCCCGTGTATAAGGAACAACGCAAAAGGTGCAGAATTTATCGCATCCCTCTTGCACCGATAAAAAGACGCTGGAGGCTGAGCTTGTCGGTGCAGGTAGAGAATCAAATTTGCTTTCAAGTGGGAAATCAGTATCAATCAACCCTTTTGGTCTTTTGCCTTCTCTTTTTTCTTTCTCGCGATTCATTTGCGCAATCATTTCAGGCAAACGATGATAAGTCTGCGGTCCAAAGACCATGCTGACATAAGGTGCCTGACGGATAATCTCTTTCCCCTCTGCTTGCCCCACACAACCGCCAACACCAATGACCATGTCATCACCATCATTGCGGCGATTGGTTTGGTGCCGTCTTAACCGACCCAAATCAGAATAGACTTTTTGTTCCGCTTTTTCTCGAATATGGCATGTATTTAAAATGGCCATATCGGCCTCTGCCGGATCCTCGGTGATGGAGTAACCCAATGGCTTTAATAGATCAACCATTCTGTCAGAATCATAGACATTCATCTGACAGCCGTACGTTTTAATATAGAGTTTTTTGTTCATTTTTTGAAAGCAAATATTCTTTAAAGGGCGTGAGAGATAGTACTCTATAAACGAGATAATTGCCTATAGTTTTGTTTTGGCAAGCAGCAATTCTCAATTTTGGTTAAATCTCTGTCAATCCTCACACTGTCGTCCTCGGGCTTGTTCCATGCCGTCATGACGAGCAACGAAGTTGCGTGGCCATCCAGAAAAAGTGATACAGATGAAACACAAAATAATGCTTATTGAGCGCACAAATCCTGAATAGAAAGATTTGTATGAAGACATTATTTGACTGGATGGCCACGCAACTTCGTTGCTCGCCATGACGGCGGCACTTGTGAGATACCTATAGAACAAGTCCAAGGACGACAGAGGGTGGGAAATCACCTGTTTTTCTGCCCTCGCCAAATAAATCCCTTAACTTTTTCTCAAAAATCTGTTTAAACATATGTTAACAAATTTTCCTTATTCTAAATGACATGACTAGACGTATCGGGGCCTTTATGCTTTTCTTATTTTTATTTCTTTTATCCATTGCATCACCGAGTCACGCCTTTATCTCGCCTGCAACTCGTCTTTTGGATCAATTGACTAATGATTATGAGCAAAGCCCAACAGATGTTAAAAGAAGCGCTATTCTTAAGTTTGTTGTTACAGGAAACTCGGGAGAGCACTTAGGAGAACATGGGCGGCCATATAAAAGACTGAGCAAGCGCATTGCCAATGCTGAAGAGCGTAAAATTATGTTCAGAGCATTGATAATAGCCAATCGTAGCGCGACTGTACGGGATGCAGAAGATGAAATTGCTGGTTTGTTAAATACTGTCCAAGCTTCTCCCACTAAAGAAGGTGATCGGCACAAACTGATAAGCTTTATGGTCGTTCATCTTGCTTTTGGTAAGGTCTCTCATTTTCTACTGGATCAAATTATTCGAAATTTTCGATCTCAATATTCAAAAAGAATAAGATTATCTTGTGATCTTGATGAAGAAGAAATTGACTCTATGTTTAAATCAATGGATGAGAGCCCGTCATTTGAGAATGCATATGCAGATGTTTTCAAAAAAGATCTGGCAACTTTACGTATTCAAAGCGTTTATCGCGGACATGCCGTCAGAGAAAAAGGCAGAAAAGAATATGATAAAGTGATGGATGAATTAGAGGCGATGGTGGCTGAAGCACAAAGAAAGAGAGAGATGAATTTGAAGGGGTGGAGATAGGTAGGCTGCTCCTCTACACTGTCATTCTCGGACTTGTTCCGAGAATCTTGGATCTTGTCAAGCCGAAGGAACGTTATGGTAGGAGAGAGATCCTCGGAACAAGTCCGAGGATGACAGTATGGAGCCAAAACATGTCTACCTCCGTCATCGCGAAGCCCGCAGGGCTGTGGCGATCCAGTTGTATTTTCTGGATTGCCGCGTCGCTCCGCTCCTCGCAATGACGATACGAGCTTCGAGACAACAACCAAAAAGGAATTTCGTTTGACGGATAGGAATTAATACTTTATTTAACTATTCCAACTACACTTATTTTTAAGAATGAATTTTACAAAGGAGTTTTTACATGAAAAAGATTATAAGCCTAAGTTTTGCAGTGTTGTTGCTGGGGACAAGTATTGGGAGCGCTACGGATCTTACTCAAGAGGAACAAGAGGAATATGGGAGGAGAACAGCAGGACAGAAAATGACAAAAGATGATTCTCAGAGAATTTTCGATGAAATAATTGCTGCAAGAACAGCGCCGCCTGTCGCTTCTAAAGATTATGTAAAAAGTTCTAAGGTGAGGGGGGCAGCAGCCAACGATAGCGACGGTGAAGATGGAGGGATGTTTACAACTCACGTTACCAAATCAGAGCCTGTTGAAGTGCCTGATGTGATTGGTGACGGTAGAGGAACTCCGTTTTCTCTAGGCCCAATTTCTCAAGGAATACTGGCGAGTACCAAGACCCAACTTGCTCCTCGATATTTAGCAGAGCTTGCCGCTCATATATCTAATGCCGAGATTACTGATAAAGACAGCCTTCTTAGAAAAGCGCAAGAATTAGAAGCTCTGCAAGCTAAGAGAGAAGATTTTGCCAGTCGTAAAGCGGAAACGCTGAAGCATCTTGGCGTAGAACCCGTCACGACAGATAATGACGATGGTGAAACAGTTCCGGATCTAACGGCAAAATCAACAGATGTGATGACAGGTTTTTACAAAGACGAAATGTTCAAGCCTAAGGTACCTGGCCCTGTTGGACCAAAAGCCCGTGTAAACCTTGGAGCGAGTGGCGCTCTTTTAGACTTTATGGGCACAGTCGTTGAGGGAATAAATCCTGCTGCACTGAAAGCTCTTTCTCTTGCTAAGCAAGTTGAAGCACTTACCCAAGCTCGTAATAAACTAAGTACAGCTAGCGGGAAGGCAGCATCATTATTAGCAGCTGCTGAACAACCTCAAAGATTAGCACGTGGCGAGCAAGCAAAATCATCGCCGGTATTGAATCCGCAACATATTGCTGCGATTGATGAGAAAATTGTTGAGATGGATGCAATGATAAGTTCGATGCAGGAGGCTCTGGATGCTGAAAAGGATAAGATAGTACGTTGGACAGCAGCAGAAAAATTGGAAAAAGAAAAAGGATTTTTTTCCAAGATACAAGCTATCTATCGTGCTCTCAAAGAAAGACTGTCTGCTGCAAAGGATTATGCAGCGATGATGGCGGATCTTACTGGAGAAGAAGAAGTTCCTGTAGTTAATTCTGCTCGAGATGCATACGTAGCTGCAGAGCTTAAGAAAAAAGCTGTGTTAGAAGTTAGACGAGTTGCTCAAGCTCATGGTGCAGCTCATGATGGCACAAGCAAAATAGCTCTTAAGAAGTAGTCTAAAGCGAGAGAACGATTCAAGCCCTTCGTCATTGCGAGGAGGGGTCACTGATTTATGAACGTTAACGAAGAGGCGCCAATATTCCCTATTGTCGTCCTCGAGAGGCCGAAGGCCGAGTCGGGAATCCAGGAAAAATTATAACTGGATTCCCGCCTTCGCGCGAATGACACTGAATTGGCAAAAAGTTACTTTTCATTGTAGTTTAATTACGTTCGTACGGCTGTGGACTTGTTCCGAGGATCTCTTCGAGAGGTTCGTTAACTGTTTTCTTGAAATGCTTGAAATAACACCTCTATAAATTCCTCTTGACAAAACACCTCCACCATCCCATCTACAAGGTATACTGAACAAATCAGGAGTTTCATTTGCATGCAAAAGCTTATTCGCTTTAGTCTTTTCACATTTTTATTCCTTGGCGTTCTCTCCACTGGTTCTATGAGCATGGATGATGGGACGCCTGTAGTCGTGCCTGCTCAGAAACAAATGAGATCAGTTAAACTGCAACCTTCTCTAGATATTCGTCGTCAGAATTTTAATCTGGATCTAAAAAGAACAATGCAGATTTTTAAAATAGCTGAAGGCGCAACGCCAAAGGAAACAAAGGCAAATCGTGCAGCATGTATGTCTGACCACTACACTTTAGAGATTCTGAAAGAAAAAAGAGACGCAGATGGAAATGTTAAACCCCGTACAAACTTTGGTAAAGCTGGCGCTATTTTGGATTTTGCAGCTGGGGCTTATCAAAGGAAAAACCGTGACGTGCTAGGCAAACTAATGGCAGTTTTTTCTCCCGTCGTAGGGCGCGAGCTAAATCGTCATTATGTGCTTCTCATTAGCAATGCGTTTTATCAGATAACGGGAGCACCTCAGCTAAGAGGACAAGGTAATGGTTTCGGGGCTAAACCTGTGCCAGGCCCAAAGCCCAAGAGGGGGGTAAATTTAACTGAAGTAAAACAACCCAAACCGAAAGATGCCGGTTGCCCTTGTTAGTGAAGGTGCCGTCATTGCGAGTTTGGGATTAAAAATTTTCT
Source organism: Alphaproteobacteria bacterium (assembly GCA_947475175.1). Classification (GTDB taxonomy): domain Bacteria; phylum Pseudomonadota; class Alphaproteobacteria; order Paracaedibacterales; family CAIULA01; genus CANJLN01. The sequence goes on from CANJLN010000011.1 coordinate 24,961, forward strand.
CGATTGTTCTATGGAGCAGCCTAGATCCTCGGAACAAGTCCGAGGATGACAGTTGGGAGTCCGATGACGACAGTGGTGTGGTGAAAGATGACCAAGATTGAGAAGTTCGTGACAGTGTTTTATTTGCTTGTGCTGTATATTTTAAAATTTTTAATTTCTCAATCATTAACCCCACATTGTCATCCTCGGACTTGTTCCGAGGATCTAAAACATAACTGATGACAGTGTGACTTTGGTATTAAGCAAAAAACTGGGGGGATGAGATCCTCGGAACAAGTCCGAGGATGACATTGGGGAGTCTGAGGATGACATTGGGGAGTCTGAGGATGACATTGGGGAGTCTGAGGATGACAATGTGTGGGATGAAGACGAAAGAACTAATTCTTGCCCGCAACAACAGCCATTTGGTTCTGGCCTTCCATATTGTTTTGTCCAACAACAACCTTTAGGTTGCGACGACGGCGACCATTAACACCGAGACCTGTGTTCTTTGCGATCTGGCTACGACGACGTGCGTAGTTTGGTGAAACAACAGGATAATCTGATGGCAGACTCCAACGCTCTTTATATTGCTCTAACGACATTTTATAAACAGTGTTTAGATGGCGCTTTAGCATTTGAAGTTTTTTACCATCTTCAAGACAGACAATGTATTCATCCGTAACTGATTCTGGGATTGGAACAGCAGGAACGAGAGGTGTTCTGTTCTTCAAACTGTTTGGGTTGCGATTGGCATCTGACAAAGTTTGATAAACTTTCGCAATGACTGCTGGAAGGTCTTCTAGCTCTACCGTGTGATTGGAGACATACGCCCCTACAACTTGCGATGTGAAAGTAAGTAATTCAGCGTGTGTTAATGTGTCGGTCATTAGATAATCCTTAAAATACACTCTAGTTTGTATAAAGTTATAATTGCGTAAAGAGTTTTCGGCAATGATTTTATTTACATTTTTACAAAAAAAAAAATAATCATCGTTAAAAAGAGACACTTCTCTCAATATTTTCGTAACCACCCAGCTTAATCACACACTAAATGATAACGATAAAAGCCAAGAACGATTATTTGCGAACAAAGATTATCTGGGTGATTTTGTAGTTGCCAAGCAAGAGCATTGCAAACTTCTTGCCATAAAATCAAAGATTGTTGAGTCTGCTCACTCGATAGGTTAGGATTTGTCCCTGGACCTGTAATAAAGCACCAAGGATTTCTAAAATGTCGCGTTTAAAAAAGTGGATGTATGCTCTTATTGCCATTGCGGGTATTGTTTTTATCGTTCTTAAGCTCTCTTGTCATTGGCTACCTTCTTGCTGGATCAATAGCACCGGGATTACTAAAGAAACGCACCCTTTTTGCAATCAATTTATGACTGAGTTTTACAAGCCGCTAAATGCCACACACCGCAAACGTGGCCCTAGCTTTTTAATTACTTTTTTCTTGCTTGAGCAAAAAGCCCTGAGAGGACAAAAGGATTTTTTAATTGTTGAAACAGGATCCCTTCGAACAGAGCCCATTAACATTCCGGCCGATGGTGCATCAACGATTATTTTTGATGCTTTTCTCAAAATCCATAATGGAACATTGCGTACCGTTGATTTGGATCCAAAATGCCAAGGGGTGATAAGAAAATATTGTTCCGAAAAAGTAATCGCTTACACCTCTGATTCTGTTAAGTTTCTTGAGACCTTTAACGAAGCAGAAAAAATCGATGTTCTTTATTTAGATTCTTTTGATTTGGATGTGACCAACCCAGAGCCCAGCGCTGAACATCATTTAAAAGAAATCGAAATTATTTTTGACTGCCTGAAAAAAGGAACCATCATTATTGTTGACGACAACTTAGTCTATAAAGGCAAACCTGTTGGCAAAGGCTATCTTGTGGAGAAATTTTTAAAAGACAAAGGAGTTCCTATGATATTTGATGGATATCAAAAGGTATTTCAAATTGCTCCTGATCCAAAAGACATAGAGGGGGTTTCTAAAATTAGAGATCTTACATCTTCTCTTAAGATGCGTTTTTTCTTTTAGGGAGATATATCTGCTGTCAACCATTTTTCTTGAAAAAAAAACCTATATTCATTACTATGCAAAACTGAGTCATAGTATTAACCTCTAGCCCGTTTGAGATGCCCTCTGTGGCGTTTCTCTCGATTTTGAATTTTAAGGAAAAACATGTCAAAAGTATCCCCCGCCGTATTCCCACCAGTTGAAAAAGAAAGTTTTAGTGACTTATTAGAAAGTACGCTCTCTAATCGTCAAAGTTTCGATGGAAAAGTTGTCAAAGGTATTATTGTTGCGATTCGTAATGATATGGCCGTCATTGATGTCGGTTTAAAATCCGAAGGACGCGTTGCGCTTAAAGAATTAAGTTCTCGCGGTCTTTCCGAAGAGCCGCGTGTTGGCGATACGGTTGACGTTTATGTTGAACGCATGGAAGACAAAAATGGCGAAGCAGTTCTCAGTATTGAGAAAGCACGTCGTGAAGCTGCCTGGACAGATCTTGAGACAGCTCATGAAACAGGCCAACTTGTTAACGGTGTTATTTTTGGAAGAGTCAAAGGCGGTTTTGCCGTTGATTTGAATGGAGCGGTTGCGTTCTTGCCAGGTAGCCAGGTTGATATTCGCCCTGTCCGTGATGTCGGACCACTGATGAATATCGTTCAACCCTTTAAACTTTTAAAGATGGATAAAGCTAGAAGCAATATCGTCGTTTCTCGTCGTTCTGTTCTTGAAGAATCCAGAGCGGAAGCTAGAACTGAGCTAGTTGCTCAATTGAATGAAGGTCAAGTGTTAAGCGGTACTGTGAAGAATATCACAGACTACGGTGCGTTTATTGATTTGGGCGGTGTAGACGGTCTTTTGCATGTAACAGATATTTCTTGGAAGAGAATCAATCATCCAAGTGACATTTTGAAAATTGGTGAGACTATTCAAGTTCAAGTTATTCGATTCAATAAAGAAACCCAACGTATTTCATTGGGCATGAAACAGCTTGAAGTTGATCCTTGGAAGGGTGTTGAGGAACGTTACGTTGTTACTTCTCGTCATAAGGGCAAAGTCACTAACATTACAGATTATGGTTCTTTTGTTGAGCTTGAGAATGGTATTGAAGGCTTGATTTATGTAACAGAAATGAGCTGGACAAAGAAAAACATTCACCCAAGTAAGATTGTAACCTTAGGGCAAGAAGTTGAAATTGTTGTTCTTGAAGTTGATATGACAAAGCGTCGTATTAGTTTAGGTCTGAAGCAGTGTGTTGAGAACCCATGGAAGAGATTTATGGATCAACATCCAACGGGAAGCATTCTTGAAGGCACCATTAAAAACATTACCGAATTTGGTTTGTTTATTGGCGTTAGCGAAGAATTAGACGGAATGGTTCATTTGTCTGACGCTTCTTGGGAGAAGTCAGGTGAAGAAGCAATCTCCTCTTATACCAAAGGTCAAACTGTTCAAGTTAAGGTTCTTGATATCGATCCAGAGAAGGAAAGAATCAGTCTTGGAATCAAGCAACTTTCTTCTGATCCTTTTGAATCTGCAACCAGTCAAGTTAAGAAGTCAGATATTGTGACCTGCACGGTAAGTCAAATTACCGACAAAGGCATCGAAGTTACTTTGGCTGATGGCTTAAGTGGCTTTATCAAAAAAGGTGACTTGTCTCGTGATCGCGCTTATCAACGCACAGATCGTTTTGCGATCGGTGAGAAAATTGACGCAAAAATCATGACTGTCGATAAGACAACACGCAAAGTTAATCTCTCGATCAAAGTTCGTGAAATTGACGAAGAGAAAGAAGCTATGTCTGAGTATGGTTCTTCAGATAGCGGCGCAAGCTTAGGAGATATTCTAGGTGCGGCTATGAAAAAGAAAGCATCAAAAGACTAATTAACAAAGGGGAGGGGTTTGCCCTCCCTTTTTTTTAAGGAGCAAGTGGAAGGTGGCATGACCCGATCCGAACTTGTCAAAAGTATTCTAAAGGGCAACGGTCATTTGAAAACAGATGAGGTTGAATCTGCTTTGGATTGTTTTTTCGAGACTTTCGAAAGCGCTTTGTCTCAAGATGGACGTGTGGAACTCAGAGATTTTGGAGTTTTATCTATTAGAAGACGTGCATCCCGACAAGCAAGGAACCCTCGCAATGGTCAGATTGTTTCCATACCAGAGAAGAGATATTTGCACTTTAAGATGAGTAAATATTTACGTCAGGTTCTCAACTGTACTTCTTTATAAATCAACCTAATTCCGGAAAAAAATTATGAACTGGCTTACCAATTTTGTTCGCCCAAAGATTCAAGCTCTTATCCGTAGACCTGAAATTCCTGATAATCTGTGGATAAAGTGTCCTGGTTGTGAGCACATGCTTTTTCATAGAGATCTCTTGGAGAATCTTTCTGTTTGCCATCATTGCAATCATCATTTGAGGTTGGAGATTGCTCAGCGTTTGGAAATGTTGTTTGATAATGGTCGCTATACAGAAACAGAGACTCCAAAAGTTCAAGCAGATCCTTTGAAGTTTAAAGATAGCAAAAAATATAGCGATCGTTTAAAAGACTATCGACAAAAAACAGAGAGAGACGACACAGTCGTTGTTGCTTACGGCCTTCTTGGAGGGCAATCTACTGTTGTTGCCGCATTCAACTTTTCCTTCATGGGAGGATCCATGGGGATGGCAGCAGGACAAGCTCTTTTAACGGCAGCTGATATGGCCGTTAAAACAAAATCACCTTTGATTGTCGTTACAGCATCTGGTGGTGCGCGTATGCAAGAGGGAATTTTATCATTAATGCAAATGCCACGTACAATTATTGCTGTTGAAAAAGTTAAAGAAGCTGGTTTACCTTATATTACACTCTTAACGGATCCAACAACGGGCGGTGTTAGTGCTTCTTTTGCTATGTTAGGCGATATTGCAATTGCAGAACCGGGCGCTATTATTGGTTTTGCTGGAGCACGCGTTATTGAAGAAACCATACGTCAGAAATTGCCTGATAATTTTCAAAAGGCCGAGTATCTATTAGAGCATGGCATGATTGACATGGTTGTCCACCGTCATAAATTGAAAGAGACACTGAGTCAGATTTTGCAAATGATTGTTCCTGTACATAAACGCGTTAGTGTTGGTTCCGTGGCTTAGATGATTATTGGGATAGGGACAGATCTGGTTGACTGTAGTCGTTTGCAAAAAGCAAATGAGAGAATTGGTCAACGTTTTTTGGACCGTGTCTTTACAAAAACTGAGCAGGAAAGATGTGATCTTCGGGCGCATCGTTTTCAAAGTTATGGAAAAGTATTTGCGGCTAAAGAAGCTGTCCTTAAAGCTTTGGGAGATGTTTCTGGTATTCAGTGGCAAGAAATTGAAATTACTCATTTACCAAATGGCAAACCAATTGTTACGCTCTCTGGAACAGCATTAAATAATTTGAGAAACTTATTAATGAAAGATCAAACTGGAAAGATAGACCTGAGTATTACAGATGAACCTCCTTACGCACAGGCTTTTGTGGTTATTTCCGTATGTTTAGCTCAGAAAACTTTAAAAGGATAGAATGATGAAGCTAGGATCTAACCGAAAGCTATTTGGAGCCAATCCAGATAAAGTCAAAAAAGAGATCAGAGGATTTGCCTTTGCTTTTGCTGTTGCAATGATCATCCGAACGTTCTTCTTTCAGCCCTTTAATATACCTTCTGGCTCGATGATTCCAACGTTGCTTATTGGTGATTATCTGTTTGTGAATAAGTATTCTTACGGATATTCAAGACATTCCTTTCCTTTTGGTCCTAACATATTTTCAGGACGCGTTTGGGCAAGTGCTCCAAAACAAGGAGACGTGGTCGTCTTTTTTAATCCAAAACATAACAATTTGGATTATATAAAACGACTCATTGGTTTACCAGGAGACCGCATCCAAGTTATCGAAGGAATTTTACATATTAACGGACAGCCTGTCACATTGGAGCGTATCGAAGATTATCACACCAGCAAAGACGGGCACCTCCAGGTCATTCCGCAATATATTGAAATGCTTCCTAATGGTGTTAAACATCGTATTTTAAAAAGCGCTCCTTTCGGAAAAGGGCGGCTTGATAACACGCAAGTTTATGTGGTCCCAGAAGGACATTACTTTATGATGGGTGATAACCGAGATAGTTCAAGCGATAGTCGCGTCTTGGAAACGGTTGGTTATATACCAGAAGAAAATCTAATTGGGCGCGCAGAAATGTTGTTCTTTTCAACAGAGGCAAAATGGTATGAGCCCTGGAATTGGCCGTTTAGTCTTAGATACACGCGCCTTTTGAATTTGATTCGCTAGTATTTTCATGATTTTTTTGCCCTTGCTTGAAGAGAAAATTGGCTATTGCTTTAAAAGCAAACAACTCATTCAAAGCGCTCTGACTCATTCCAGCGTTCGTCATAAAGGCAGGCTATTCGAGCGATTGGAATTCTTAGGGGATCGTGTCTTGGGGCTTGTGATTGCTGATCTTTTGTACAAACGTTTTCCAAAAGAAAACGAAGGTGATTTGGCCAAACGCTCAGCGGCGCTTGTTCGAAGAGAGGCTTGTGATAAGGTAGCAAAATCTTTATCTTTGCAAGACTATTTGGTTTTGGTTTCAACGGAAAAAGTTTCTAACAATGCCATTCTAGCCAATGCCATGGAAGCCTTGATAGGGGCCATGTATTTAGATGGAGGGCTTATGCCATGTCATCAGCTTATTCAGAAATACTGGGAAGACCTATTAACCGAAGATGTGCAACCTCCCAAAGATGCAAAATCCAGTCTGCAAGAATGGGCGCAAAGCAGAGGCAAACCCATCCCTGTTTATAAAATTATCGACTGCACAGGGCCAGGGCATGCCCCCTTTTTTCGCGTTTCAGTTTTAATTGAATCGTTACCAGAAGTCATTGGTGAGGGAGCGTCGAAACGCCATGCAGAACAAAATGCCGCTAAGATATTATTAGAAAGCTTTCAAAAATGACCCTTCAGTACTGTGGATTCGTAGCAATCCTAGGTGAACCCAATGCCGGCAAATCAACGCTTGTAAACCAAATTGTTGGCAGCAAAGTTTCCATTGTCACCCCAAAAGTGCAAACCACAAGACGTCGTATTCTTGGCATTGCTCTCAGAGGAGATCATCAGCTGATCTTAATGGATACGCCTGGGATATTTACGCCCAATCGTCAGATGGAAAAGGCGATGGTGAAAACAGCCTATCAATCAGGTCGCGATGCTGATTGTGTGGTTTTGCTGATCGATGTTGCGCAAAAGAAATTTGATGGGTGTCATGAGATTATTAAGAAACTGGGTGGTAAACCCCTGATCCTGGCTTTAAACAAAGTGGATTTAATCGATCCGATAAGGCTCTTAAAAATCTCGGCTGATTTTGCTCAGTATCCCCAGATCACTGATACCTTTATGATCTCGGCTTTAACCGGAGATGGTGTTGACGACCTGACCAGCCATTTATGCAAGCAAATGCCGCAGGGGCCATGGCATTATCCAGAAGATCAAATCACTGATTTACCGATGCGTCTTTGGGCCGCTGAAATTACCCGCGAACAATTGGTTTTGCAATTGCGTCATGAATTACCTTATGAAACGTATGTTGAAACCGAGAAATGGGAACCATTTGATAATGGCAGTGTGAAAGTGAACCAAGCGGTTGTTGTCGCGCGCGATGCCCAAAAGCCAATTATTTTGGGCAAAAAAGGCCAGCAAATCAAAAATATCAGTATGAAAGCCCGCCTTGAAATGGAACGTCTGTTGGGGCATCCTGTTCACTTATTGCTGTTCGTTAAGGTCACAGACGACTGGATGAACAAAATCAATATTTGGCATGAGGCCGGGATTATTAGCGAGGGGTAGCGGGAAACTCCATTACTGTCATTCCCACCTCTCACACGTCATTCCCGCGAAGGCGGGAATCCAGAATATTTTTTCCTGGATCCCCGACTCGGCACTTCGTGCCTCTCGAGGATGACACCACATTTATTCAAAACAAATATAAACCATAGAGCTATACTTAATTGATGGGCTTTTTTCGAAAATTTGACTTTTATTGATTCTTTTGATACTCTAACCAAGAGTAGAGTTGTTAAAGTGCCCCATGAATCTCAAAATGACCCAAGAGAAACCCTCTGAAGTC
>CANJLN010000012.1 GCA_947475175.1 Alphaproteobacteria bacterium
TATTTGAAAAACAAATTTATGCTGGAGCATACAAGACATCGATCACCTTGGAATGCTATCGTCCATATCCTATCAACACTTATTGCCTACTCTCTTAAATCTCATAAACCCAAAATAAAATTTAACTTTCTAATCCCGAACTAGGGTTTTTAAGGACAATTTTTTACTACGTTTGATAAGCTCAAACACAACCTTTAAGCTTGTGGGTGATTTTTTAAAAAGAAGATTCAGGCATTCTTTGGCGAAAGTTGATGGGTGTTCTTGAAGTCTTTCAAATATGGCTTCTATGGAATCATCTTTGAAGCATGTGTTGATGATGTCTATATTGTCATCCTCGGACTTGTTCCGAGGATCTGGGGACTGCAAAGATCCTCGGAACAAGTCCGAGGATGACAGTGTGGAGTTCGAGGATGACAGAGCACGGTCGGACTGACAAACCTCCAATTCTTTCAATAAATCCTCTTCCCGCTCTTTATGTATAAAATGTGTTGCCAGGCCATAACTCAAGGCCTGATGATAATCCAGAGTTTCTCCTGTCAAAGAAAAATAGAGATTAAGAGAAATTGGGAGTTTTTTATAAAAATGACCAGCCCCCACATCGGTAAAAAAGCCAATGGTGGTCTCTGGCATTCCCAATTGCGCTTGTTCATTAACGATCCGGTATTTTGCGTGCATGGCAAGGCCCATGCCACCCCCAAGGGTCAGTCCATTGATCAAAGTAATAATTGGTTTTGGATAGGTGCTGATTAAATAATTCAGTTGATATTCTGCTCTGAAAAACTCTTCCGTGTATGACTTATTACCCTCTGTTTGGGCATAATAAGCAGCCTTAACATCACCGCCAGCGCAAAACACCTTGTCCATAGAGGAACGAATGAGGATTGTTTTTATGTCTGGGTTTTTGAGAGCTTGTTCTAGTGCATCAGTTATGGATCTAGTCAATTCCAAGTTTAAAGCATTATAAACCTCCGGGCGATTGAGAGTAATGGTGAGGAGAGAGTTGTTTATTATTTGCATTACACACTTTTAGTGAGATGAACGAATGGTATGCAACATAGTACAAAGGCCGTCAGAAAAGATCCAGCGGCCTTTGACTTCTTGTCGATAAGTATATTTTAACCCAACTATTCGGCGAATTTACTCGGATCAATCTCGGAGACTGTTCCTGTCAGTTCGCTTACTATAGATAAAAGGTCTTCAAGAGGGGCATTTGCTTTGCCTGTAGAAGTTCCAAAGTAATACTGATGGCCATGTGTAAATCCAAAGTGAGAAACCGCACTCAGCATATCTCCAACATAAATAGGTATTTCAGCGGTTCCTGTTAAGTATGGTAGCATGGCAAAAGCTAGGGGGTTTTCTGCTGCTGTTAAAGTTAGACTACTTGCATTTTGTTTGATTATTGATAGCAAGGCTATAGCAACGGTTTTAGCTTGTTTTTCTAACAAACCATCAATTTCATCTCTTAGTCTGATTCCAAATTTGTCTGCTGCGATAACGCCAGCATCTATGGTATCATCAGCTTTTTCTAGAAATTCACGTAGCTGCTTCACATTGTCTCGTTCATTCATTAGAAGACGACCACCTGCAAAAGCAGCTAATTCTATGTCATCAGAGAACGTAAACCCAAGTTCCATTTTAACGTCTAACAAAACGTCGTCTCTTCTTGGGCTGGAATTAACAGAACTTCCTCTGCTTTCTGCTCTCTCGTGCACCCTGTCATGAGTGGCAGCAAAGGTTACAGCTGGTTTTCCACCCGTCGGAAGGTCATCCTCCTCCACTCTTGTTCCTGTCTTCGCTTTAGCTACTGCTCTATGGCTCTCAGGTGAAACATGAAGCCTGCCAATAAAAGGTGCTCTAACCGCAGTTAACCCTAATTGAACAAGAGGTTGATCTGTGTAGGTTGTTTTACCGCCAGAGCCGTAATTGAGTAAACCAAGAACTACGAGTGGCGCCCAGAAATTGTCGAGTTCTTGGCCGTTTGCCATGAACGTAACATCTCTACGGGTTGGGTTCACTCTATCTCCGATTACTTTTACTTTAAAAGGTGTTTTTAAAGTTTTAGTTGCTGCGTAAAATGCTCTAACTACGCTGCAATTCTCTGCAAAGGTGTCTGCAGGTCTAATTGGCCTTGTTGTTCCGAATACGCGGGTGGTATGAACTTGGCTCGCAAATGGTGCTATTCCTGGAATACTCTCTGATTCTGTGATTGCTCTGATGTTATTTCCACTGGGCGGCGGTGCCTTATCCTTATCTTCTCCGAGAGCAGCAATAATGGCGTTACCATAAAGGGCGTCAATAAATGCGAACGTCGAAGAAACATGCTCGCCAACGCTTCCAATTGCACTTAATTCCCTTTTATTGAAGGCCGTATTATCAATAAGCCACTGTGCATTCTGTAATATTTCTTCCACGGAGGTTTCAATAGTCCTGGACACGGTCACAGTTGTTCTCCAACAGCAACAACCCGTCTGCTCGGTTTCTGTGCCTACAATTCTGTATCTTGGTGGATTGATTCCTCTGGTAGTTCCAAGCAGAGCCTCTCTCTCTCCATTTAGCCCTGATTGCAAACTCTCATCACCATTCGTACTAGCCATACCAGCACTTATACTAACTAAACTCGTTGTTAACAACGTTAACAAAATCTTTTTACTTAAATTTTTCATCGTTTCCTCGGTATCAAATATTTTAAAATCTATTTTTTATGATGATTTCAGGTAATATACATCCGGTTAATATATATGTATCACTATCCTGAATTCAACAATAAATATTTGTTTTTAACTTATTTTTTATTATTAATTTTTAATAAAATTTTAAATAATTTTTCATCACCAAAAAGGCCAACCAGAAAGCGTACAGATCCTCGGAACAAGTCCGAGGATGACAGTGTGGGGTACCACGAATGGCAGCGCGGGCCCCCAGGATGATGAGACGCGGACAACGAGACGAGGACAACGAAATGTGTCACGACTCAGAGAATGACAACGAGGAAACAAAATTTCCAGTTGAAAATGAGTGCAGAGTTCTTAAGATTGGAAGAGAGGAGCCACACGCTTCTTTTTAAACTTGTTTTTACTCTTGTGTCATTCTCGCATTTATTGCGAGAATCTTTAGATCCTCGGAACAAGTCCGAGGATGACAGCGGGGGAGTCCGAGGATGACAGTATGGAGTCCAAGACAGTGAGGGGTAAATGACAAAAACAAGTAAAATTTATGTCTGAAGATAACAAGAACGTAACCTCTGCTCATCTTTTGGTCGTTGATGATGACAGTCGTTTACGCACGTTGCTGGTTCAGTTTTTAACGGAACAAGGATTTCGGGTGCAGGCGGCCTCAAACGCTGCAGAAGCTAGATCTCAACTGGCATGCCATCATTTTGATGCCATCATTTTGGATGTGATGATGCCAGGCGAAAGCGGTACTGATCTTACAAAAAGCTTAAGAGAAACAATGACGATACCTATTTTATTGTTAACAGCGTGTGATCAGCTTGATGATAAGGTCACCGGATTTGATCAGGGTGCTGATGATTATTTAACCAAACCTTTTGAACCTGTGGAATTATTGGCCCGTATTCGCTCTCTTATTCGTCGTTCAACTCTTTCTCATGATAAAATCTTGTCCGAGGTCAGTCTTGGGTTGTATAGATTCAACATGCAAAGCGGGCAGCTTTTATTCGAAAACGAGGCTATTTATCTGACATCAACAGAAATGATTCTTCTTAGAACGCTATCACAAATACCTCATCAACCTTTTTCACGAGAAGAATTGGCCCAAAGAATTGGTCATCGAGTCAGCGAGCGAACTGTTGATGTACAAATTACGCGCCTTCGTAAAAAAGTTGGTGATGACCCTAAAAATCCACGCACCATTCAGACAATCAGACATATTGGATATGCCCTATGTCCCCATTAAAGATACCCGCATTAAAAGTCGGCTTATTTCATCCCTGGAGGACGCTAAAGAAGCTACTCCCGCAGAGTTTATTTGGACGGTCGCTGATTATTTTGGTAACCCCCCTTATTCTTGTGCAAGTTGTTATGGGGTATATCTTTTTTGATCGCCATACGGAAACAATCTTAAGACTGTTATCGGATACAATTGCCGGTGATATTGCCTTGGTTCTAGATTGTGTTGAAAAAGGAGATGATTTTCAAAGAATCAAAGACCTAGCACAACGTAACCTTAGCTTAGATTTATCGTTGGATTCTGAAAATACCTTGGAAAAGGTTGGCGTGCATCGTCATTCGTGGCTCTATTCTTTTTTAGATGCTGCCCTTAATGAAAAAATAAAAGCCTCTTATTTTGTGAGGATGGATAGCGATTCTATTTACATTTCTATTAACAGCAGCAAGGGCGTGCTGAAAATAAAACTATCCAGAAAGCGCTTGTTCAGTCGCACAACACCCCTTGTAATTATTTGGACGGCTGTTTCGTCTATTCTCTTATTTGGTGTGGCTTCTTTATTTATGCGCAACCAAATTCGCCCCATTAGAAGATTATCTGAAGCCGCTGAGCGATTTGGACGCGGAGATGAAAGTCTCCCCTTTAAACCTGAGGGAGCAACAGAAGTGCGCAAAGCTGGATTTGCATTCTTGTTGATGCGGGATCGTCTAAAACGGCAACTATCTGATCGATTGGAAATGTTGGCAGGGGTGTCGCATGACCTTAGAACGCCCCTTACACGGATGAAGTTGCAATTGACATTGATGAAGGAAGAAGAAGAATTAAAAGCTCTGAAACAAGATGTTCTTGTTATGCAAGAAATGATCGAGGGGTTTTTAACCTATGCCCGAGGAGCGGGTGACGAAGAAGCAAAAGAAATTTTAATTCAGGACGTTCTCAAACCAATTATTGATCAAATAAAAACCGCAGATTTCCAAATTACTTTAGAGTGTTTTGAAAATACAAAAATTCTTTTAAAGGTAGGAATTTTTAACCGTTGCTTAACTAATTTACTGTTAAACTCCAAACGGTATGGAAAGAGTGCTGTCGTTAAAGTACAAACACAGCCTCGCCATTTGCAGATAATTATTGATGATGATGGTCCAGGTATACCATCAATTGAGCGGGAAAATGTTTTCCGTCCATTTTACAGACTGGACCAGGCGCGGAATTTAGATAGCGGTGGCGTGGGCTTAGGGCTCAGCATTGCAAGAGATGCAACAAGAAGCCATGGGGGGCAGATTTATCTGCGGCAATCACCGATGGGGGGGTTGCGGGTTGTCATACGGCTTCCTCTCTAAGTGTTATTGAGAGTCTGTGATTGACGGCGATAAAGATTATAAGGTGTCCAATTATATTTTGAGTAAAATTTACCGGAGAGCAGCTAATGAAAAAGTCAGAACAACCGAGAGAAAAAGTATCTTCAGAGGAATCTAAAGGAAAAGCATCATCAGAGAAAGCGCAGGAAAAGAAGAATAGTTCAAGCCGTTTTTCCAATCCAGCAGCGGAAATGTTTAAAGCTTTTGCAGCAGATATGAAAAAACCAAGCGTTGATCGGGAAGCGCTTATCAATAATCATCGCAAAAATTTGGATGCAATTAATGATGCAAACAAAATGGCCGTGCAAGTTATTAAAACAATATCCGACTTGCAAAGTCAGTATGTTCGTCAAACTTTTGATGATATGAATGCGATGGTGCGTGAATTGTCTGCTTCTAAGTCTTCTAATAATCAATGGGAATCTCATGCAGAAAAAATCAAAGAGGCGATGACGAAAGCAATTGATCATTCAACAAGCATTTCTAATGTGATGGTAAAATCCAATCATGATCTTTATGGAAAAATGCAAAATCACTTTAATGACCATTTGGACGAGATGAAAGAAAAAGCGCATAAGTATAAGAATTAGAACGAGACCATTTGAGACCATGAGGGCGTTCACTGAAACTATATCATCTGGGTTTCACACTGTCATCCTCAACACCACCATCGTCATCCTCGGACTTGTTCCGAGGATCTTTTCAGACTATTTTCATTCACAAAATCACTTTCATAAAACCAATCCTTTCTATCACTGTCATTCTCGCAAGTATTGAAATCTCTTAGATCCTCGGAACAAGTCCGAGGATGACAGTGCAGGGCAACCTCATTAAAAAACTTGTCATCCCAGAAAGTAGGCAAGTCCAAGCTTTAGCTTGGTTAACGAGCCACTTGTCAGGGTTATTTTATAGCTTTTCTGGATCCCGGATACCAAGTCTCATAACGCGCCTGAAGGCGCGATTCGACTAGGTTCCGGGATGACAGTGTGGGTATGTGGATATAGCAGAATAGATGTAAAATGATAACAATCTCCGTAATCAGCGACGGATGGACGTGCTCATTTTACATCGGCTTTGCTACGCCTCAACGACATACCAGGAAAAAATTGCCGGGTTTTCACGTCTTTTGGGGCAATGAGGTATTTTTTGCCTATTGGATCATTTGTTATCCTGGCAATACTGTTCCCCTCTGACACTCAATTGATACTCAATACTGTCATTCCCAGATCACTATCGCGTCATCCTCGCACCACCCACACTGTCATCCTCGGACTTGTTCCGAGGATCTTTCGAAGTGAATTATAAAGCGCCCTGAGATCCTCGGAACAAGTCCGAGGATGACAACAATTTAGTCCGAGGATGACAACAATTTAGTCCGAGGATGACAACAATTTAGCCCGAGGATGACAACAATTTAGCCCGAGGATGACCGTAATTTCAAACCAGAGGATGACTACCCAACCCAGAGGATGACTACCCAACCCCATGGCACGCGACTTGCACTTTATAAAACCGCAAGTATGCAAATAACTTAATTCACAAGAAGTGAGGATATTATGGGTTTATATATTAATACGAACGTGGCAGCTCAAGGTACGAGTACGACATTACGTGGTTTATCTGACCATTTAGCAAAAGGCCAACAACGCTTAGCGGCCGGTACTAAGAGTGTGTCTGATGACGCATCTAGCGCATCGGTGGGATTTGCCATTTCAGCGACAATTGGGTCCTTATCACAAGCATCAAGTAATGCTGCGCAGGGTAGTGCTTTGTTGCAATTGGGTATGGCAGCATTATCGTCAACGGAAGCAGTATTCCAACGTATGAATCAGCTAGCGGCGCAGGCAAACTCTGACTCTATCGATGATACACGTCGCGGAATGATTGACCAAGAATTCCAAAAGTTGCTAATTCAAGTTGATACAAACGCGGCAACGAAATGGTTTAGTACGTCATTGTTTTCGGGTAGTGCAGCAACAAGTACAGGTTCTGCAGTCACTGCTACTGCTGCTCTCGTTGCTGTAGCAAATGCTTTTAATTCTAGCGTTCCCACAATTGCTGGTTTTGTTAATGGCGCAGTAAGTAATGCTGTAACTACCGCAACTGGTGTTGCCAATACGTATAGTGTGTCAGTCCAAGTTGGAAACCAAACATTTACAAACTTAGCTGTTACCGGGGATAATGCTGGAAACTTTACATTAACCAGTACATCAAACTCGAACAACACAATTAGCCTTGCCTTTGATACGGCTGCCACAAGCACTGCCGTAAAGAATAATTTAGCCAACAACTTCGCGGCAAATCTTGCTACAGCTCTTGGTGCTACCTTTCAGAGTGGAGAAATATCGCTTGCTTCTTTTTCAGGTGTTACATTTGATGCGGCGACTTCGGGTGTGACAGCGGGTCAGTGGGGAGTATATTATACATACGCTGATAATCTTGGTACGTTCACTCTTACAAATGGCGCAGAGACTTACGTGCAGACTGTTAATGCTTCTGTTTTGACCCCTGCTGCTGCAGAAACAGTTTCTTTTTCTAACGGTCTCAGCATTAATTTGAGCACTTCTTTTGCTCTTCAAACAAACTCTGGAACGCTAAATGCCCCACATTCAATTAATATTACGGCGGGTACTCTACCAACTTTTGCTTTCCAGACGGGTCAGGCTTCATCAGATACCACATCTGTGAGCTTTACTGGTGCTAGCGCTTCTGCGCTTTCTTTAACGGGAATAGATGTCACAACAACAACTAACGCAGCAGCTGCTACAACCGCAATTCTAACCGCGATGACAACGGTTGCAACTCAAATTGCGGTACTCGGTGGTGTGAATAGTCAGCTGGGTTACCTGAGTGATAACTTGGCGGCTTCGATTCAAAACCAAACAGCAACGAGAGCGACCTTTACGGACATTGACGTTGCTACGGAATTGACTGATGTACAAAGATTGAATGCAAATATTCAGGTTGCTCAAACTATGTTTACGCAGTCAATGAAAAGCTTTTCGAGCAAGGCAGAGCTTGTGCAATCAGCAGCTCGTTAAGGATAGACTAAATAAAGGCTAGTGGAAAATTAGCCTTCGTCATTGCGAGGAGCTATTGCTCCGTGGCAATCCAGAAAAAAATACAACTGGATCGCCACAGCCCTTGCGGGCTTCGCGATGACGGTACCACCACTGTCATCCTCGGACTTGTTCCGAGGATCTCAGAACGACATTGTAGAGTGTGAGAATAACATTGAAGCAGTTTTCTAACCAAAAACAGGAGATTATATGCCCGGAGGGATGACCGTCAGCGCATCAGGCACAACTCAATTTGGCCAGGCGAAAATTGATAAAGAAGGGCATTTTAAATTAACCCAAAAGGTTGATGGTCTTGATATGCTTGCCGAATTCGAAGCAATGGCTGATGCTCAACGATTGCGAGCAAAACCGTACGAGGACCAAATTGATACTGACAAAACCAAGGTACTTCCTGAACTTGCAGCTTTAGAAGCTAAAACTTCTGCCTTGCAAAAAGCTGTTTCAGGTCTGACAAACTTTATTGGATATGACACATCTTCAGTACCCAATGCTTTTCAAAGTAAAGAAGCCTCTATTCTTCCTGGAGCAGATAATTCAGTTTTCTTGACGGTGACTCAAAGTGCTGTTGCGTCGTCTGTTCCTATGACTTTTGCAGTCCAGCAAATGGCCAAAAATGATTCTGTGAGCACAACACTTTCAAAAAATTTCAGCCCCACTGTGTCAATGACAACTGATCCAACAATCGCGCTTGCATTAACGGGTGACTTGGTGATTAATGGACAAACAGTTACTATTAATCCAGCTATGACGCTGGATGATATTAATACAGCCGTTGGGGTAATTGCAGGTGCTGCTAATATCACCGTGGGTATAAACGGATCTGGGGATTCTTCTTATCTTGTTTTAACAAGTTCTGTTGCAAATCCTGTTATCGATCTGACTGGCACTGACCCCGCTATTTCGACTGGTTTAGCTTTAACAACTGACCAAGTTGACCCAACAATTGCGCTTGGGATGTCAGGAGATTTGGTCATGAATGGTGAAACTGTCACTGTTACAACCACAATGTCTTTAACTGACATTCGAAATGCGATTAATGCCGTTGGTGCCGTTGCTAGTGTAACCACACAACTTTTAAATTTATCATCAACCGATGGTTATAAACTGACAATAACGTCAACCGAAACAGCTGTCCCTATTGACTTTACGGGGACATCAGCATCTCTTCAGGGATCTAATGGTCTCGGCTTACCCTCTTCAAATACAACACTTGATAGCCTGGTCGCTAAATTTACCTATAATGGCGACAATGTTGTCAGAACGACGAATCAAGTTGCAGATCTGATCACGGGTGTTACGATTAATCTTCAGAGCGAAAGCACTCCTCCTGGCGCCACCTCAGCCATTATTGGTATTGATGCTAACAATATTTATTCGACCATCGTTACTTTTGTTAAAAGCTATAACGATGTCGTTGAACAAATTGACAAGAATCAAAAAGCAACCATGAAAGGAGGTAATGGTGAAGTGGAGGTTGATTCTGAAGCGGTCTTGTATGGAAAAAAGATTTTAAGAGATTTAAAGGATATGATGACAAGTTTTGCGGGCCAAGCGCCTTCAGGCTTATCTTCGGGGAATCCTTACAAGGCTCTTCCTGACATTGGTATTAAGTTTGTCGAAAATAATCCTGATGAAGCAGATCGCAATATATCTGGAAAATTGTATCTAGATACTGACACTCTCAAAAGTGTTCTTAACACGCAAACTAACATTCCGTATGTAGCAGAGTTTTTGGGTAATAGTGCCACGGTTACAAGCAGCTATTTTAGCGTGGGTTATTTTCCAGTTAATCTTAATCCTTTGGTAGCAGGACAACCGATAACGGTTACTTATATTAACAATGGAGATGCTACTTTTTCAGCGACTTTAAGTGTGCCAGGGCAAGCAGTGGTCACAATTGATCCTTTGCCCAATGTGAAAATCATTAATGGTCCCGCTGGATCCATTTTCGAGGGGTTAACAATTGGTTACTCAAGCGAAGCGCCGGTCCCTTCTTTTGGGGATCCTGAAACAACAATAATTACGTTAACGCAAGGCATTGCTGATAATTTTAATAATTCTTTAAAAAGTGCTTTGCAAAAGGCCGCGAATGGTGGACCACCAGTAGGCATGTTTGAAAGCGCGGTTGATCTTATCAAGAAAAAAGATGAACAGCTTACAGGACAGGTCAAGCGTATTAACGACGCTGCTGATCGATTCTTAGCAAGATTAGAAGCGAAAATTGGTCAAGTGTACCAAGCTGCTGATAAGGCAAAATCGATTGTCAGCATCATCGATGCTTTTAATAATATGGGTAGGGATTAAAGGATAAAAAAAATGCAAAAAAGTCTTAATAATTATAAAAACAGCCGTTTATCAGTTACGCCAGAAAACATGCACTTGCACATTGCGATGTTGTTTGAAAAAGCAGCCATTCTTTTGGCGCAATCTGCAGCAGAAAAAGAAAATAAAGAATTCGAGGCATACGCTGTAAATATCCAAAAATCGATGAAGATACTGACTAGTTTAATTGGAATTTTGGATCCCAATGATGTTGAGGCGATTCAAAGTGGAGCGCCCCTAAAGCCCAATCCGTGGGACAGTTATTTTACCTCTGTTTTTTTAACGTTGAACGAGATAGCACTCAAAAACAATAAATCAAAGCTTCATACTCTTGTTAAAAGTTTGAAAGATGTTGCAAAAATGTGGCGAAATCAGGGCAAGTTGCAACCAGACGGTGCATCGTTTCAATCTTCATCGGACCAATCAGTTGGGATGACGTTGAGCTGTTAGTGAAGTAGAGGTTGTTTTTAATGACTGGCGACACGCGTCATCATTGTGCTAAACATTATCTAAAGATTATAGAATACTGAGATTATGTTGTGTTTGCTTTTTGGTTGATGGCTCAGAAAAAGCCGTCTTTTGTTTTTTTAAAATTGATCATTGTGGCCTTTCTTTTCAGTGCTTGTACTGAGAAAGAAGAGCCTTACAACGATCGTAGTGTAGAAGATCTGTACAACACAGCGATGGATCGTTTTGATGAGCAAAAATACCAAAAGGCAGCGAAGGCGTTTGCCGAGGTTGAGCGTCAGCATCCTTATTCAAACTGGGCACTAAAAGCACAGATCATGTCGGCTTATTGTTATTACGAAGCCAAAAAATATGACGAGGCCATCGAAAATTTTAACGTTTTTGTGCAATTACATCCAGGCCATCCAGAAGTGGCTTACGCCTTTTACATGCTTGGTTTGTGTTATTACGAACAGATCCCCATTATCGAGCGCGATCAAAAACCAAGCGAGCAAGCTCAAAAGTCGTTTCAAGAAGTTCTTAATCGTTTTCCAAACAGCGTTTATGCAAAGGATGCCAAATTTAAGATTGATTTGATTCGTGATCACATGGCCGGTAAAGAAGTAGATGTTGGGCGCTATTATCAAAAGCGATTTGCCTATTTGTCAGCTTTGAATCGTTTTCAAGAAGTTGTGAATCTTTACCAAACAACCTCGCATGCTCCAGAAGCATTGCATCGTATGGTTGAGTGCTATCTAGCTTTAGGACTTAAAAGAGAAGCCAAAGAAACAGCGGCAGTCCTTGGATTCAATTATCCCAACAGTGACTGGTACAAAGACACCTATGCTTTGATGCAAACTTCGGCTCCGGAAACGCTGCAATAAGGAATCATCAATGTTGCTAGGTCTATCTATTCATGATGTTGTTCTGATTGATAGTCTGGATCTGCAATTTGACAAAGGGTTTAGTGCGCTCACTGGTGAAACAGGGGCTGGTAAGTCGATTCTTTTGGATTCTCTCAGTTTGGCTTTGGGAATGCGTGGTGACACATCCCTTATCAGACAAGGGGCTGATCAGGCTGTTGTGACAGCAGAGTTTGACTTAAAGGGGTTAGACGGTGCTCATCCTTTGAGAATGCTTTTGTGTGAACAAGGATTCGATTCTGATCATACACCTTTGACTCTAAGACGCGTTTTGCATAACGGTAACAAAAGTCGCGCCCTTGTGAATGATCATCCCGTGAGTATTGCTTTGCTGCGTGATATTGGTCAGCTGATTCTTGAGATTCACGGTCAATTTGATCATTTGATGAATGTAAGTTTACATCATAAAATTTTGGATAGTTTTGCAACAAGCAATTACCCCGCGTTAGGTGCTCTTTTTATTAAGCTTGCAGGTGCTTATGATGCATGGAAAAAAGCAGAGCAAGAATTAGAACACCAAAAATCTTTACAAGCAGAGGCATTAAGAAAGCAATCTCATTATCGTTTGCTTTTGGAAGATTTGGATAAATTAAATCCTCTTGATCTGGAAGAAGAATCTCTTTTGCAAGATCGTCAGGACATTTCGCATTACGGTAAAATTTCAGAAGCAGTCCAAGGTGCTTTAAATACGCTTCGTTTACCAACCGATATTCAAACGACGCTTTACACCATCCAAAAAAGTTTAGAACGTGTAAATAGTGTTGGTTTGAAAGATCTAACAGAGGCAACAAAAGCGCTTGATAGAGCGACGATTGAAGTTCAAGAAGCTTATGAACTTTTAAGGGCTTTACATGATCTCAATCAAGAAAGCACAGAAAAGCTGAACCGAATCGAAGATCGGCTGCATTCACTTAGAGCTATGGCTCGGAAATATGGCTTACAGCCGTTGGAATTGTATCAGGTACATCAAGAGGCTCGCGCGGCTGTCAACGCCTTAGAGGATAGTGACGGTCATATTTTGCGCTATCAGCAAGAATTAGAGAAATGCCTAAAAGAGTATCAAGACTTGGCGGAAAAAGTTTTTGTGATTCGGTCAAAAGCAGCACGTACCCTTGAAGAGATGGTAATGAAAGAATTACCAGACCTAAAGTTACCACATGCTTTTTTTAAGGTAGAAATCCTAAAACAAGAGCAGCCTAGTCCAAGAGGTTCATGCCATATTGAGTTTTTTATAGCTGTCAATAAGGGACAAGAATTAGCTCCTTTGGCAAAGGCCGCATCAGGGGGCGAGATGGCGCGTCTTATGTTGGCTTTAAAGGTTGCACTGGCTCATCATGGTTCTATTGCCACTATTGTTTTTGATGAAATTGATACAGGCGTTGGTGGTGCTGTTGCAGCTGCTATTGGACAACGTCTGTCTAGGTTGTCTGAGACGGTTCAGGTTCTCTCCATTACTCATTCCCCACAAGTAGCCGCCTATGCCGAAAACCATTTCTACGTTTTTAAGCAAGATGAGGGACATAAAATGGTCACCAAGGTTAAAGCATTAAATCCTGCTGAACGCCAAGAAGAATTAGCTCGTATGCTATCAGGTGCTGTTGTGACAGAAGAAGCAATGGCTGCTGCGGGGCAACTGCTAAAAGATGCTGTGGTGTCTTAGAATCTTCTTTTCTTTATCAAATTCTTTCAACAAACGTGATAATAGGTAAATTTCTAAGTGCTGCTTTTATATTTTGAAGATGTTCGACGTCTTTCACTTCTACGTCAACGAACAGATCCCAAAATTCAGCTGTGCGATTGGTTATTTTAAGGTTGACTATATTGGCTTGGTGCTTACTGATTGCTGTTGTCATGCTTGCCAAGCTTCCGGCTTTGTTGATGAAAGTTAATTTTAGTCTTCCAACGTGCCTTGATTCTTGATCTATTTCTTCATCCCAAGAAAGGTCTAACACACGTTCCGGATCAATTGCAGATGTAACTCCCTCGCAGTCGCTTGTGTGTATCGTAACACCTTTACCAGTTGTGACAACACCAATGATGCTATCACCTGGTAAGGGATGGCAACACCCTGCGTAATGCAAAGCCATACCTGGAATAAGGCCTTTAATGCAAACCGTCGTTTTTCCTGAACCATTGATTTTGTTTGGTTTTGCAATAGCTTTTCTTTCTGCAATCTCATCTGGTGAGAGTTTTTCAGGTGTTGTTTCTTTTTTGTGGCGATCCGGAAAAGAAACAACAACGATTTCTTTTGCTGTGTGAATTCCCTCCCCAACAGCGGCGAATAAATCATCGATAAGGTTATACTGAAAATGTTGAGCAGCTGTCATCAAAGCTTTTTCAGAATAGGATACTCCTTCCTTAATGCAGGTTTTGTGCAGTAGAGATTTGCCAAGTTCGCTAAATTGGTCACGTTGTCGACTTCTAACAAATTTTCGAATCCGAGCGCGTGCTTTTCCTGTAACAACAAAACGTTCCCAAGTAGGTGAGGGGCACTGATTTTTAACAGTAATGATCTCGACTTGATCTCCGTTTTGCAAATGGCTCCGAAGCGGCATCTGACGTCCATTAATTTTAGCGCCAACGGTGCGATCACCTACGTCAGAATGAATGGCATAAGCAAAGTCAATGGGTGTTGCTCCCTTTGGCAGTGGGATCAGTTCTCCTTTCGGCGTGAAACAAAAAACCTGGTCTTGAAACATCTCAAGTTTTGTGTGCTCCAAAAATTCTTCTGGTCCAGATGCTTGTTCCAATATCTCCAAAAGCCCTCGAAGCCATGCGTATTGTTTACCATCAGGAGATAAGCTGCCTTTTTTATATTGCCAATGAGCAGCCACGCCTAGTTCAGCAATTTGGTGCATTTCTTTGGTTCGTATTTGCATCTCAATACGGTGATTTAAAGGGCCAATCAGACCTGTGTGAAGAGATTGATAGTGGTTAACCTTAGGTGTGCTAATATAATCCTTAAACCGCCCGGGAACCACATGGTAGTGGCTGTGGATTACACCAAGTGCCTGATAACATTCTGAGACACTGTTAACAACAAGACGAAAAGCCATGATATCGGCAAGTTGCTCAAAAGTAATATTCTTTTTTTGCATTTTGCACCAAATTGAATAGGCCGTTTTAAGACGCCCACTGACGGAACATTCCAAACCTGCTTCCTCAGCAACTCTTTTCAAATCATTCATAATCGTCTCAATTGTATTTTCTGAAGACGTATATAAAAATTTCAAACGACTTTTAATTGACTCATGCATTTCAGCATTAAGCTCAGCAAAAGCTAAATCCTCTAACTCGTCATTTATTTTATGCATGCCCATTCTTTCGGCTAAGGGCACATAAATTTCCATGGTCTCACGCGCAATGCGACGCCTTTTAGTAGTATCTTCGATAAAACTGAGAGTTCGCATATTGTGGACACGGTCAGCCAGCTTTACAAGCAACACGCGGATGTCGCTTGACATAGCAACGACAAGTTTTCGAAAGTTCTCGGCTTGTTTTGTTTCTTCAGATTGCAACTCAAGTCGAGTTAGTTTTGTGACACCATCGACAAGACTTGCAATTTCAGACCCAAAAAGACTTTGAATTTCCTCTAATGTTGCTGATGTGTCTTCAACTGTATCGTGAAGAAGGGCAGTGACAATAGAAGCGCAATCCATTCTCATGTCGACTAAAATGCTAGCAACTTCTATAGGGTGAGAGAAATAAGGGTCTCCAGAGGCCCTTAACTGACTGCCATGAACTTTCATGGAAAAAATATAAGCGCGATTCAAAAGCTCCTCATCAGCTCCAGAATCATAAGCTTTCAATCGTTCTGTTAACTCAAACTGCATGGTCAAAGGGACACCCTAACGAATTCAAAATGTACTTCTAAATACTAGTACACTCCCTAGAATTATATCAGCTTATTTATTTGGCTCAACTCGTTTTAAATCCTATGTTTGGTATTTTCATCGATAAATAGGGTGTTAACAAAACTTGAGAATTGCATTACATTGCTAGAAAGCCACTCGAACTCTATGATAAAGAATGCTCTCTACCATACCGAATGTATTGACCCTTACGCGCATTGCTTTAATTCCGATCATGATGATGGCTTTCTATGCGGGTGGTCAGTTCGGAAGTTGGATGGCAGCTCTCGTCTTTATCGTTGCTTGCTTAACCGATTTTCTAGATGGCTACGTGGCACGAGTTTGGTCGCAAACATCTCGTTTTGGGCAGTTTCTTGATCCCATAGCAGACAAACTATTGGTTGCCACAACTCTTCTTCTTTTGGCAGGGTTTGAACGCATCAGCCGTTACAGTTTGATTCCAGCGAGTATTATTTTGTGCCGGGAAATAACAGTGTCAGGCTTACGTGAATTTTTAGGTGAACTGAAAATTAATATGCCTGTGACAGTGATTGCAAAGTGGAAAACAGCAATACAGATGTTTTCGATCTGTTTGTTACTTTTAGGAGGCATTCAAACTTTTGGAAGCCATATCCTGTTTTTAGGAGAATGCATGCTCTGGGTAGCAGGCATTATGACGCTTGTTACTGGCCTAGATTATTTAAAAGCTGGCATGAAATATTTCTAACAAACAATATGTGCAATATAATTTCAAAATAGCAATTTTATTTCCTATTCTTTATGAATATCCGACTCTTTATTTGTTTTTTACCATATTAAATAGGTAGCAAGCAAAGAAGAATCGTGATATCAACACAACTGTAAGTTAAGATTTTATGAATATGAGACTCTTAACATTTATTTAAAGAAGTCTATTAAGCTTTGCGTTTACCGAGTAAAAATACGAGAGTCGTCTTAATCTTTGGGTGCTAACTGAAAGCACTTTTGGAGAAGGTATGATGTTTTCGAAAGTACTTAGAAAATATTTGAGGGCATAAAGTTGAAAACGAATTTTAAGATACCAGAAGTTTTCGTGAGGGTTGACGGTGAGCCGCCTGACTCTTCTTCTTGCACCCCAAAGATGGGTTTCTGGGATTGGGATGTTTTGGAGGGAAAAATATACCTTTCAAATCACTTTTGTCACATTCTGGGTTATAGCGAAGATGAAATCAGTTCTACTCATCCCGATGAATGGAAAAAATATATTCATCCAGAGGATTTGATAAAGCTGACCGAAGTAATGAATTCTCACTTAAGTGGAATTACTCTTGCCTTTGAAATGGAGGCTCGATTTCTTCACAAGTCTGGCGAGTGGAAATGGATCCTCAATAGTGGGAAAGTTACGGAGAAAGATGAAAGCAGTATCCCTTTACGAGTCATCGGGGTTCATCTTGATACGACCAAGCTAAAAGAAAAAGAACAGCCATTAGGACTCAATGAAGATTTGCTGAAAGCAATCAAAACATTCCAATCGGATTATTTTGAAACTGATGACTATGGAAAAATTTTCGATCAATTATTGGAAACAGTCATCCGATTAACAAACAGTGAGTGTGGATTTATTGGTGAGGTTGCTGAAGGTGAAGACAAAAGAATTTATCTAAAGCCTTGTGCTTCCAAAAGTATAGAAAACATTTTAGAAACGGCTCAATTACAAAAGGTTCTCTATTTGAGCGAAATAGACTCTTATCCACTACAATTCTTATTGAAACACGTTATTGACGAAAAAGAAGTCGTTATTGTTGAAGAACATTCTCTCAGACAATCTCAATTGAGAAGTTTTATGGGAATTCCTATTTGCACTGACGAAAAATTGATTGCAGTTTTAGGGATTGCTAACAGGCCCGGAAATTACAACAAAGAGGTTCTGGATTATTTAGAGCCCTTAATGGTAACTATTGGAAATCTTATTGAAGCACGTGATCATGTGCATCTTCAAATAGAAACAGAACAGATTCTAAAGCTCTTTATAAAGAATAATCCAGCGGCAGTCGCTATGTTTGATCATGATCTTGGTTATCTTTTAACAAGCGATGCGTGGCTTAAAGATTATGATTTACATGATTCTGACATTACCGT
Organism: Alphaproteobacteria bacterium; assembly: GCA_947475175.1. GTDB lineage: Bacteria > Pseudomonadota > Alphaproteobacteria > Paracaedibacterales > CAIULA01 > CANJLN01. The sequence continues at coordinate 18,006 of CANJLN010000012.1, forward strand.
AAAAAGCCTGTATGAAACGTTTCCAGATATTCCTCAAAGATGGAGGCAATTAAAAAAAACTTGTTTGCAAGGAAAAGTTGAGATTTCCGAAGAAGAAGAATTAACAATGCCAAGTGGAGAAACAGCATGGATAAGGTGGGAAGCTCATCCTTGGTACAAGTCTGACAAGACAATTGGCGGTGTTATTCTTTTTACTGAAATAATAACCGAGTATAAAAACGCTCGCTTAAAAATGCAAAAAATGATTGATGATTTAACACGCTCTAATCGCGAATTGGAAAGATTTGCCTATATCTGTTCGCATGACTTAAAAGAACCGCTGAGAGCTATTTCTAGTTTCATCCATCTTATTCATAGACATAATGCTGGTTCTTTTGATTCTGAGACACAAGAGTATTTTAACTTTGTGCAAAAAGGTGTCCAGAGAATGAAAAGCCTGATTGAAGATATTTTGGTATACTCAAAAGTTGATTCTGAGAATGCTCACCATACGATTGTTTCAATTGAGAATGTTATTTCAGAAATCAAAGAGATACTTTCTCTTAAATTGGCGGAGTCTAAAACCACAATCGAAACAGGGTATCTTCCTGAGATTTATGGTGATCATACACAAATTACGCAACTTTTTAAAAATCTAATTGAAAATTCAATCAAATTTCGCTCTTCTACAAATCCAATAATTAAGATAGAAGCAACAAGTAAGGATGGATATTGGCAGTTTGTTGTGCGAGATAATGGTATAGGGATACCAGAAGAGTACCATGACAAGATTTTTCTAATGTTTGAACGATTGCATGGTAGAGAAATGTACGAAGGTTCGGGAATTGGTTTGTCTGTCTGTAAAAAAATTGTAGAGTACCACGGTGGAAAAATAGAAGTGAGATCCAACAAGTCTGGTGGATGTGATTTTTGTTTTACTCTTCCCTCGGGATTGATTAAACACAAACTTATAGCGTGATGAGGGTGACAATGGACGATATCGCTTTAGATAGCATTAAAGAACTCGATATACACGTCGGAAAACGCTTAAGGGAAAAACGACAAAAACTTGGGATGACTCTGGCTTATGTTGCGGAGCGCTTGGGGGTATCTCATCAACAAATCCAAAAATACGAACAAGCTCAAAGCCGTATTTCAGCAGGCATGTTATACCAAATTGGTCAATTGTACGGCGTTCCATCTCATTATTTTTTTGATGGATTTCAAAGTCTAAAACAAAAACTTGGTGAAAGACAAAATACGGATATTATTTGTCACAATCGTGAAAAAGCTTTAAATATTCTTCTTGTTGAAGATGATCCAACAGATGAACTTTTAACCAGACGCGCCCTTGAAGCAGCTGATCAGAAAGTAAATATTTTTTGTGTTCATGATGGTGCGCAGGCCATTGAGTTTCTTCGTTACAAAACAATGAATGTCGATTTTCCAAGACCTGATATTGTCCTTCTTGATCTGAACATTCCAAAACGTGACGGACACGATGTCTTAAAAGAGATCAAAAGAGATCGAGATATACAAGACATTCCCGTTGTCATTTTAACAAATAGCATTAGCGTTCAAGAGATGATTGCTGTCTACAAGAATCAAGCTTCTGGCTATATTAGCAAGTCTTTCGATTATGATTTATTTCAAAAAAGCATGATTGGTTTTGTTGAATATTGGTCTTTAGTGGTCGTTTTACCGAATACATCCCAAGATATAGAGTGTATTCCCCTCAGACAAGCTGTGTAGATTTAAGTTAGAATAACATGACACGCAATGACAATTTTCTTGTTTCAGAATAATACTTCCACTAGACTTATTTACATTAAAGACCGTTAGAAAAGTATAAGTTGATGTTTGTAAGTTCTCGTCGTCGCCGTCATTCTCCTATTGATATTTGGCCTGGTTTTGTTGATGCTTTAGCCACCATATTAATGGTGATCATCTTTTTGTTGATGACATTTGTTGTCTCTCAGCTTTATCTAACAGATGCGATCACGGGCAAAGATGAAGCCCTTTCAAATTTAACCAAGAAATTGGAAGCGTTAACTCTTGCTTTGGGGGACGAGAAAAAACTTAGTGAACAACATCAAGCTAAAAATACTGAATTAATAACATTATTGGCAGTCCTTCAAACACAAATCGACACGCTCAAGCAAGAAGTCGATGACCATCAAGCTGAAAAAATTCTAGCAGTACAAAAAAGCAAAACCTTGGCTGAGCAGCTTGAGGATTTAACGGCTCAGCTTGCAAAATTAACAGCGGCTTTATCCTCGAGTGATACTAAAAATAAAGAGATAGATCAAGAGCTTGGCGCTTTAAAACTGCATCTGGATTCTACCCTTACAAGCAAGAATGAAGAATTGAATAAATTAAATAGCGAATTACAAACCGTAAAAGACAAACATAATGAAAATAATCGCTTGGGGCAGTTAAGATCGGAATTCTTTACCAAACTCCAACAAGCTGTTGGAACTCGCTCTGACATGCGTGTGGTTGGTGATCGGTTTGTGTTTCAATCCGAAGTCTTATTTGATAAAGGGTCTGCAGACCTTGGGGTTGAAGGAAAAAAGAAATTGGATCAATTGGCAGATGCTCTTAAAGAAATCGCTAATAAAATCCCAAATGATTTGAGTTGGATTTTGCGTGTTGATGGTCATACAGATCGTTTGCCTATTCATACTAAATTTGCATCCAATTGGGAACTTTCGTCGGCTAGAGCGATTTCTGTTGTGAAGTATCTGACTGAAAAAGGTCTTGATTCAAAGCATCTTGTTGCTGCTGGTTTTGGTGAGCACCAACCAATGGATGGCGGTGATAAAGAGGAAGAATTGGCTAAGAACCGCCGTATTGAGTTTAAGCTAGATCAGCGGTAGGAATCTCAAGCCGCTATCTTTTGATAATCACTGAGCTCTTCGATAAGCTTCCTAAACTCGGGTTTTTGTAAAAGTTCTCTAAAAAATGGCCTCAGCGTTATCAGAGTTTTGCTTTCTGGATCGATCCCTTTTCCTTTCAGTAAATCTGCTGCTTTAATCCATAGTAAAGCGTCTTTTTCTTTAAAATGGCTATCTTCTAAGAGCTTTTGTGCGGCTCTAAGATCAGAACTTTGGTAAACTCGTTTTGTTTCGACTAAGCATAAAACAATTTCACGTCCTTTGGGGGTTGTTTCAAAATAAATCTTCCCCTTAGACAGCTCTTCGGCTGTAAGCTTGTAAAGCCTAGCTGACTCTTCATCGCATTCTCTGATGCAAGCATCTTGGAAAGTTTCAGGTGTACCATCTGCTTTTAAGTCCAAATTCCCGCCAAACTCGCTGTAAGTACCCTTGTCAGTGCCGTCAGATTCTCTGGACAAGAGAATGTAGGGAGTACCGTTAGAGTATGTGTAAAGTAAGACTCCTGCTGTTCCAAGGGGGCGCCCATCGGGTTTAAGAAGAGAGGGACGTTTTTGAAGGATGTCTCCTTTGAAAATGGTAGACGTCGGCGATTTAAATGGGAGTGTAACAGCTGCTGAAAGGGCGCAGCTTATAAGACAGAGAATAATGACGAGTGATCCAGCAAAGTACGACATCATCAAGTTCCTTAATGTATGATTTTGAACCAACACTTAAGATATTAGAGGTAAAGTTACTCCTTTTGCGTTTAGTTCGTAAAGAGGGTTATTTTGAAAAATATGTCCTCTCTGTCAAAACAATAAGAATTTTGGTACCATTAGTAAAATAAGTTAAAAATTAGTTTAAAATGATTAAACCTATGACTAAACGAGTTCTTCTTTGTATTCTGGATGGTTGGGGAGTAAGAAACGAACCGGAGAATAATGGTATTGTTGTCGCTCATGAATGGACACGAATGCTTAAAACCTATCCTTGGGCTACTCTCGAAGCATCCGAGCATTTTGTAGGCCTTCCTGATGGGCAAATGGGTAATTCAGAAGTGGGGCATATGTCCATTGGTTTAGGGCGTGTTGTTATGCAGGATCTGCCTCGTGTTAGTCAGGCTATTGCGGACCACACCTTGGAAAAAAATCCAAAAATAACTGACTTTATTAAAACTCTGAAAAACAATAAACCCGTCTGTCATCTACTGGGACTTTTATCTCCTGGTGGGGTTCATTCTCATCAAGATCATATTTTAGCTGTGGCTAAACTCCTAGATTCTCAAGGAATTCAAGTCAAGATACACGTTTTTTTAGATGGCCGGGATACACCTCCCCAAAGTGCTTTAGGATACCTAGAGGAATTTGCAAAAGCTTTGAAAGGCTCTAATTGCCAAATCGCAACTCTTGGAGGACGTTACTATGGTATGGATCGCGATAAACGTTGGGAAAGAGTTCAAGTTGCCTATGAAGCTTTGGTAAGCGCTAGTTCTCAAGACCATTTCAAAACTGCACAAGAAGCAGTTCTGCATTTTTACGATCAAGGTGTGACAGATGAGTTTATACCTCCAAGCATTATTGGAGACTACCAAGGGATGCAAGATGGAGAGGGACTTTGGATGATGAATTTCAGAGCTGACAGAGTTCGTCAAATTTTATCTTCTTTGTTATTTGATTCTTTTGCCGAGTTTCCGCGTTCAAAAAAGATTAACTTCTCAGGCATTTTGGGGATGACCGAATATGCTGATAACTTAACATCTTTGATACCAGCTGTTTTCGAAAAAACACCTCTTTCTAAAGGGCTTGGAGAGATCATTGGTTTGTCTGGAGAAAGTCAGCTGCGTATTGCTGAAACAGAAAAATATGCGCATGTTACTTTTTTCTTTAATGGGGGTAGAGAAGAGCCATTTCCAAATGAAGATCGTATTCTTATTCCTTCTCCAAAAGTAGCAACCTATGACTTACAACCTGCCATGTCTGCAGACGAGGTAACGGAAACTGTTCTAAACGCAATGCAAAAACAAGAGCATCAACTGATTGTCGTTAATTACGCTAATCCTGATATGGTGGGGCATACAGGCGTTGTTAAAGCGATTGAAGAAGCTATTGTAAAAGTCGATGAATGTCTTTTTAAATTGGAAAAAGCTGCTTTGGATAATGAATGGATCATGTTGATCACTGCTGATCATGGCAACGCTGAGTTTATGAAAGAAAATGATGGTACACCTCATACAGCTCACACGTGCAATCCTGTTCCTTTTGTCATGATCAACAGTCCCAAAAGAAAACTAAAACAGAAGGGGGCGCTGTGCGATGTTGCTCCGACTGTTTTAGAACTGCTAGACTATGAAAAGCCATTAGAAATGACAGGCAATTCTTTACTGGAGCTTTTATAAATGTTTTTTAGGGTAATGTTTTTAAAAACGATTAGTTTTGCAATAATTCTTCTTATTTCTTTAAGTAAAGTTGCCTCTACTCAAGTAGGTCCAACAAATGATGTTCATCGAAATTTAATTCAAATTACCCGGCACCTTCAAACCATTGAAGAAAAACTCAATATATTAGAAGAAGAAATGAAAGCAGTAGCTGAGGAAGAAGAAAAAGCGCTGATGAATGTTGCCAGTCATCAACATAATCTTGTACAGGTTCTGCAAACCCTCAAACATTGGCGTGAATACTCTCCCGCTTTAATAGCATTTTCAACAATTTCATCCGGTGATTTGATTCATAGTCTTCTAGCGCTCCAGTCGCTTTCCCCTCAGTTGGAAAAGCAAAATAAAACAATAGTAGAAGCCATCAAGAGAGTCGCGGCTCTTCGACTGCATCTCCAAGAAAAAGCAAAGCAGTCTGACCTTATAAAAGGTGAGTATCAAGAGTCATTACAAAAACAAGCCAGTTTGTTTGAAGTCAAATTTCAAAAAATGGATACTCAAGATCCAGAGTTTGTTGCTTTTCAAGAAAAGCTGAAAGACAAAGAGAAATTGACTTCAGATGAACTTATTACTTACTTGCAGACACTTGTAACTGGGGAAGAAGGTCAATCTAAAAACGAAGAATTAATTCTGTTTGAGGCTGTTGTTGGAAAACGGATACAACCCTGCCAGGGTGCTATTTGTCATGATAGTACGGAACAAAATCTTGTTCTTAAAATTGAATCGAGATCTGAAGCGCAAGTGGCGAGCCCATGGGATTCCAGAGTTGTTCAACTTAGTTTTGTTGAAAATAAAGGGCACATTGTCATGCTAAAGAAAGATAACTTTTACATAATCGTTAGTGGTCTTGGTTCTATTAACTGCCGTTTGGGCGAGTTTTTACACGCGGGTGAACCTTTGGGATGCATGCCAAGCTCTTCTTCAGCAGTCACGGAACAAAAGACAGTTTATGGAAATTCTGCATCTAAAAAACAACTTCTAACGATCGAATTACGTAAAGGAATTCAGATATTAGATCCCACCCCTTATTTAAGACCGAATTCTGATGATAAAAAAGTTTAACTATCTTTTTCTTGTACTTTGCCTTCTTTCTGCTTGCCGGCAAGATTCTGGCCAAGATAAAGACGGAAATGCCACACGTATCATTGAAAGTCTTTTGCCAGAGATTATGGAAAAGATAAGACAAGATTATGTTGAGCCAGTCGATGAACAAAAGCTTGCAGAAGGAGCTCTTAATGGTTTGTTGACAACCCTTGATCCCTTTTCTGTCTATTTAAATAAAAAAGATTACCAATCTCTAACAGATGCTGCTAAAGGTGAGTTTGCTGGCGTTGGTCTTGAAATTGTTGCAACTCAAGGCATGATCAAAGTTATCTCCGCAATTGATGATACACCAGCGTATAAGGCAGGAATCAAATCGGGAGATATGATTTCTCACATCAATGGGCAAGAAGTTCATAAATTATCTCCAAATGATGCTTTGCAGCAATTGCAAGGGGAGGCGGGAACAGAAGTATCTCTGACAATTCTACGCAAGGATTCAGACTCTTTTGTTGTTAAACTAACAAGAGCCGTTATAAAAGTGAACCCTGTAAAGTTTATGGTCAAACAAGATGTGGGTTATATCCGTATTGCTTGTTTTAATGAAAATGCAGGTAAAAAACTGCATGAGGCTCTTCAAAAACTAAATTCTATGTCGGATATTAACGGATTAATTTTGGATCTACGGAATAATCCCGGAGGAACTTTAGAGCAAGCCGTGGAAGTTGCTAGTTCCTTCTTAGATTCGGGAATAATCGTTGACATTAAAAGCAGAAATTCCAGTTACAACCAAACAATAAGGACCATCAATCAAGATTTAATCAAAGGAATACCAATGGTTGTTTTGATTAACAAAGGGTCAGCATCTGCTTCGGAAATTGTGGCAGGTGCGCTGAAAGATCATAAGCGAGCGATTGTTATGGGGACTCAGTCTTTTGGTAAAGGCTCTGTTCAGACTATTTTTAGTATTCCTGGTTATGGTGGATTTAAATTAACCACCGCCAGTTTTTATACGCCTAAGGGAAATGCTATTCAAAATAAGGGTATTGAACCCGACATTATCGTTGAAGAGAATGAAGCTTCTGCAAAGAAAGAGGAGATTAAGCCTCCTTTGCTTAGTGAACCTCCACTCGATTATCAAATTCAACGAGCCATTGACCTTTTAAGAGGACTCTCGGTCTTTCAAATGAAAGGTCAATATGGTTCGTAAAATAATGATTTTAGTGTTGCTGTTTACCATGGGCAATCCTGTTATTGCAAGTTCACCGCCACAACAAAGCATCGTTCCTCTAAGTAATAATGGGATTAGTGCTCGTTTTCTGAAGGGTGGTCTATGCGTTAGTACTCCTGAGATTAGCGTGACTGTTGGGCATTTTGGATTTGAAGGGGCAATTGAACAGGTTTTAACTCTCCTTCCAAGCTCGGTTACTCTTGCTTTTGATGTCTATTCTAAGCTGGAAAAAAAATGGGTAGATAGAGCTAAAGAACAGGGAAATTCAATCTTTTTAACGGCCTCATCTTTTAAGTTTATTGCAGGCAACGCCGCAGGTCCAACCTCATTAAATCTCTATACTCAAGAATCCGATATACAAGAATGGCAAAAATATGTCGGTGATTCTTTGAAGGGTTTTTTAATTGATAGAAATGTTTGTCAAGGCACCAGAGTTTTTGCAGCCCTTGCTAGCTATATTAAAAAGCAGAATCTATTATTATTTTTGTCAGAACCTGGTGAAAATACGCAAGCGATTTGCAGCGATCATCCAGGAAAATGCTCTGTCGGGGATATTGTTATCCAACTTACTGACGCTGGCGATCTTGTTGAGCACAAACTAGAGGCGACTCGGTTGCTTGCTGAAAAACAGGGATATGCAAATCTTATTGTCTTTTTATCAAATTCTGAAATGCTGACAGCACTTAAAAATTGGATGATATCCTTGGAAGAGAAAAAGTTTAATTTTGTTTCTATTGAAAAAAACTCAACTAAAGAAAACCGTTATGGATAAAAGCCACGCCTCTGATGTAAGGCTGGGAATAGGTCTTATGCTTGTTAACAAAGAAAGAAAGGTCTTTGTGGGGCAAAGGAAAGACACCCCTCAAGATCAAGATAGTTCTTTTTCTTGCGAAGCATGGCAGATGCCTCAAGGAGGTATCGATAAAAATGAACTTCCTCAAATCGCCTTATTCAGAGAAATGAAAGAAGAAATTGGGTGTAATAAAGGCGAAATTATTGCAGAGAGCGAAGAATGGCGTACTTATGACTTACCCCCTCATTTGCGTGTTAGGCTTTGGAAAGGACGTTTTAAAGCACAAACACAAAAATGGTTTCTTGTACGTTTTTTAGGGGATGATCAAGATATCAATGTCAACACGACTCATCCGGAATTTCTCGATTGGAAATGGGTTGATTTCAGCCAGCTCTCGGATCTCATTGTACCCTTTAAACGCGACGTTTATCTTTCCGTTATGAAAGAATTTGGATGGTACTTTGAGTAGCTCGATTTAACCCGCTGCGTGAGAGTGACGACGATGGTGGTGAGAGTGATGATGAGGTTCAGTTAAAGATTTTTCTTTAACGTCTTTAGCAACCAGTTGATTTTTTAAAGGAAACCCAACGATTTGTGTTTCAACCTCGGTCTTTAAGAGATTGAATTTTGTAAGATCATTTTTAGCAAGTTGAGTTGTTGGCAATTGTTTTATTGTCATAGGATTCACATGATGGCTTTTGTAAAGGACTCCAAAGTGGAGATGGGGCCCAGTTGCAAGCCCTGTTGCGCCTACGTTACCAATATGATGCCCCTGGCTTACATGTGTTCCAACTCTTACAAAAATTTTACTAAGATGACCGTATTCCGTTTCATAGGTGCTCGCGTGTCTAATTCTGACATAATTGCCAAAATCACCGTGATAACCCGCTTTGATTACAACTCCATCTCCAGCTGACATAACAGCAGTTCCAATAGGAGCTCCAAAATCAATACCTTTATGATCGCGCCTATAACCTTTGATAGGATGCGTTCTTGGGCCATACCCGGAAGTGATTCTCATTTTTCTTGGATCAATAGGGGTTTGTAAAAGAGCTCTAACGACACTCTCTCCTTTGGCATTGTAATATCCAGACACACCACTTGCCCCCTTAAAGTGATAAAGTTTATGAGGGTGTCCATTCGCAGAGACAGCAATATATAATAAACTGCCTGATTTAATAGCTTTTCCATTGCTGTCTTGAAATTCTTCATAAAGAAGTTCAAAAGGATCCCCACGTCTGATGCCATGTTGAAAATTGACTGTATAACTAAGCGCTTTAATTGCTTCATTTATAACTTTTTTGGGCACATGAAGCTTATGAGCAGTGCTATGAAAGCTTGACTTAATGTTGCCGCCAATTCTTCGTAACTTTTTTGTTAATATAGCTGCAAATTTATCGACCTTAAAGCCATGCTTTTTATGTTTGGTGAGAATAATTTGATGTTCAATGTCTGGTTTGAATTCTAGTTCAACTAAAGTGGCTTGGCTCATTTCACTTTCTTGGTGGTATTTCACCAAGATTATTTGTCCAATTTGGAGATCTTTAAAATTATAGGCTTGTCGTAGAGTTTTAGTTGACTCCTCTATTTCTTTTGGTGCAATACCTAGATTTGCTAGCAAGGAACCGATTGTATCCCCTTTGCCAACCTGAAGCATTTGTTGTTTTTCAGAATTAAACTTGGCTTGAGAAAAAGAAATAGGAGAGGTCGTTGTTTGGGAATTTGTTTCCAAACTTTGGTCAGAGATTTCAGGGTTTAGCGAAGAGGCTATTTCTACTTCTTTCTCAAGTTGAGCCTGAAGTTTGTAACCAATGTAGTACTCACGAGCAGAGATCAAACAGGCTATTGTCATTAAACCAACACTTATGAGATGTGTGTGTTTTCTCAATCCTGCTTTCTCCTCAATATTTCTATTATTAATCTTCTTAAGATAATGTTATCGATTAGACCAATAAAATTTCTTTTTTATTATATCTTTGACTAGGCTATTCTGCCAATTCTTGCTCTTGATGTCAACTTGTTTGCTGTTGCAGGAGCGTTATTTTACTTGAATCCTAAGTTAGCATCAGTCATTACTAGTACAAATAAATGATTCTTCCATGACCAATGAGGATATATGAATAAGTTATTGATGCAAGGTAAACGTGGCGTGATTATGGGATTGGCCAATGATCATTCCTTGGCTTGGGGAATTAGCCAAACTTTAGCAAAGCATGGCGCTGAGCTGGCTTTTACGTACATGGCTGATGCTTTTCAGAAAAGAATTACGCCGTTAGCAGAACAATTGAAATCCGATTTTTTGGTTCAATGTGATGTAAGTCAACCAGGTCAGGTGGCTAGTGCTTTTAATGAAATTGGAAAGCGTTGGGATTCTATTGATTTCGTTCTTCACTCTCTGGCTTATTCAGACAAAGAAGAATTGAAAGGCAAGTATTTAGAGACGTCTCGAGCTAATTTCTTAAACTCTCTTGATATCTCTTGTTATTCGTTTACAGAAGTATGTCGAGAAGCCGCTCCTTTAATGAAAAACGGGGGTTCATTTCTGACCCTGACTTATTATGGTGCTGAGCGTGTTATGCCGCATTATAATGTCATGGGCGTTGCCAAAGCAGCGTTGGAATCAAGTGTACGTTATCTGGCTGTTGATTTGGGCGGTCAAAATATTCGTGTGAATGCTATGTCTGCAGGACCTGCTAAAACACTCGCTTCTTCTGGCATTGGTGATTTTCGTTATATTTTAAAATGGAACCAGTATAATTCTCCTTTAAAACGCAATATCACCTTGGACGATGTGGGTGGTGCTGGTTTATATCTTTTGAGCGATTTATCAAGCGGTGTTACCGGCGAAGTACATCATGTCGATGCTGGTTATCATGTGGTTGGCATGAAAGCCGTGGACGCACCTGACATTTCGGTTGTGTAATTTTACCTAACGGCGTGAATCACTGTGGTGACCACGCCCCAAATGGTAAAAGACATGGATTCTGTCACTTGTATGGGGTGAAAGTCTGGGTTTTCAGGCATAAGGTAAATCAGGTCACTTTCTATCTTAAGCCGTTTAACAGTTAATTCTCCGTCTAATACCGCAATGACAATATCGTTTTGTTTCGGTTTAAGCCCGCGATCAACAATCAAAACATCCTGGTGGTTAATGCCAGTATTAATCATAGAATCACCCGTAACACGTACAAAGAAAGTCGTGGCCGGGTGTTTGATCAGATGTTCATTCAGATCCAAAGCTGTTTCGATTGAATCATCTGCCGGAGAGGGGGCACCCGCCGAAACAGCACTGGCATAAAGAGGAAGAGAGTAAGATTTCTCAGAAAAATCAGAAGAATACAAACCTTCTATCGTTCCGTCGTGATTTTTTGCTCTGAAAGTTGATTCCAAGAATTTTTTGACAGCCGGAATCATACTTAAAGGAAGACGGACAGGCTTTGTTTCTTCTTTATAGGTGCCACTTAATTGCTTGCGACCGGCTCCTGCACGAAAACCACCTCTTGCCATCGCTGCATCCTTTTATATGATTACTGTTTCAATAATCATAAAAGAGATGAGGTGTTGTGTCAAGCGGGCGGTTTTTTAATGTAGGAGCTCGTGCTGAGCCTGCGAGCTCCATGTAATTTGTGGATTCAAGAAAATAATTTTCGTGGACTATTTTTCAAGAAACCTAACATTTCTGCGGTTTCTGAGGAAAATCCGGCGGAAACAGCTGGGCTGACAAAAGTTAATTTTTTATTACTTTCTTTATACCCAACATGTTAATCCTGAGCTATCTTTAAGAAAAAGCTCACTTGCTCCTTATATTGAATTAGCAAACAATTTTTATTAATAAGAGAAAACCATGACAAAAATAATTCCATCTTGCTCACAATGTGGCATGCCAAATACGTATCCAGATGGCGCATTACTTATTTGTGCTGATTGTGGGTATGAATGGCCAATACAACAATCATCTGAAACAAATGATGATAGTGAGTCAGTCATAAGAGATTCCAATGGTAATATACTCTCGGATGGTGATTCGGTCGTAATCATCAAAGACCTTAAGGTGAAAGGCTCTTCTATTACTCTCAAGGTGGGAACTAAAATCAAGAGCATTCGTTTGGTCGGTGGCGATCATGAAGTGGATTGCAAAACGGATGCTGGCCAATTTATGCTCAAAGCCTGCTTCCTAAGAAAATCTTGAATTATAAATTATCCATAACTCAATCTATATATCGGAATTTTCGGCGGTTAAAGGCTGGAATATCTTTGTCTTTATGGTGACTTTTCAATCTCGAAAAGTCTGCGGGTGATCACGAACCCTTGTATTTAATGGTGCCGGTTGGGGGACTCGAACTCCCGACCTACTGATTACAAATGAGAAGGTTTAATATTTATGTTCATATATAGAACTAGATAAACCTTTACAAAGCCTCACATTTTCGCTAAATCATATTTATGAAACTTTATAAAAGATCATCAGAATACACCTCTAAAGTATACCCCACGTATACCCAAACTTTTAGAGAGGCGACAACAAACACGGTGAACTACTGAGCATTTATCAGTAGTTCACCTATAGGAGCAACTATGAAGTCACAAGAAAATACCTTTAACTTTACCAAGAAGATTTTAGATAGCCTTCCTCTACCTCCGGAAGGCAAGCGTTTTTACCTTTATGATATCAAAGTCCGAGGCCTTGAGTTGATGGTAACAGAGCAAGGCTCCAAATCATTTAAAGTTTATCGTAAATGTAATGGGAAGCCTGTCAGGGTGACTCTTGGCAAATACCCTGAGATGACGATTGAGAATGCCCGCCACCAAGCTCAAAGTATCATTACAGATATGCTCAATGGCAAAAACCCGAATGAGGAAAAGAAAACACTTCGCGAGGAGACCGCTTTGGGGGATATGTTTGTTTTGTTTATGGAACGCTACAGTAAACATCACAAGAAAACCTGGAAAGATGATGAAAAGGATGTTCCACGCTTTCTGGGGCACTGGTTCAAAAGAAAATTATCAGCTATCAGCAAGCAAGACATACAAACACTTCATGAAAAGATTAGAACCGAGAACGGTCTTTATCAAGCCAATCGTCTGCTGGCAAGAATTCATATTATTTACAACAAAGCTATCGAGTGGGGATGGGAAGGAATCAATCCAGCTCAAGGCGTTAAGAAGTTCAAGGAAAAATCAAGGGATAGATTCTTGCACCCCGATGAATTACCCCATTTTTTTGAAAGCCTGGATTTAGAGGAAAATGATTCTATTCGAGAGTACATCTATGTTTCTCTTTTAACGGGAGTGAGGAAGTCCAACGTTCTGGCTATGCGTTGGGAAGACATTTATTTTGAAAGAAGAGAGTGGCTTATACCGGAAACCAAGAACGGTGATTCTCTTCGCGTGCACTTAATCGAAAAAGTTATTGATATTCTGAAAGGACGTGCTGAGAGATACCCTCGAAGGGAATGGGTTTTTGAGGGGAAGGGAACAACAGGTCATTTAGTAGAACCAAAATCAGGTTGGAAAAGGATATTAGAGAGGGCAGGCATTAAGGATTTACGACTTCATGATCTGAGAAGAACACTGGGAAGTTGGCAAGCCGCTACCGGTGCTAATAGTTTCATGATTGGTCAGTCTCTGGGACATAAGAGTACGCAATCTACAGCTGTTTATGCTCGGTTGAACATTGATCCTGTTAGAGATTCTGTTGAGAAGGCCACCCAAGCTATTTTGAACCATGCAAAGTAGGGGTATCTCCATCAAGTGATATTTCTTGTTGTCGTTAAGAAGGAATGTGCAGAGATGATAATCTGCTTGATAATCATTCATAAAAACTTATAACCCCCGGTTCTAAAATGAAGTGAAACGCATTAGAGTGTTTGTTGTTAAGACAGGCACAGAAAGGCGTTGCAAGTGAGAGAATACAAACAATTAGGCTATGAAGAAAGAACAAAATTGGCAGAGCTTTGGCAATTGAAGTCTTTTTTAATAGCGATCAAGAACTTTCACAGGAACAAACAGCCTTTCGCGAGTCCATGACGGAACAGGCTTACCAAGAGGCTGCGCTAGAAACTCAAAGAAAACATGAGGAAGCGGCTATCTTGGCCAATCAGTTATGGGAAGAAGCTCGTATGGAGGGGGCTTCTGAGTATTTGGATAAAAAACAAGTCATGGCTTATGGCCTTCGCTTTAGTGA
>CANJLN010000013.1 GCA_947475175.1 Alphaproteobacteria bacterium
GATACACCTGACATGTGACTTTCCGCATTCTTAGCCAATCAATGCGACCATTATACATCATGCTTGCTTTAATTTATATCTGTAAATTTATTTATGGTATTTGGTATTAGATCCTCGGAACAAGTCCCAAGATGACAGGTGGGGAGAGTCTGAGGATGACGGGGCGTGGAGTCCGAGGATGATAATAGGGGATCCGAGGATGGTAGGGTGGAGAAGATTCGAGGAATAAATATCAATCTCCTTCTGTCTCAGAAACCCCTTTGTGCCAATAATGATAACGGCTTTTTTGAGCGTACTTGCTATCTTTAAAATGTTTGTGAATCAATTTGAACACGTCATACGATGACTTAGGAGCGTAGGTATGACGACTCATCTGAATACAATGATGCATCATCTCAGGAAGTAATGGATCCTGAGGCATTTCCTTAAACCATTGAATAGCTAACTGGCAAAAATGATTGGTTTTGAGAGGGATATTTTCTTCAAGTTGCTTAAATTCCTTTTCAGTATTTGTCGCTTCTTCTTGGGTTAAAAAGCTGGGCAGGGGTGTGGTTGTTAATTCTTTTAGAATGCCATCTTTCCACCAGTTCTCTCTAAGGCCACTTTTGGTGTCGACTTTAGAGTGATCAAGTCCACAATCGCGCCAACCTCCTGTTTTGTTTCTCCAAGCATTGGGGTAGATTAAAATACTAAAACTGGGAAAACGTGTGATTAAAAGATGTGCAATATAATGCTGCCGCTTTGGATTCTGTTCGCTTAAAAATAAATTAAGGGATTCTTTCAATTGAGGCTCTATTTCTGCTAGTTGATGGGTGATCTCTTTGGCATCTTCCATTTTTGTTAACAAAACACTCCGAACCCAAGCTGCTATTAACAGACGGCTTTTTAGCCATTGTGGAATACTAGCCGATTGGCTTGCTTTCATGAGAGAAGAGACGGGCACTTTTTGAACTTCGTAAAAATGTTCCCAATCAAAGTCTTTCGTTAAGTCTTTATGATGTTCATTGAGAAAGGGTAAAAAATGATTCTGATAGCTTTCGTTGTCTCTGTCCTCATCAACGGGTTCTTGCAGGATGGTGTTTAGAAAATTAGAAAAATTCTTTGTAAGAGCAGCCCTAAGATCAAGAAAGCGGTTTTTTGTAGATAAGCTCAAATTGGTTTGAACTAGAATTTTATCAATAACCTTTGTTGCATTTTCTTTATCACCCTTTAGGCAATAGAATCTTGCTATTTGATAGGTAACTGTTAAATAAGCGGGCGAGGTTTCTGGAATAGCTTCGGCTGCTTTTGTTAGTTCCTCTAAATCTTTTGAATCACAAGGGATTGTTTCTAAAACAACAATCAACCACAAAGGTGATTTCGTTTCTCTCCAGTAACCTAAGGCTTGACTGCAGCCATTTTTTGATTTGAACAAACGTCGCCATTCCCAGAATTCATTATCTAGTTTTTTATCGCCTTCTAATAATTTACCTTGAGTAAGAGCGTGGTAGCGTAATTCATGAAGAAGAGAGCTACTAAACTTATTTGAAAGTTCATTGGCTATTTCAAAGGCAACTGATGCTGGGTCATCTTTAAATTTTATGTGATGATACAGACCCTTTATATCTTCTCTGTAAATGGATTTTTCAATCGTGTCTTTCAAACGATCATAAGTTTCTGTAAGTAATTTTTCTGGGGCAGCTTTGTAAATAATATTTCTAAAATGGGATCTAAAAATAAGATACAACGAGATATCTTTATAAGGTGATGTTGCGTTGTTTGATATCTCCTCAAATAGCTTTCCGCTTTTCTCGTAATCCATTGCGTAAAAATAGCTGGAAGCGACTTGATAGTAATAATCATTTTTTTGTTCTGGTGTTGCTGTCGGTTGTAAATCATTAGGCAGAATCACTTCTGTTTTTGAACGATCACAATTTTCGAAAACTTGTTGTTGTGATTTAACCCACTGCAGAAGAATCTCTGACTTTTCACCGTGAGATTTTTTTATCTGTTCAAGTCGATTAAGAGCATATTGAAAAGCGCTATCGGTACAATTTTCAAAAGAAATTAATTCAGAATTGTTTCCCTTTTGGACGCGGGAAGAGGTAAACCCTGAAATAGATTTTTGTCTTTGTTGTAAAATAACGCAACAAGAGTCGTTCCATATACTTTTCCAATCTGTGGATTGAGAAGAGTCGTTTTTCTCAGCGTGCAATTTATGCAAAAGATCTATTTCTTCAGAGGAGAAGGGCTTGTTTGTTAAGTTACTGTAAGCAATCCACAAAAAGAAAACACCATACTGAGGTCGCACAACTCCAAGATTACCTTGGATATAGCCCTTGAAATCAACATAAGGCTTCGTGATGTCACCATATGATGTATGTTTGTTTTCTGTTCCATACTGCCCTCCGTCTCGGCTATAAAAGATGGGGACGAAGCGTCTGGGGCCACAGGCCTCAATCGACGGGACAAAGAGGTAAACCAAAAGTATTGTCAGTAACAATTTAATCATAATATTTCTTTCAATAAATTCTCGTACGATTCAAGCGTCCAAGCTTCGTCATTAAAGACAAATACGGTCCATCCTTTTGGGATTTTCATGAAGAGTTTTTTCTGGTGAAGCCCTATGTATCCGCAGCATTTTCCAGATTTCCATTGCTTTGTATTCAGTATGAACCTTTTGATGCTCCTTTCATCTTCGCCCAAATTGTAGACCATTGGAACAGCATAATCGATGGGCAGTTTTTCAATCCAGGGGTCACTTAAACACCAAGAAGCTAAAGCAGTTATGGAGAGTTTAGTGTTGGGAAGAGTTTTTCTCAGCTGTGTTAATAGTTTCTCATAAAAAGGTCGTTGAGATACTGTTGCATCAAAGTCAATTTGTAATTCCTTGGATTTACAGGGTTGTGTTAAAGCAAGAATATGAAAAATGATTTTTTCTAGAGTTTGTTCATTAACAGAGGAGCGTGGGTTAATTTCCAGCCTCACAACAGGAATGAGTCGGGTGGAGGGATCGAGGGTTAAAGGGTTGGAACGAGGAGATACGTGTAAACCGTTTCTATTAATAGAAATGGTGCCAATTAAGGGAGCTATGAGTGTGCTCTTTTTAACAAAGGAAAGATTATCCTGTCGTTGCCATGACCAAAGAACCAATTGAGGGGGAGGAGTTTTTGTTAAGGCTACAAACATTGCAATCACAATAACGATACTTAGCAAACTTAAAGATGCTTGGATTGCCTTGACTCTTGATTTTCTCTTCTTAAACAAGTTTCAAATGATTTATCTTAGGCGGCGCTAGCTGACAAGCGTTTACAAACCCTTGCATGATCAAAACATCAGCCTCACTTACATGAAATTCTGGATGCCATTGTAGTCCAAGACAGAAAGGGTGATTGGGCAGTTCGATCCCTTCGACCAAACCATCAGGGGCCATCGCATTTATCTGAAAGTCAGGTGAGATATCCTTTATGCCTTGATGATGGATACTGTTGACATGAATTGTTCCTGTACCAACAAGTCTTCCCAATAATGTCTCAGGGTGAACGTTAACCACGTGTTCGTGTTGAAACCGAGATTGTTGTTGTTTGTGGTTAACAGAGGATGGCGCTTCATCTGGAATATGCTGAATCAGGGTCCCTTTATGCATAACATTCAAAAGCTGCATACCAGCACAAATACCCAAAATAGGTTTGCCAGACTTTAAAAAATTCTCTGTAAATATCCATTCAAACTGAGTTCTCTGAGGGCGCATTGTTGTCACTGTTGGGTGGACATAATCAGCTTTATATAAAGCAGGGTCAAGATCGAACCCACCTCCTGTTAAAACCAGACCATCGAGAAGATTGACATAGTCATCCACGTATTCAATTTGATAGGGCAGGGGGATAGGAATGCCACCTGCAAGAGCGATGGCTTCACAGTAACGTTGACGTAAAGCATACCAGGGAAGGTCTGAATACCAGTCCCCTCCCGCTTCATCCTGTGGGTCAACACTGTCGAGTGTAATGCCAATAAGAGGTTTTTTTATGGTCACGTTAAACACCTCGGAATTTCAAAGGTTAAAAGATGCTCGGGGTCTATACGTTCTCTTATAAGGAAAAGCTTATCCTTGTCAACCAGTAGTTCTGGTATGAGCGCACGTGAGTTATATGTGGATGACAAAGAAGCGCCGTAAGCACCTGTGTGAGTGATAGCTAAAATATCACCAGGTTGAAGATTTTTAGGAAGCAGAACTTGTTTTGAAAAACAATCACTTGATTCACAAACGGGCCCAACGATGTCCATGAGTTCTTTTCCTGTTGAGTTTATTCCTGTTTCACAAGCGATAATAGGATGCTTTGCGTCATATAAAGCGGGGCGCATCATATCATTCATTCCAGCATCAATAATAACAAAAGTTCGGTTCGGTGTGCGTTTGACATAGAGAATTTTGGTTAAAAGAACCCCAGCTTCAGCGACTAAATATCGGCCAGGTTCAATGACAAGTTCGTAATCTAAATCGCCAAGTTCTTCTTTTAAGGCTTTTGCATAAGCGGTTAAATCGAAAGGAAGTTCATCGGTTGAATAAGGAACAGAAAATCCACCACCCAGATCAAGACGTTTAAAGGAATATCCCTTTGTTTTTAAATTTTGAGCGATTTCTTTGATAACTCTAAACATTTGTTGGTAAGGCTCAACGGATTGTATTTGAGACCCTATATGAACGGAAAGCCCAAGGTAAGTCAGATAAGCGCTTTTTGTTATTAGTTTAGAAGCCTCCTCAATTTGGCTTAAAGGAATACCAAACTTATTTTCAGAGGTGCCTGTGGTGATTTTTACGTGTGTTTTTGCTTCGATATTGGGGTTGATGCGAAGACAAATAGGAATTTCTTTCTGGAGTTCTTCGGCAATTTCCTTAACTTTTTTTAATTCTTCTAAGGATTCTACGCTTAGTTGTTCAATGCTTGTGTTAATAGCAAACCGAATTTCTTCTTCTGTTTTTCCAATGCCGGAAAAAACAATTCGGTTAGTGGGGATTTTGGCTTTAAGAGCGCGTAGAAGCTCTCCTCCAGAGACAACCTCTACACCGCCACCTTGTTCATGGATGAGCCTTAAAATAGAGAGATTGCTATTTGCCTTGATGGCAAAGCGGATTTGGATTTTTCTACCCAACGCTTTTAACAGCGTTTGGTATTGAGAGATAATCTTTTCAGAATCGTACACGTAAAACGGTGTTTGGATTTTTTCCACAAGAGCACGATAGTTAAAAGAACCTATGGAAAAACTCATGGTCTCGGATATGTTCTTGGATATGAATCAGGCTCAAGAGGTTCGGTTGGGGATTTTTTCCCGCAACCCGCCATGCATAGCAAAGAAATAAATAAAATTATCACGTAAGGCATGTGTACCTATAACCTAAATGGTGGGCGATGACAGGATTGAACTGCCGACCCTCTCGGTGTAAACGAGACGCTCTACCGCTGAGCTAATCGCCCTTTTAGGGAATTGTATTTT
The DNA here is from genome assembly GCA_947475175.1 of Alphaproteobacteria bacterium. Classification (GTDB taxonomy): domain Bacteria; phylum Pseudomonadota; class Alphaproteobacteria; order Paracaedibacterales; family CAIULA01; genus CANJLN01. The sequence continues at coordinate 5,473 of CANJLN010000013.1, forward strand.
TCAATACAAAACCCTGTATAGCAGAAATTGGTTTAGGCTTCAACAGCATCTTTTAATTGTTTACCAGGACGGAACTTTGGTAAGCGTTTTGCTGGAATCTTAATTTTAGCGCCAGTCCTTGGGTTGCGACCTTCTGTTGCTGCACGTTGAACGACAGTGAATGTCCCAAAACCAATCAGACGTACTTCTTCTTTTTGCTTTAATGCGCTTGTAATAGAGGCAAAAGTCGCTTCAATTGCACGTTCTGCATTTGCTTTTGTTAAGCCAGATGCAGTTGCTACTTTTGCTACGAGATCACTTTTATTCACGAGGTGTCCTTTCGAATTCAAAGGTTAAACAAATTTCTAACAACCATACTAATCGGGCTTTTTGCTTAGGGTCAATAAGATTTATCTAGGAGTTTGTCGGAAAGATGAGAATTTTGGATTTTCTTTTCTTTGGAAACTGTTTTTCTTAGAAGAATGGACACGTCTTATGCATCACAGACTGAATTTCTTCGATTGTTGTATTGATTCCTAATTTTTCCATTGAGGTTACACCGTGTTCTGTAATGCCGCAGGGGACAATTCCATCGAAGTGGTTCAGATTGGGTGCAACATTGATAGATAAGCCGTGCCACGAGACCCAGCGCGTTATTCTGACACCAATGGCGGCAATTTTTTGCTCTGTTTTATTTTGAGGGGTCACCCACAGCCCTACTCTGTCTTTTCGTTGTTCGGCATGGACATCGAAATGACTTAGGCAAGTGATTACCCATTGTTCAAGAGCATTTACGTAGGCTTTGATATCTTTCCCTCGTTTACTGAGGTCGAGCATGACATAGACAACAAGTTGTCCTGGGCCGTGATAGGTAAATTGACCCCCTCGACCTGTATTGTAAACTGGAAAGCCAAAGCTATCGAGAAGATGCTCGCTTTTTGCGCTCGTGCCTGCGGTAAAGATTGAGGGGTGCTCTAGACACCAAATAGTCTCAGTCTCTCCTTCTTGACGGATATTGCTCACCATTGTTTCCATGGTAGAAACTGCTTCTGCATAATCCACCAACCCTGGCTTGTATTGCCATGCTGGGGATGAGAGAGGATTGGAATTGGTTATTGCGAAATTTTCCATGAAAATTAGCCATTTATTAATGATTTCATATTATTGTTATAATTACAGACGTTTGTATTGGCGCCCATAAAAAGGTACCCGCCCTGTTTTTTTTCGACAGGTTCAGCGGCATGGGGGAGAATTTTATTCAATTCCAGCCGGGGTCTGGGGTAGTGGGTGGCCCCTCCCAAAGAAGGGTGGGGGAGTGTGTATAAGGAAAAAGTTAATTTTTGGTTAATTTTCGATACAATTTTAGGCATATCACTTTTGCATGCAACAGAGTGTTTTCCGAATTCGTTTTTATCCTTTTGCCAGCATATTTGATGCGTGCCTTGTTTACTTATCACCAAGACTATTAACACGTAATTGACGCGCTTTCGTTAAGATAATATTTTCAAGTTCAGTTGCAACTGCTGGGTCCGAATTGCTATTAGCCCAGCTACCATCTCTTAGCTTTGTTTGCTTGTAAACAATAACCTTAAGGGCATCTGCTCTTAAAACTTGGTCTTTGATAAAGACGGTTGCTTTTAAGCGTTCGTTTTGATTTTGAGGTGTTACATACCAGTCTGTCACAATAACACCACCCATAGCGTCAGCAGAGGTGAGCGGCATAAAGTTTATGGTATCAAGGCTTGCTCTCCATAGATACGGATTAACCGTAGGGGCCATCATCTGCCCACTTCTTGATTTTTTACCAGGACCAAAGGTTAGAAAATCTTCGCCTGCAATAGAGCCAAAACCAAGTTTGCGTTGGTCTTCTTTGTCAACAGGCGCCTTTGTTTCTTTTTGGATGTTGTCCGAACAAGCGCACAACGTTAAAAGAATAAAAAGGCTGAAAAGGGGACGTAAACACACTGAGGACAAGAAATAATCTCCTATATTGGCTCGCTTGCTCTCAACCTTATACACTATAAGGTGAGCCCCAACAATAAATAAAGACAGGCACTCTTTCGGGTGCCTGTCTAAGAGGGACTTAAATATTAAACTTAGAAGCTAACTTTTGTACCTACGACAAAAACGGCACCAGAGTTATTAGAAATGGCTTGGTTTCCCTTGCCATCAATTGCCATGAATTGCTGTTGAACGGCCACTGCGTTTGCATTGGTTTTTGTCCTAATAAAGTCAACTTCACCAAACACTTTCAACCCTTGCAAAGCGCTAAGGTCAACCGAAGTTGCGATGATATCGCTGGATGCATTACCAGTAGCATCTGTTCTGCGATCTGTGCGGTGATAGGCTGTAGCAAATTGGTACGCGCCTACAGTGTAGCTTGTACCAACGTTCCAAGCCTTACCTGCATTCCCTAGATGTGCGTCACCCAAGAGAAGTTTTCCTGCATTCGAGCCGGAAGTATAGCGAGCAAGCGTGTTATCTTTCGGTAAGCGAGATTTGCCGTTATCAATCCAACCTGCGGCAACTTTCCACTTGTCGTAACCAATGCTTCCGCTAAGTTGATAGGACCTTGCGTTCTTAAGAGTAATTTGACGTTGTCCAAATTGAGCTGGATCAACATAATGACTTTTTTCAGTCACGCCCACAACTGCAAAGGCATAAGACCACTTATCTACAGAACCTTTGTAAGTCAAACCCAACGTCATGTTGCGTGTTCCATAAGGAGCAAGGGTTTTGTAAGCAGGGTAAATTCCACTTGAGTTTCCAACGGTTGGCGCATCACCAATCATGGCATTATTTCTGTTTGCATCACCCATGTGGGATGTGTTCGGTGTAAAAGCAAAACCAAGTTGGAAACCCATGACTTCAGGGCTATAAAAAACAGCCTTGGTTGCTTTTTTTGTTTCACCAACAAAATTAACACCTTTAATGGCGCCTGCTGAATAATTGTACATACAATTCATGGTGCCATCGATACCGTTTGCACCGCCAATTAAATTAGCACCGCTTTCAGGCATTGTATCGTCTGGGCCGGTTACAGCACCAGCTTGCAAAGTACCAAAATTGCCATTGACCTCAACGTAGTTCTTGTTGACGTAAGCACTTGATCCAGGAATGGTTTCAAAGTTAATACGATACTTGTATTCCATTCCATTGGCAGCTTTACCAGTTACTGTGAAATAAAGATCAGATGCGCCAATTCCAATGTATGGCTCTGATCCGCCTTTGCCATTGTCGCTTCGTTGTTGTTTGGCTGAAGCAGCGTTAACAATAGTGTATCCATTCATTTTTAACGTTGGTGCTTGTGCATCAGCGCGGACCTGAGTCATGCTCGTCGTGTAGAGCAAACAGCCGGCTGCAACATACGCGAGAAGCCTAACTGGGTGGGTTCCCTTTTTCATATTATTCTCTCCCATTTTAATTAAATGTATCTAAAAACATTAGCGCAATAGTGCTGGATCTCGCTTAGATATGCAAGGCTGTGTATTGAAAACACAAAGGGAGAGAAACAATGTTGTGATGCTTTTATCACAGTTTCTTTTTGAGAATTTCATTCACAAGCCCTGGGTTTGCTTTTCCTTGCAATACTTTCATGACAAGCCCAACAAAGAAACCAAACAACTGAACTTTTCCTTCTCTATAGTCAGCAACTTTGTCTGGATAATCATTCAGGATCTGTTCAATTGTTTTTTCAATAATCGATGGATCAGAAATTTGTTGAAGCCCAAGGTCTTTGACAAGGTCTTTGGGTGATTTTCCCGTTTCCCACATTTTGATAAAGACATCTTTGGCAATTTTGCCAGAGATGGTTCCATCAATAATAAGGTCAACAAGCGTTGCCAGATCGTTTTTCTTAAAGGGAAGGGATGATATGGAAACACTTTGTTTGTTCATTGCCCCAAATACTTCACTAATCAACCAATTCGCAATTAATTTAGCGGCTTGACGTTTATCAGTGGACGTCGATGCCTTGACCACATCTTCATAATAGAACGCCGTTTCTTGCTCTGCTACTAGAACACTGGCATCATAAGGTGAAAGCCCATAATCGTTTATGAATCTCGATTTTTTATCATCTGGTAGTTCTGGCATGGTTGTGCGTATTTTTTCAATGCGCTCTTGGGTTAGAATCAATGGTTTTAAATCGGGGTCTGGAAAATAACGATAATCATGCGCGTCTTCTTTGCTACGCATGGATCTTGTTTCTCCTTTGATATGATCAAAAAGGCGTGTTTCTTGGATAATTTCTCCGCCGTCTTCTAAAATTTCAAGTTGACGTTGAATCTCATATTCAATCGCTTGCCCTAAAAATCGAACGGAGTTCACATTTTTGATTTCTGCGCGTGTGCCAAGAGGTTCTCCTGGGCGTCTTAAAGAAATATTCGCATCGGCTCGAAGGCTTCCTTGCTCCATATTCCCATCACAACTACCCAAATACCGTAGGATCGAGCGTAGTTTTTTTACATAAGCCATGGCTTCTTGAGAAGATCTCATTTCTGGTTCTGAGACAATTTCCATGAGCGCAATACCAGCCCTGTTCAAATCGATGTACGAGAGAGAAGGGTGCAGATCGTGCGTGCTTTTCCCTGCGTCTTGTTCAATATGAATTCGAGTCAGATTGACACGTTTCGTTTTTTCATCTTCCAAATCAATATCTAAATATCCACCTGTGACAATGGGGCGTGTAAATTGAGAAATCTGATAACCAGTGGGCAAATCAGCATAGAAATAGTTTTTACGATCAAAGACGGAGACAAGATTGAGAATACCATTCAAGCCCAAACCTGTTTTGATGGCTTGATCAACACAATATCCATTAATGACGGGGAGCATGCCAGGCATACCGGCATCTAAAAAATTGACTTGTGTGTTCGGATCAGCGCCAAATTCAGTAGCACTGCCACTAAATAGTTTCGCTTTCGAGCTAACTTGAGCGTGAACTTCAAGGCCAATCACGACTTCCCACAAACCTGTGTTGCCTTTTACTAAGTTGGTATTATCAGTCATCGTGCTACTCGCCAATTTGGATATGTTTTTTGAAATCAGCGGCGTCTTCTAACACAGCTGCGATATTGAATAAGGTTTGTTCGGATAAATGAGGGCCAATCAATTGCAATCCAAGAGGCAGGCCATCATTATCAACACCGCTTGGCACAGAAATTCCAGGAAGACCGGCTAGGTTTACGGTCACTGTAAATATATCATTCAAATACATGGTCACCGGATCGGTTGGTCTTTCATCAAGGGCAAAAGCCGCTGTTGGCGTTGTTGGCGTTAGTAAGACATCAACCTCTTTAAACGTGTTTTCAAAATCTTGCGTGATGAGTTTTTGAACTTTTTGAGCTTTGAGGTAATAGGCGTCATAGTAACCTGCTGAGAGCACATAGGTCCCAATCATAATGCGTCGTCTGACTTCTTCTCCAAATCCCTCGCGACGGGTATTTTCGTATAATTCGTCTAATGTTTTGCCTTCAACACGTACACCATAACGCACCCCATCATAACGTGCGAGATTAGAGGATGCTTCAGCAGGGGCTATAATGTAATAGGTCGGCAAGGCATAAGACGTTGTTTTAAGGCTTACGTGGTGGATTGTCGCTCCAGCTTGTACGAGCCAATCCATTCCTTTTTGTAAAAGCTTTTGAGCATCTTCATTTAAGTTCTCTGAGTATTCTTTTACAATTCCAACTTTTAAACCCTTGGCGCTGGGAGATAAATTCGAAAGATAATCCGGGATTTTCACATTCAAAGACGTGGCATCTTTTTTGTCATGGCTTGCCATTGTTTGGAGCATTAAAGCGGCGTCTCGAACAGTGTGGGTCAGTGGGCCTGCTTGATCCAACGATGACGCAAAGGCAACCATTCCGTAACGTGAGCAAAGACCATAAGTAGGTTTAATGCCAACAAGACCAGAAAAGGCTGCTGGCTGACGAATCGATCCTCCCGTGTCAGAGGCTGTCGCTGCAAGAGCAAGGTGTGCTGCAACGGCAGCGGCTGATCCACCCGATGATCCGCCTGGGACAATTTGTTTACCTGGATTGCTTTTCTTTTTCCATGGACTGATAACAGGACCAAAAGCACTGGTGATGTTGGCCGATCCCATAGCGAACTCGTCCATGTTCGTTTTACCCAAAAAGACAGCGCCTGCATCCAAAAGGTTTTGACTGACGGTTGATTCATAAGGGGGCACGAAATTGCTTAAGATTTTTGAGGCAGCTGTTGTTCTAATCCCTTTTGTGCAAAAAAGATCCTTGATACCCAAAGGTAATCCCTCAAGTGGTCTTGCTTTGTTTTCGGCGATGCGCTGATCAGATTCCTTGGCTTGAGCCAGAGCAATTTCAGGCGTTTCTGTAATGTAAGCATTCAGATCTTTGTGTTTTTCCATGCGATCAATAAAGGCTTGGGTTAAATCAACTGCACTACATTTTTTATTTAAAAGAGCTTCACGTGCTTCTGTCAGGGTCAGATCAGTCAGGGCTTTCATATTCAACTCAAGGTTCCGTCGATGGTAATTCAGTTTCAACACTTTACCATATATGAGGGTGGATGCAAGTAGGAGTGGTTTTTAATTAGAAAACAACGAATTATTAACTTTTATTTACTACTATTAATATAAATAATAAAAGTTGGAGTTTTGTTCATGAATAAATTTATTGTCAATTTAATGATTGTTCTATTTTTATTGATCAGCTATTCATATGCAATGGATCCTTTAGATGACGATCCTCAGCAAACTGCTGCCGCAAGAGCAAGAACAGCAACTTCTGTTGCGGATGATGCTATTCTTGGTATGACAGAGGAAGTAAAAGAAGTTATCAATAAATTAAGTCGTTTGGCTGATGAGCGAAACTTGCAAGAAGGTTTCATGGGAAGAGCTGCAAGTGTGCCAGTGAATATGAATAAGACGATAAAAAGTGAACGAGCCTCTGTAGCGTTTCTTTTGCTAGATACTATGGCTGAGACTATTGGTGACTTAGAAGATGAAGAAGAAAAATGCGTTGCAACTATAAAGGCGGCAATTGGATCTGAAGGCCGTCAAACATTATTAGCTAACCATCCGGAGTTTAGCAGCAACGTGATAGAATTGCTTAAAGCAAGGTGATAGGTGTTATCTTTTCTTCGGCAGCATTCGAACCAATACCGTGTCTTTTAAAATAAGGTGATGATAAAAAGCAGCGAACACATGTAAAAACAAAAACCCAATCAAAGCAAAGGCAGCATTAGTGTGAACTTGACCTGCAAATTTTGAAAGCTCATGGCTTTCTTCAAATACATAAGGAATGGTAAAGAGATTGAAAAAGCTGATGGTATATCTTCCCGCATCAGACATGATAAAACCACTGATTACCATTGTTGCCATCGCTGCATACAAAACATACACGCTCATACGCGCAAAAATCCCTTTTAAACCATTTACTGTTATTCGCGGCGTAGGATTCGATAGACGCCATACCAAACGAAATGCCAAAAGCATTATTAAAAGAACACCTGTTGATTTATGCAGCGTATAAGTCGTCCATTTCAAAGACGAAGGCTGCATATCAGCCATGATAAATCCAACAACAAGCATTCCTATGATAACAAAAGCCATGAACCAATGTATGAATTTAGAGACAACGCCAAATTCTTTTAAAGTATTCCTAATTTTTCGCATAAGTGGCCTCCTGCCAGAAAATAGATCATGTACAATATATATTAAGCTAATTGTGCTAATAAAAGGTTAACGACTTTTTTGTCATCCCATTCTATAGGGCCACTAATACGCCCAACTTCTTGTCCATCTTTGTTAATAAAGACTGTGGATGGCAGGCCTTTAATCTGCATTGCCTGTATCAGCGTTGATTGTGGATCTATTGCAATTGTTAAATTTTTAATCGACTTTTGCTTATAAAAGGCTGCAATAAACTGTGGCGTTTGATTCTCTGTAGCAATTGCTACGTAGTGCACCTCCTGGTTGCTTGCTAAAACATCAAATTTTGGTAACTCAGCCACACAAGGATTGCACCATGTTGCCCAAAAATGAAGGATAACTGGCTTTCCTTTGTAATCTGCTAGTTGGATTTGTTTTTCTTCAAACTGATCATCTCCAACTTTCTTATAAACGGCAAAAGGAGTATCAGGCACTGACTTTGTTGGCTTTGTGGATGTGTAATTCAAATCGAGAAGCGTAAGAGAAGCCTCTTCTGTTTGATCTTGCTTAGGTTTTGTTGAAGGAGTGCATTTGTATAGAGTCACAAGCACTACGGCTATGATGATGCCAACCCAGAAATTCTTATCTTTCATGTTTTGTTCCTTCTGCCCGAAATATTTCAAGATCTCTAGATTGCCACACAGTATAGCTCCCCGCAAGGCGCTCTTCCATTTTCGTCATCGCGAGCGGAGGAGCGTGGCGATCCAGAGATCTTTATTTGCTATGGTAGTCTATACATCAAAACGGAACATCGTCATCCAAATCAGCGTAATTCCCTGGTGCCTGCGATTCAGCAGGTGAGCCAGAGCTCTCATAATCCTGACCGCCTCCACCAGAACCTTTGCTATCCAAAAGAGTCATTTCTCCTTTAAAACGAGACAGCAAAACTTCTGTTGTATAACGCTCTTGACCATTTTGGTCCGTCCACTTACGCGTTTGGAGTTGTCCCTCAACAAAGACCTTTGAGCCTTTTCTTAGATATTTTTCAGCTACATCAGAAAGATGCTCATTCATCACAACGATACGATGCCATTCTGTTTTTTCTTTGCGCTCACCGGTGACTTTGTCTTTCCAAGACTCACCTGTAGCAATAGAAAAATTAACAATCTTAAAGCCATCAGATGTATGGCGAATTTCAGGGTCCTTGCCAAGATTACCCACCAAAATCACTTTATTCACAGATCCAGCCACTGTTCATTACTCCTTCCAAAAATAATTAAATTGCAATATAATATCGTTATTTATAGCATTGTTTTCATTTCTGTGCAGAGTAAAAAAAGGGTGTAAAATGCAATTAACTATTACAGATTCGGCAGCAGCTCGTATTTCAACTTTGATACAGACCGAAAATTCTTCTGGAATATTGCGTTTGCGCATTCGTGTTTCGGGTGGAGGTTGTTCAGGTTTTCAATATGGCTTTGTCCTTGACGATGCATTGCTGCCAGATGACCTTGTTTTTGGAAAAGATGATGTTTCAGTTATCATTGATGAAATCTCTCTGGGGCTTTTGGATGGCAGCCAGGTAGACTACGTTGAAGATTTATCCTCAGCATCATTTGTCATTAAAAATCCAAACGCAGCATCCTCTTGTGGTTGTGGAAATTCTTTTTCTCTCTAAATTTAAGGAAAATAAAAATGAAAAAAAAGCTAAGTTCATTAACGTTTTTTGCTTCTCTTTTTCTATTCGTTGTCTTTTTTGCTCACTCTCAAGCCGCAGAAGAAATTTTTCTACCAGCTAGCTGCCCCAAAAGCGGTCTAATTGTTTTTCCAGATGACACGCGTAATGTTAATGGAATGGCTCTCCTTGGAGAAATGATTGACTGTGCAAAAACAAAAATTGATCTTGTGATGTACACACTAACCAGTGACATGCTGGTTGATAAATTGGTAACGGCCAGGACACGTGGTGTCGCAGTTCGCGTCATCAAAGAAATGAAAGTCTTTCAATATCCAGGCAAAACAGTTCCCGACGCAGACAAAGATCCTCAATTACAAAAATTAAGAAATGCTGGAATTGAGATTCATTCCCTTCCAAAACGCTTTTCAGACATCTCTGACAAAGCACAAGCCCATCACAAAGTTCTGCTCGTTGACGATCAATATGCTGTTGTGATGTCTACCAACTGGGATATTGGGTCAGCTTACATTACCAGAGATTTTGGTTTGGTATTAACCAAAGAAAAATACGCTGCAGAACTGACTGAAATTCAAGCCGTTTTTGAAGCGGATTGGAATAATGTTGTAATCACCCCTCAGAACCCCAATCTTGTTTGGGGTCCCGACAATCAAATCCAAAAACTGCATGCGCTGATTGAGAGCGCAACGCACAGCATCAGCATTTACCAACAAGGCTTTAGTGACCCTGAGATGACAACCTTGCTGTGCACAAAAGCTAAAGCCGGGGTTAAAGTCAATCTTTTGATGGGACCATTTCCTTTTAATGGCGACAAAGATGTTAATAACCCCTGCCAGGAACAACTCATTCAAGCAGGCGGAGAGGTGCGATTTAACACGGACCATTACATGCATCCAAAAGTCGTTGTGATTGACGATAAGGTAGCCTGCATTGGTTCCTGTAATTTCTATCCGCCTTCTCTGAAATATAACCGTGAAGTTGGCGTTATTACAGCTGATCCAGCAGTTCTCGCAGATCTCTTAGGAACTTTTATTGCAGATTGGGCAGGCGCAAAAAGCTTTGAGGAAGGGAAATCTATCAGAATAAATTGGCCGGAAATCGTAGAAGTGCATAAAGCCAGAGCAGCACACTGATGAAAATTGTCACTTGGAATGTGAACTCAATTCGAATGCGCCTTCCCATTGTGTCTCAGTGGCTAACGGACAATCAACCCGATGTGGTTTTGTTGCAAGAACTGAAATGCATGAATGAGGCCTTTCCAAGACAAGAGATCGAGGATCTGGGTTACAATGTAGCCACTCATGGTCAAAAGACCTTTAACGGGGTTGCTATTCTGTCCAAAAAACCATTAGAGGATGTGGTTTGTGGTCTCCCAACTTTTTCAGACGATGAACAAGCACGATACATCGAAGCTGTGACTGGTTCTATTCGTGTTGCCTCTGTTTATGTTCCCAATGGTCAAGAAGTAGGCAGTGATAAATACGCTTATAAATTAGATTTCATGGGGAAACTCCGCCAGCACATGGAACAGCTTTTAGAATTCGAAGAAATTTGTGTTGTGGGTGGAGATTATAACATTGCTCCAATGGACATGGATGTGCACCACCCAGAGGCATGGAGAGATAAAATTCTATGCTCAAACCAAGAGCGCAGCGCTTTTAGAAGCCTTTTGAATTTGGGTTATCAAGACGCCATTCGAATTTTTCACCAGGGTATTGGCCCTTTTAGTTGGTGGGATTATAGATCGCAAGGGTATGCAAATAACGAAGGGCTCAGAATTGATCATCTGTTGCTGTCCCCTATGGCCAGTGATTGTGTTACAGATTGCAATGTTGATCCACTGCCAAGGGGGCTAGACAAACCATCCGATCATGCGCCAGTATGGTGCCAATTGAAAATATGAGGTCTCTTTATGTCCCTAACCAAAGAAAATGTCAAAAAAATCGCTAGGCTTTCTCGCATCAAAATCGAGGAAGGCGAGCATGAGCAAATAGCTGATCAGCTGAATTCAATCATGAGCTGGATTGATCAGTTGAATGCTGTCAACACAGACGGCATTGACTTGGATTGTACCAACGAACAGTTGATGGAAGAGCGCGAAGACATCGTCACCGACGGCAATATAGTCGACGCGATTCTATCGAATGCAACGGCGTCTCAGCACAATATGTTTGCCGTGCCTAAGGTTGTTGAGTAGCATTCTAAGTCGTTAATCATGAAAATTTGATTAAGACTTTGTTGTCATCGCATCAAGCCATTTGTAAGCTTCCTGAATTTCTGGAAGATTTGTTAAATATTTTGCTCTTGCACCTGTTGTTAACTCTTTATACCTAGTCTCTATAATGGGCCAAGGTAAATCTCGATTGCCTGTGCCATCTGGCAGCACAAGACCAAGAGTACGCATATGCAACTCGCGGAAGCGTCTATTTTCAGCTGCCATTTCTTCTGATCTTCGATCAGCTTCGGTTTCATCTCTCACGTATTGCAAACGAGCTTCGTATCTTTGTTTCTCTTTTGCTATTCGTTTAATTCCACTCGTGTCATTGACCTTTGTGTAGAGTGCTAAAGCTAAACCAGATAACCTAGCCCTTTCTTGCGTTGAATGCGTTCTATCCAGAGCTCTCTCATAAGATTTCGCAGCTTCTGCATCTCTTCCCCCTAAGGCAAATTGCCTTCCTGCTGCTTCAAATAATTCCGAGGCTTCTTTGTCAGTGGCTGTTTCTTGTTCAAGACTTTTAACTCTTGCTTTTGCTGTCTGATAATAAGCTTCTCCAGACCTTCCATGATCTCCACCCAAGAAGAAGAGACCTGCTGCTTCCCCAAAGAGAGCTGAGGCTTGCTTATAGTCATCTTTGCCAAAGACCAAGGGCTTTACTTTTATCCCTTTTGCAAAAAGTTCTTCAGCTTTTCGTAAATATTCTGCTGATGTAGGCCTTTGACTAACAACGGTTTTCATAGTAGATTTTTGAGAAGCAGCAACATCCACAACTGCTGCAGCTGATTGATCTGGTCGATAACACATCTCTATTTTTCTAGTGAGCAATTCTTTTCTGGAAAGGTCTAGTCTTAATTCCTTAGCAATACCATAGCATTCTGCTGCTTTTCTAAAATCTTCAATACGACTAAAACATTCCCCTGCATTCTGGTGAAGCAGTGATTGTTTTTCTACATTACCCGCAGGTTCTTTCTCTGCAGCCAATAAAAATTGTTCCCCAGCATTCTTTGTTAAAAATATTTTAGCTTTGTCATCTCCACTGAAAGAGACTCCCTTCAAATAAAACACTGCTGCTGACTCATGTTCTCCTTTCGATCTAAACTGATTAGCAGATTTTACATAAAGTTTTGCTTTTTCGAGAGGATCTCCGGTAGCTTGAAGTCTGTCTGCTAAAGTTAATGGTTTGCCGGCAGAAACACTTTCCTCCTCTTGCGCTGGCAATACCGATGGCGGTGATTCATGCGGGCGACGACCTATAAAAGGAAGCATAGGCTGCTGAGCTTCGACAACAACAGGTTGACTCGCAGCGCTCCCTCTTTTTGCTCGCGTGAGGGCCATTTTTCTTTGCGCGTCTGCCGTTTCTTGTGCCTTTTCAGACATTCCAATTTCTGTGTAGCAACCAGAGGACATAACGTATAATGCCTCTTTTCTCTTCAAGTCAGCTGTCGTGATTGCGGCATTTATATAAGCTTTTGCAGCTCTTTCAACCTCTTCAGATGCATAAAAACCAATCGCTGCTCTTTCAAAGAGATTTGATATTGCTTCATTAACAATCGGTTTTACCCCTGCAGCTGCTAGTTCTTTGTATTTTCTAGTTGCTTCCGAAAGTAGCTGAACTGGAGTCTCTATTGGTCTGGGTTTTACAGGTGTACTATCAGCACTTGAACCAACGCTTCCCTTAGGAGTTCCTTCATCACTTGAAGATAATATCTGATGTGGCTCTGTACTCGCGTTCACGGGAATTGTTAAAATAACAAGACAAATAATTGTAAAAATTTTGTAAATCATCCGAATAATACTCAACTAAATAATCATTTGTATATTTTTACATGAAATATATTAATCAACGGTTAATGTATTTGATGAAATACTTATAATTGTGCTATTGAAGATTAAATGCGTAAACTCGAACTTGACAAGTGTAAACTAAAACGATACACTTTATACATGATTAAAAGCTTTAGACATAAAGACTTAAGAGAGTTATTTCTAACAGGGAAATCTTCTAAAGTAGGACTTTCTTTGCAAAAGAGAATCATAAGAAGGCTCGATGCATTAGACCAAGCAGAAGATCTTCAAGACCTGAATATCCCTGGATTTAATTTTCATGGACTGCATAGCAAACCAAAACGCTTTAGTGTTCATGTTAATGGTCCGTGGTGTCTGACATTTGAATGGCAAGATCAACATGTTTATTTGGTTGATCTAGAACAGTACCATTAACAAGGAGAAAAACCATGAGGCATGAATATATAATCAATCAGCGACCAGGACGTCCTCCTACGCATCCTGGGGCTATTATTCAAGATGACGTTTTGCCTGCTTTAGAAATCTCTGTGACTGAAGCTGCAAAACAGCTTCGCATCTCTAGACAAGCGCTTCACAGAATTTTGGCAGAGAAATCATCTGTTACACCCGAGATGGCTTTAAAGTTGGCTAAGTTTTGTGGAAACACAGCTTCTTTTTGGCTGAGGTTACAACAACAATGGGATCTGTGGCATGTTGAGGTGGAGCTAAGAGAAGAACTAAAAGAAATCCCAAGTCATGGGGCATTGTTTCATCTTTAGTCAATCCAAAAATATTTCCGTTTTCGGCATATTCCGTGGCATAATAATGCTGTGTATTTTTTAGGCAACAAAACAAGATGGTATTGGACTCAACACATAATCTACCTTCGTCATCCTCGGACTTGTTCCGAGGATCTAAAGATTCTCGCAATAAATGCGAGAATGACAGTGTGGTGTCTCGTGGTGACAGTCTTCGTCATTGCGAGGAGCGTAGCGACGCGGCAATCCAGAAAAAATACAACTGGATCGCCACAGCCCTTTCGGGCTTCGCGATGACGACAACGGCCATGGCCTCTGCTCCAGAACCCTGGCAAATAAATTTTCAACCGGCAGCATCCCCTATGATGGAGGGGATTACCGAACTGCACACTCTTTTACTGTATATCATTAGAAGTGTTGCAGTTGTTGTGGCGTTGTTGCTTGGGTGGGTTATTTATAAATTCAGGGCTTCGCGAAATCCTATTCCTAGCAAAACTTCTCATCACGTTATTCTTGAAATTATTTGGACGCTGCTTCCTGTTGTGATTCTTATCATGATTGGTATTCCTTCTATCAAACTTCTTTTTCATCTCGACAAACCTCAAGACGCTCAGATGACGATCAAAGTCATTGCTCACCAGTGGTATTGGTCTTATGAATATCCTCAAAATGATGTCTCTAAAACGTTCACCTACGACAGTTATATGATCGAAGACAAAGACCTGAAGCCAGGTCAACTGCGACTTTTAGAAGTTGATAACCGTGCGATGGTGCCAGTCAATACAACGGTTCGTATCCTTGTGACATCAACAGATGTGTTGCATAGTTTTGCAGTCCCTTCTCTTGGGATCAAGAAAGACGCGGTTCCTGGTCGTATTAATGAGACATGGTTCAGAATCGCGAAAGAAGGAGTCTATTACGGTCAATGTTCAGAGCTTTGCGGCACGCGTCACGGTTTTATGCCAATTGCTATTCACGTTGTCTCAAAAGCGCAGTATGATGAATGGCTAAAGAGCAAAGGAATAACATGACAGATCAACAAGAGCATCCACATCATCCAACAGGTTGGCAGCGCTGGCTTCTCTCCACAAACCATAAGGATATAGGAACACTCTATATTATATTTGCGGTTGTTGCCGGCTTTCTTGGTGGCGCTTTATCCATGATTATCAGAGCACAATTGATGCATCCAGGCGGGATGGTTTTGGGTGGGAATCATCAGCTTTATAATGTGATCATTACAGCTCATGGTCTGTTGATGATTTTCTTTATGATTATGCCGGCGTTGATTGGTGGGTTTGGGAATTGGTTTGTGCCGATTATGATTGGTGCCCCTGACATGGCTTTTCCAAGATTAAATAACGTTAGTTTTTGGCTAATGGTTCCCTCCTTTATTCTTTTGATATTAGCCTCTGTTACGGAAACAGGGCCTGGAACAGGATGGACTTTTTATCCGCCTTTAAGCTCACTTATTGGGCATCATGGACCTTCTGTTGATTTTATGCTCTTAAGTTTACATGTGGCGGGGGCTTCCTCGATTTTGGGGGCGATTAACTTTATTACGACCATTTTTAATATGAGAACCCCTGGGATGACTTTTCATAAAATGCCCCTGTTCGTATGGGGAATTCTGATTACTTCGTTCTTGCTTCTTTTGGCTGTCCCTGTTTTGGCGGGTGGTATCACCATGCTTTTAACGGACCGAAATTTTGGCACCACCTTTTTTGATCCAGCTGGTGGTGGAGATCCTGTTCTCTTTCAACACCTTTTCTGGTTTTTTGGTCATCCAGAAGTCTACATTATGATTCTTCCTGCTTTTGGGATTGTTAGTCATGTGATTTCGACTTTTTCAAAAAAGCCTGTTTTTGGCTATTTGGGAATGGCTTATGCGATGGTATCTATTGGCGTTTTGGGCTTTGTGGTTTGGGCACATCATATGTTCACCGTTGGTCTTGATGCATCGGTCAGAGCTTATTTTACAATAGCCACATTGGTTATTGCCGTTCCAACGGGTATCAAAGTTTTTAGTTGGATTGCTACTATGTGGGGTGGGTCCATTACCTTTAAAACACCTATGCTTTTTTCTATGGGATTTGTTCTGTTATTTACAATCGGCGGGCTAACGGGCGTTGTATTAGCTAATGGTGAAGTGGATGTTGTATTACACGATACCTATTACGTGGTTGCCCATTTTCACTATGTTTTGTCAATGGGAGCGGTCTTTGGCCTATTCGCTGGATTTTATTACTGGATTGGCAAAATGTCAGGCTATCAATATAATGAAACTCTTGGAAAAATTCATTTTTGGTTGACGTTTGTCGGTGTCAACGTTGCCTTTTTTCCGATGCATTTTTTGGGTCTAGCCGGGATGCCGCGTCGTATTCCTGATTATCCAGATGCCTTTTCGGGGTGGAACTACGTTTCTTCTCTTGGGGCATTTCTTTCTGGTTTTGCTGCTTTGTTTTTTTTCTATGTTCTCTTTCGTATTTTCTATGACAAAAAACCTTGTCCTGATAATCCATGGGGGGAAGGGGCTACAACGTTGGAATGGACTGTATCTTCTCCGCCTGCTTTTCATACTTTTGAGACACAACCCCCAGTACCGAACGCTTAGATGGAACAGGTTTGTATCTATAACCCTACTTTTTCTGACTATTGGGAGCTCTTAAAGCCACGGGTTATGTCTTTGGTTGTTTTTACAGGGTTTTGTGGTCTATTTTTGGCGCCTGGTAAAATTCATCCCGTTATTGGTTTTGCAGCTATCTTAAGTTTGGCAATAGGAGCAGGGGCTTCAGGGTGCTTAAATATGTGGTGGGAAAAAGACACAGATGCTTTGATGAAACGAACGGCTAATCGAGCATTGCCGGCTGGTCGAGTGGATCCTGATTCAGCGCTTGCTTTGGGGATGATCTTATCCTGTGGTTCTGTTTTGACTATGCTGGTTGCGGTGAATGCTGTTGCTGCATTTTGGCTGGCTTTTTCCATATTTTTTTATGTGATTGTCTATACTGCTATCTTAAAACCACGAACGCCTCAAAATATTGTTATCGGAGGAATAGCTGGAGCGTTGCCTCCTGTTGTTGGATGGGCTGCCGTTATGAATTCAACTTCGATTGAAGCGTGGTCATTGTTTTTAATTATTTTTTTATGGACACCTGCGCACTTTTGGGCTTTGGCACTTAATTGTATCGACGATTATAATCGTGCTAGTATTCCTATGTTGCCTTGCTTGAAAGGAGAGCAAGAGACTAAATCACAGATTCTTTTGTACGCTATTCTAACTGTTTTATCATCCTATCTTCCGTACTATTTGGGGATGGGTGGTTCTTTGTACTTATTTATTACAACTGTTCTTGGGGGGGGATTTATTGTGCTTTCAATAGCAGTCTATTTTTCAAAATACTCTTCTTCGTCTCTCTTTGCCTATTCGATCCTATATTTATTTCTAATTTTCTTAATTTTATTGATAAATTAAGAAAAAACTAACTAAATCCTGCTCTACTAGGGATAGTAGTTGGAATTTTGTTGAATTATATAGATGAAATTATTTATAGGTGTATTTCTTGTTATTGTGTCCGTTCTTTTGGGGTATACAGCCTCAGGTGGGCACTTGAACGTTTTGTGGCAGCCTTTTGAATTTGTTATCATTTTAGGAGCTGCAACAGGAGCTTTTATTATAGGCAATCCAACTTCTGTTTTGTCTGCTATGCTTCCTAATTTTAAACGGGCCATTTCAGGGGCAACATATTCCAAGAAAGATTATTTGGAACTTTTGGTTTTGCTTTTTACCCTTATCAAGGCTGTAAAAAGTAAAGGAATGTTATTTTTAGATCCTCACATTGATAAACCTGAGGAAAGCAGCATGTTTCAGAAGTTCCCTAAGTTTCTAAAAGATGAAAAAGCTGTTAGTTTTCTTTGTGATTATTTGCGTCTTTTAAGTATGGGAAGTGAGAACCCTCAACAGATGGAATCAATTATGGATGAGGAGTTGGAAAGCTTAGAACAAGAGTCACACTTGATTATTTCTGCATTTCAAAACATGGCTGATGGTATGCCAGCATTGGGTATTGTTGCTGCTGTTTTGGGTGTTATTCACACAATGGGGTCGATTAGCCAACCGCCTGAAATTTTGGGAAAATTGATAGGTGGTGCTCTTGTTGGAACTTTTCTGGGTGTTTTATTATCCTATGGTTTTGTGGGACCAATCGGTAACTTTATAAAAACGCTTCATGACGCAGAGAAGAGTTATTTGAGCTGCTTAAAAACGGGAATAAACTCTTATCTGGGAGGTTACCCTCCCCTTATTGCTGTGGAGTATGCGCGCAAAACAATAGAACCACATCATAGGCCAACCTTTGCAGAGTTAGAGAAAGCTGTATCTAACATCAAGGATGTCTAGAGAATGGCACCGCCTAAATTAAAACCCATCATCATTATAAAGAGAAAAGGAAAAAAGGTAAGACCTGCGCATCACGGTGGTAGTTGGAAGATTGCCTATGCTGACTTTGTAACCGCGATGATGGCATTTTTTATGTTGATGTGGTTGGTGAATGTGACGACTGAGGAGCAAAAAAAAGGAATTGCTGACTATTTTTCTCCTAACTTTGTCAATATGCACGCGCGAGATGGCAGTGCTGGTATGATGGCAGGTATTAACGTAACTGGTGAAAATAATAGTGATGGAAAAAGTGGTGATGAGGCTAGCTATCAAAAAGCGGCTAGTGAGGAGATGGATGACCAACCGGATGATGTAGACGCAGATAAGAAAAAACAAGCATCAGCCAGTAGCACAAACCTGGCACAAGAAGCACAGCAGAAATCAGATAAAGAAGATACTAAAGAGAATAAAATTGAGGATAAAACGAAGGAAGTGTTGGCTAAAGAGAAAGAGGATTTGGTCAATAACAAAGCATCTTTAGATAAAAATAAAGATAAAACCCACGACAAAGATAAGGACAAAGACAAAGAGAAAAGTAAAGAAGACGACAATTCTAAAGATAAGACCAAAGATAAAGATAAAGATAAAGATAAAGATAAAGATAAAGATAAAGAAAAGGATAAAGAAAAGGATAAGGATAATACCAAAGATAAAGACAAAGACAAAGATAAAGACAAAGATAAAGACAAAGACAAGGATAATCTAAATGAAGCTCAAAGGCACGAGCAGCAGCAGTTTGTCGGGCTCACCAAGGAACTAAAGAATATTATGAAGGAAAACCCAGAACTTAAAGATTTAATGGCCCATTTGGTTGTTGAAATACGACCTGAAGGGCTTTTATTACAGATCATCGATCAAGATAAAAGATCAATGTTTCCATCTGGCAGCAGTTCTATGCACTCTCATACAATAGCTTTGCTTCGCGCTGTGACTCAGATTGTTGAAAAAGTTCACAATAAAATATCGATAACCGGGCATACCGATGCAACCCCTTATGCAGATACGTATAACTATAGCAATTGGGAGTTATCTGTTGATCGCGCGAATACGTGTCGCCGCTTTTTGGAGGAGAATGGGGTTAATAACGAAAGATTTCAGTCTGTGATTGGTAAAGAAGCCACTGAGCCTTATGTTAAGAATGATCCACGTGCACCTCAAAATCGACGCATTGGAATTTTGTTGATCAGAGAAAATGCTATTCAGAGCGTTGCAGGACGAGCAGGTAGCTGACACGTAATTGAAGTTCCTTCATTTATCGAAGACGATAGAGATATTTCTCCGCCATGTAATTCAATCAAGCTTTTGACGAGAGATAGGCCAAGGCCTGCACCTATCTGAGCGCTATTTGTTACTGCTCCATGTTGAAACAAATTAAAGATTTTATGTTGATCTTCCAAGCTTATACCAACACCAGTATCCTTGATCGTTATTAGTAAAGAGTTGTCGTTAAGGGAATCGTCTTTGACTTGCAGAGTAACTTTCCCTCCGGCAGGCGTAAACTTAATTGCATTGGTCAAAAGGTTGAAAAGCGCATGTTTAAGACGCCGGTTATCGACATAAATAATTTCATTGTTACTTAGATTTTCTATTGAAAGATCAAGCCCTTGGTCGTGGGCACGGTTATAGACTAAATCAATGACACTATTTAAGAATTTGGATAGATCTACCTCTTGGTAATTAAGGCTCAGTTTTCCCGCTTCAATACTTGCTAGATCAAGCATATCATTGATGAGATTCATTAATCTTTCGGCGGCTTCAGATATGCCGCCACAATAGTCAAGTTGCCGTTCGTTCAGCTGTCCAAAGTATTGATTGATAAGGATTTCAATAAAGCCAGAAATTGTGTTTAAAGGAGAGCGTAACTCGTAAGAAACGAGAGCAATAAAATCTGATTTGAGTCGATCTGTTCTTTCGAGGGTTTGAGTTCTTTCTTTAAGTGTTTGCTCAAACCGCCATCTATCAGATACATCAACAAAACTCATTAAATGAGAACCATCAGGAAGAGGGATATAGGAGTATTCAATCATTCGATCATTTTCAAGCAAGAAATTGCCATTCGTGTTTTGGCGCATGCTCACAATATCCATCATCTTTTTTCGCCAAATTTTGCTCTCGTTCGGGTCTTTGAACAAGGGAGCAACGCCTTTCAATAGATCGTTGATATGCTTTCCTGAGGCTCTTTCTTCATCAGATAGATGCCAAATTTTACTGATAGCTGGATTAGATAAGCGCACTTTGTTGTCGCTACCAAAAACGACAATTCCTTCGTAAAGATGGTCGAGGGTTTCTTTTTGAACCGCAACAAGTGTGTTATATCCGCGTTCCAAAGCAAGTTTGTCAGTAATATCATCAAATAAATAAAGGAGCCCTCCCAAGGGATGAGGAGAAATGATGACCCTTAAAGTTAAACCGTCAGGTTGATTTAGGACTTCGTGAATGGGTTGTAGTAGATTATTAAAAAGATTGAGTCGTTCACGTTTGTGCGCAGGGAAGTTGGGGTATTCAGGAAGCTTGCGTCTTTCTCTTAGGTTTTCTAATACTTCACCAAGGGTTGGCTTGCTATAGAGCCATCCTTCGTCCAGCTGAAACATCCTGGCATAAGCATGGTTGAAAAAGCTAAGACGGGTGTCAGGACCATAAATAGCAATGGGTCCTGAAATCTGATCCAATACTTCTTGGTGTGCATTAATATGATGAGAAAGATCGAGTTCAGCTTCTTCGATTTCTGTTATATCCATGGCATAACCAACTGTGAGGCGTGTCTCAGGAATCGGAATTTCAGCTATTTCCATAAAGCGTCGATGTCCGGCAATCACGAGGTGTGTTCTTAAAATTTGCTGTTTACCCGTTTCAAGAGCTTTTCTTGATAAATCGTAGGTGTTTGTTGAATGATGAGAATCAATGAGTTCTCTGTTCTCAGCGACAACTCGATGGGTGCTTGTCTCAAGAGCACCAGCATAAGCTGCATTACAATATTGAATTCGCCCATTAACATCACGATACCATAGAGCTAATGGAGCAATATCAATAATGATTCGAAGCATTTCAGCTTCTTCATTTTTTTCCCTATGGAGAGTCTGATACTGGGTTTTTTCTTGCGCAGCTTGCGTTACATCTGCAAGACAAAGCAGAATCATTTGACGTTGTGATGCAATGGAATTGATATATCCTGACGTTCTTGTTGGGTTAGCTATACATCTCCCTCGAATTTCTAAGTGGAGTGAATCGTCAAATGCAGGAACTTGAAGGGTGAACTCTCCATTGAAATCAGTCAGGTGATTCAATGCTCTTTGAAAAGGGCTAAAGTTTGATTCTCCAAGAATTTTGAAAAGATCATTTAATTGAATGAGTTGTTCCTCGTCAAACTTTAAGAGCTTTCGAAGAAATGAGGAGCAAGTTACAAAACTCTCTCCTTCAAACCAATAGCACCAAGCAAACGAGAGATTACCCAGAAGTGTTGTTTGATTATAGTTTTCAGCTCTTAGGACTTGGTTGCAAACATGAAGATGCCTGTTGCGCTGATAGAAATACACAAAGAGGCCAATGTTGGCGAGGATTATCCCAATAAGTAGTGCCAAACCGAACCCAGTCATAAGTGCATTATATTTTAATAAAACTTTATACAATGCTAACAAATTCAATCACGCTTGACAAACATCACCTGAGAAATTTTCTGGTTCTTAGTTTTGCCAGTTGCATCCTCTCTTACATTTCAACTTTATTTCAAATGGTTTTGCTAATATTACTCGAATTGTGATATATGAGGAATGTAAGTTTTGTATAGTGTGAAGTCAAAAACTGAGGAAAATGAGGATGCAAATAAATACGGTTGATTCTGTTTTAAATCCTGAAGTTAAAAAATCTGTGGCCATTGTTTTAATGGGGAACTTTCTTGATTTCTTTGATTTGATGCTGGCTGTTCATCTGACTGTTATTCTGACAAAGATTTTTATTCCAAGTAATTCATCTCTGACGCCTCTTTTAGTCGCTTTTATGTTTTGTTCTTCTTTTTGTATTCGTCCTTTTGCAGCCATTTTCTGGGGCTATATTGGCGATACAATCGGTCGCGTTCCTGTTCTGATATCAACCACATTTTTAATGTCGATTTCATGCATTCTGATTCCTAACATCCCTTCTTATGCGGAATGGGGGACTTTGTCAGCTGTTCTATTCCTGTCGCTTCGCCTTGTTCAGGGATTTGCCTCAGGCGGTGAATGTATTGCAGCGGATGTTTTCATCACAGAAACGGTTCCAAAACCCAAAGTTTATTTCTGCAGTGCCTTGGTTGAAGCTACCTGTTCCTTTGGTGGTTTAGCTGCTTGTGGCGTCGGGGCCATTTGTGTTTTTCTCTCACCAGAAAATGGTTGGAAGATTCCTTTTTATATCGGTTCAGGCGTAGCCGTGCTTGGAACAATTGCCAGAAGAACTCTAAAAGAAGCTCCGGAGTTTGTCAGAGCATTAGAAAAAAGGGCACCCAAGCGAAAGTTTTTGGATCTTTATCTGTCGCTTGATTTTAAAAATCGTAACATTCCTGCCTTGTTTGCCCTCTACCTTTTTCCGGCGATGGCTTTTTATTTCTCTTTGGCTTTTTTACCCTCTGTCCTTTCCAATCAACTAGGAATCAGTGCTGATAGGATTATGGCTCAAACAACGCTTGTTCTTTTTATCGTGATGTGTGCAGAAGTTGGGTATGGATTGTTGGGGTTAAAATTTCATCCCTTTAACATTCTGAAGTTTAAGCTATTTTCTCTTTTGGCACTTATGCCTGTGATGGCTGTCACCATTAATGGTTTTACAAGTGCCATGACTATTTTTGTGATTCAAGTAGTTGTTTTATGTCTTGGTCAAGGACTCAGCCCAGCGACCCCTCTCATTAACAAGAGTTTTCCCATTTTTGGAAGGTACACCTATCTTCTTCTTATATGGGCTGTGTCTCATTCTTTGATCTATCTGATAACGGCATATATTTGCGATCATATAGCAAGCTTTCAAGGGATATGTTTATTGTTGTTTGTGGCTGCTTTGATTTCACTTGGGGGAGTGTATGCTTTCGTACCAAAGGATAAAATGCTAGCCGTTAGACTCTCTCAGAATCCATCTGGAGGTATTCCGTTGGAAGAAATTATGGAAGAAGAAGCAAAGTATGAGATTTTAGAGCAAAAGGAAAAGGAACAGTTTATACAGGAATGGTTGAAGAAAATAAGTTGATCTGTCAATCCACGTCATTCCCGCGTAGGCGGGAATCCAGGAATTCTATGGATCCCCGACTCGGCCTTCGGCTTGTCGCGGACGACAATGGGTAACATTTCTTGCCATTTTTCAAAGTTCGTACAGCTGTTTTGGTTCAGCCGGAAGAAAACTACGGTGAGAGGGAGCTAAACCTCTTCCTCTTCGATAGCGTCGTCGGAATCTTCCGATTCATCTTCTTCAGATTCCTCGTCTTCTTCGCTAGGCTCTTCATCAGAGACAATCATGTCAGCAGCTTCGGCCTTACGTTGACCTTGCCAACTTTGCTCTGCTTGCATAACGTCTTGGAGCTCTTCATCTAGTTCACTCTCTGTTTCGTCAATGAACACGTTACGTTGCATGGCTTTAATGACACCCTCGCGTAAAGCATCCAGAGAAATTGTGTTTTCAGAAATCTCACGTAAAGCCACAACGGGGTTCTTGTCATTATCGCGAGCAATGCTCAAAGAGGCTCCAGCAGAAATTTCACGTGCGCGCTTAGAGGCGAGCAAAACCAGCTCGAAACGGTTGGGTACGTTGATAATGCAATCTTCAACAGTTACGCGTGCCATTGGCAAAGCTCCTTAATTAATTCTGAAACCTTAAAATAGCGTCTCTCTGCTAGAAAAATCAAGATAAACTTGGCATAGTGTTGTTATTATCTCTTAAAAACAGAAAACAATGCCTCTCAAACTTTACAATAGCCTTTCAAGGCGCAAAGAAATATTTAAGCCCTTGGACCCTCAAGACATCAAGATGTATGTGTGCGGACCCACTGTGTATGATCGTGCACACCTTGGAAATGCTCGGCCCATTGTCGTTTTTGACGTTCTTTATCGCTATCTAAAAATGGCTTATCCAAAAGTCACTTACGTGCGTAATATAACGGATGTTGATGATAAAATTAACGCGGCTAGCAAAAAACAAGGGATTTCGATACAAGAGTTAACGGAAAAAACAACAGTTGCTTTTCACGCCGATGTGAAAGAGCTTGGAGCTCTCCCACCCGATCATGAGCCAAAAGCGACAGAACATATCCCGCAAATGATAGAGATGATTCAAACGCTGATCGACAAGGGGCATGCCTATGAAGCCGGTGGGCATGTATTATTTCAGGTTAACCGTTCCAAAGCGTATGGAACTTTGTCACGTCGGAATCAGGATGAGTTATTGGCAGGGGCACGTGTTGAAGTCGCGCCTTACAAAAAAGATCCAGGCGACTTTGTTTTGTGGAAACCCTCCGCAGAAGATATTCCTGGTTGGGATAGCCCTTGGGGCAGGGGACGACCCGGATGGCATATAGAATGCTCGGCCATGAGCGAGCATTATCTCGGGAAAGTTTTTGATATTCATGGCGGCGGAATCGATTTGATATTTCCTCATCACGAAAATGAAATGGCACAAAGTTGTTCGGCTCATGAAACAGAGATTATGGCTCGTTATTGGCTGCACAATGGTCATTTGACCATAAGCGACAAAAAAATGTCTAAATCCTTGGGTAATTTCTTTACTGTTCATGATTTATTAAAAGATCATGCCGGTGAAACCATTCGTCTTGCCTTGTTGATGACTCATTATCGTCAGCCCCTTGATTGGTCGTTTGATCTTTTAGGGCAAGCCAAACAGACTTTGGATCGTTGGTATACGGCTATTAGAGACACCAGCACTGTACCTCCATCATCGGACTCCCCTTCGTCATCATCATCGTTCTCCTCTTCGTCATCTTCGGACCCCACACTGTCATCCTCGGACTTGTTCCGAGGATCTAAAGAATACATGGGAGTTTTAAACGCTCTCGAAGATGATTTGAATACCCCCCTTGCGATTAGCGGTATCCATCAATTGGTCAACCAGCTTAATAAAACTCAAAACCAGCAAGAAAAAGAAAATCTTGTGGGTCAAATTCAGGCAGCTGCTGATTTGATGGGACTATTACAATCTTCCCCTCAACGCTGGTTGCAAGGAGAAGAGAGCGATGTAGACACTCAAGAGATTGAGCAATTAATTGCAGACAGAAATTTAGCCCGTAAAAATAAAGACTTCGCTGAATCAGACAGAATAAGGGATCTTTTGTTAGACAAAAGCATTCAACTAGAGGATACAGCACAAGGAACCACATGGAGACTACTATAGAGGCTGGCCCAGTCATTGTTTTAGTTGAAACCCAACTGGCAGACAATCTGGGAGCTGTTGCACGGGCCATGGCTAACTTTGGTTTAAAAGATTTACGTCTCGTCAGGCCAAAAGTAAGTCCAGATGATCCAACGGCAATTGCAACTGCTGTTGGTGCTCGCTCACTGCTTCAAAACGCTAAGGTTTTTGAAAGTTTAAACGCAGCAACAAAAGATTTATCGCATCTGTTTGGAACGACGGCATGCGAGCGAGAGATGATCAAGAAATATTATACACCGCGTGAGTTTGCTTCTACAGCCGTCTTTCCTTCTCAAATTGGAATCATCTTTGGCCCAGAGCGCACGGGGCTCAGCAATGAAGACATAGCCCAATGTTACGGTATTATTCGTATCCCTGTTAACCCAGAGTTTTCGTCCCTCAATTTGGGGCAAGCTCTGGTCATTATTGCTTATGAGCTCTTTTTATCAAAAGATATGACTCCGTCAAGTTTTTTGCATCTAGGCTCAACGAAACCTGCCACACAAGAAGAGCTTGTCTATTTCTTAAGCAATCTAGAGCAAAAACTAGACAACACTCACTTTTGGCGGACAGCTTCTAAGAAACCTGTTATGTGGCGCAATCTTAGAAACATCTTTACTCGGATGGATCTGACTCAACAGGAAACAAAAACACTGAATGGCATGATTGATGCTCTATCAGCGCGTCAACAAACCAGACCAAAAAGTCTCTAACTTACGTAAAGTCTGGCAGAAACTATCCATATCCTCTGGCCCAGCAACTTCTTTATGCAAGATGTCTGCTTGGCTTCCGAGTATCAGATCTAGCTTTGCAAAAAGCTCTAAGCCTTTTGGAGAAAGCTTGACATGACTGGAACGTTTGTCATGAGGAGAAGGAACTTGCGACACATAATCATTTTGAACCATCTTCCGTAAGTTATAGGAAACATTGGAACCCAAATAATAGCCTCTGTTGGTTAATTCCCCAACGGTGAGCTGGCTTTGTCCAATGTTATAGAGCACAAGAGCCTGTACGTTGTTAATGTCTCTGGTGTGGAGACGGTCCAATTCCATTTTCACAACTTCTAAAAAAAGTCTGTGAAGGCGTTCGATCATCACTACGGCTTCGAAATAAGCATCTTTCATTTTTTCATCCTAGAGTTTTCGTGTAC
>CANJLN010000014.1 GCA_947475175.1 Alphaproteobacteria bacterium
CAACGCTACCTGCATACCATTCCAATTACTTTTTTATAATCTCTAATCTACTTTTCAATGAGCGCCGCCCCACAACCAATCGGTCTAAGAGCATAAAAACAGTTATATCTAAATAGGGGCGATGCAGTCAACAACTAAATTGTTTTTTTAAGATTCTTTGAAATCACACGGAGAGAACCTGAAGAATCAAAATAGTTGCAATGCTGACTATAACACAGCATATATTATCTATATTACATTATAAAATTGAATTGTTAAGAATGCGTTTCATCTTATTATCGCTTATAGCTATTTTGTTAACCACATCGAGCATTTGCGCAAGTTCAACACCTGATCCTGTATCTGCCTATCTTGAACGCATGTTCACCTTTCAAAGAGCGATCTTGGAGAGAAACCCAGATGCACCCCTTGAGAAAAATATGAAAAATATTCTGTTAAAAGTAGCAGAATTAGCCGTCGGGCCAACTGCTTTCGAGAGCATGACCCCTGCAACTTTAGCGACGTGCCAAACAGTGGCCGCTGCTTATATTTGCCAACAAGCCTCGGAAACGCGTCTTGATACAGATCCACCAGTATTTTTAAGGATTTGGGATGCAATTCATCAACCAGGCCGACCTATTGCTTTTTTGGGACATGCCATGGATTACGTTCGTTTGCTCCACCCAGAACTTACAGATCCAACTCCAGTCGTATCAAAATTTGCACATCAATTTCAGCAACAAAACGTCCTTAATCGTATCAAGCACATCGCAGAAAAACGCATTGAATATAATGCCTATTTGATTGAAAAATGGAATGCCCTGCCAAACGACGAGGCTAGAAGATTGTTTTATTATGATTTTTCTGGACTTTCATCAGACCGGAAGAAAATACCTAAGCCAATGCAAGATTTGTTAGATACGGTCATTTTAAATTTTGGAGAGTCTTGCGAAGCAGATAAACGCAGTTATAAGCATTTTCTTGCTCTCCTTTCCCAAAAAAAACATCTTTTGGCGCAAACGTTTGCTCAACAAAAAATGTTTGACGCCGCTAATAAATCCGTTCCCAAAAAATCACGAAAACATATGGCTTCTAATGAGGGAGAAGAAAGCATTTTCTTTAAAAAAATTGTATTTTATATGGGCTTTCTTGATTCTGAATTACCCATTCTTGATCGAGAGTTCTTTGGTCAATCAGTCAGAAACGTTATTGCTGATTCTGCAGGAGAGACAAATTTTCTTGAAGAGTTGAACGTTGGGATAAAAATTTATAATGACTCTCCGAAAGATGTGATGGTGATGATCTTAGAACTTCACAATTTCTTTCCACGCCTGTCGCTTTTAAATGCAGAAAAATGGCTTAAACAGCTTGAGGCATTGAATAGACGTTCAAGGGCAGAACCCGATGATGCATTCTTACTTAAAACCAACACCAAAAGAGTCGAGCAATCAATACGTCAGGCGGAAATTATTCAATCCATCACGCAAAAAGGTGCATTTGGAAACAGGGTCATTTGTTGTGATGCACACGTTGATTACATGCTTAGATTTTTCGACTGGGCCGTTCCCTGTCTATCAAGACCTTCAACGGCATCAGGCATTACAGGCTTTGCGTGCTGCTGCTGAAACTGTGGCTCCTACTAAGCCAGCATCACCTCAGAAACAAGATCAAGCAGTTTTTGTTGAGGTCGCGCCATCTTCACCTCCACTCCCACCTGAACTTTGCGCTCTGTCAGCTGCCCCTGCTGAAATAACAGCCCTCCCCCCAGTGAGCAGTGACCACAACGATCTCCCACCTGAATACTGGACTGATGAAGAATACGGCTATCCTGAGTATGTGGCAGACTTTTGGAGGGTGTGGAGCATAGAACAGCAAGCACCAACGTCAACGGAAGCAAATGAAAGAGTCAGAGATCAACAAACCTTTGCACAAACATTTATGACCGAAAAACAGCCTGATTTCTTCAGAGCGCTGAATGCCTTCCAGCGTGCTTTTGATGTTAAAATTCAACGTTCTCTCAATGGATTCGTAAAGCTTGTGTTTCCTGAAAAACCTGAACTCAAGGGCTTTTTCCATGTCCCTCATCCAGATTCAGATATTGGACGTGATGCGATGTGGGCACGCGAAATTCATCGGTGTTTAGTGGAAATGGGTTTGGGAAGGGCAGAGTAAAAAACAGCTCCAGTTTCCCTATGGCTTGGGCCATAGGTATAAGCAAACTTACATAAAATGATCACACTCACCGTCATCACGAGCCCCGTGAGGGGCGTGGTGATCCAGTGTATTTTCTGGATGGCCACGCAACTTCGTTGCTCGCCATGACGGCAGATTCATACTCATTTTATACCAAATTAACTATATCAAAATTTTCATCATTCAACTACTGTCTTCAAAATCTCATGCGCCTCAAAAAGAACATTTCTTTGTGAGAATTCTTTTTCAACAGGTCGTATAATGTGACGATCAATTAACTCTTGAACAACCAAAGAAGCACCGCGAGGGCTTACTCCATAAATAGCAGTTAGTTCTTTTCTAGTGAACCGAGGCCGAGCAAATAAATCTTGGACAATTTTATGTAAAACGCTATTTTTTGATTTGTCTGAAATACGCTCTTGGTAATCAAGCCGAAGCGTTTCTAAATTAGTTATGCGCGTTATGTTTTTATCCGCATTCAAATGCGCAACGGATAAGAAAAATCGGCACCAAGGAATCCAATCACCTGTTTCATGTAGCTGTTCAAACTGTCTGATGTAGTCATTCTTTTGCTTCTCAACAAATTCTGAAATCAGCGCAAAAGGCGTATCAATGTAACCCTTATGTTTTAAGATCAACGGAATTAACAACCTCCCTACCCTTCCATTACCATCTGGGAAGGGATGAATTTGTTCAAAGATCCAATGAGATATGGCTTGCCTAATAAGCTCAGGCAACTCATCTTCTTTCATGGTAAAATTTTCAAACATCGAGAGAGCTTGTTCTAAATAATTGGGGGGCGTGTAAGCAAAAATGGAACCATCTTGCTTAATCGTATAGTTTTGAGATTTTTTTAGCTCTCCTCCTACGACTGTAGGATGACCCTTCATTAAGATTTTGTGCAATTCTTGGGCAACTGCCGTGACAGATGTTGATTGCGAAAGAATTTCTTCTCCCAGGCGAAAAGCGTCTGCACAATTTTTGACTTCTAAAACGTCCTCAGCATTGGAAAGAGGCATCGTGCTAAATAGATCTTCAAATCTTGCTTTAGTCCCTTCGATACGAGAAGAAGTCACTGCTTCCATAAAGATAAGATTTTCAGTTAAAAGATAAGGATCAGGAAGACGAATGATCAGTGTGTCTAAACGCGCCAATGCAGAGGAACATTTTTCAACCTCTGTAATTAAGCCCTTGAATCCTTCGATCTTTCCAGGATCATTAGGGACAAAGGCTTTGCCACCCCTTAAGGCAGGTACATAAAACCCAAGATCTGGTGTCATTAAGAGACTCTTCAGTAGATTATCTTTTTTGTTATTATACTAGATTAAATTTTAGTATATCAATTTATTTCTTGATATACCATTTCAAGATGCCCTAAGGAACTGTTGAAAAATAACCTATCATTTTTTGTAACCAGCGCGGAATGCAGTTTCCCTATGGCTTGACCCATAGGGTCCATGCGTTAGCATCTGGGAATTTTTTGAATGGATCCTCGGAACAAGTCCGAGGATGACAGGTTGCGGATTAATAGATTTACTCAAAATGAGAACTACTGCAACTTCGTTGCTCGCCATGACGGCAAACTCACGCTCATGTTTACCAAGTTTCAAATTAAAATGAACACTTGAGAGCCTTGTCATCCTCGCATTTATTGCACTGCTGTACGAACGTAATGAAATTACAGAAAAAAGTAATTCTCCACCATTTTGGTGTCGTTCCCGCGTAGGCGGGAATCCAGTTAGATTTTCTGGATCCCCGACTCGGCCTTCCGCCTCTCGAGGATGACAACGGGCAACATTATTGTCGTTTTCTCAACGTTCGTGCAGTTGTGCATTTATTGCGAGGATCTAAAGAATACAGATCCTCGGAACAAGTCCGAGGATGACAGGTTAAGTTGTTAATTGTAAGTTTTGATATGGGATTTGGTATTATATCGGCTTAGCTATATTCCCTGGATGGCCACGCCCTCTGGGAACCTACTGTGGCGTTGCTCGCCATTGTGTTTTAATAATTATAGATTAGCACACTCTTTTTCGAGCGTTGAAGAAGATGGTAATAACATTACTCATTGTCATCCTCGAGAGGCCGAAGGCCGAGTCGGGACCAGAGGATTACTGGATTCCGGCCTTCGCAGGAATGACACTGGTTGGTGGAAAATTACGTTACGTAAGGTGACCTAAGCCACTCTCTTTAAAATCAAGCTGGCATTCGTTCCACCAAAGCCAAAGGAATTGGACATAATGATGTCCATCTTTCTTTCCTGAGCTTGCTTTGGAACAAAGTTTAGATCACAGCCATCAGAAGGCTTGTCAAGATTTAATGTTGGCGGCATCACATTGTCACGCAAAGCAAAAGCGGAAAATATAGCTTCTATACTTCCAGCCGCGCCCAACAAGTGACCAATGGATGATTTTGTGGAGGACATAGCCAGTTTATAGGAATGGTCGCCAAAAAGCCTTTTAACGGCTCTGACTTCGACAGCATCCCCAATAGGCGTAGATGTTCCATGGGCATTGATATAATCAATCGACTCAGGGTTTAAGGAGGCATTTTTTAATGCCAGACGCATGGCGCGAAAAGCACCACCACCATCTTCTGCTGGAGAGGTTACGTGATACGCATCCCCTGACAGACCATAACCAACAACTTCTGCATAAATCTTAGCGCCACGACGTTTTGCATGTTCATATTCCTCGAGCACAACAATACCTGCCCCCTCTCCCATCACAAAACCGTCACGATCTTGATCCCATGGACGAGACGCTGTTTCAGGAGAATCGTTGAAGTTAGTCGATAACGCCCGTGCGGCCGCAAATCCAGCCATACCGATACGACAAAGAGCAGCCTCTGCACCGCCAGCAACCATCACATCCGCATCACCATATTGAATCAAACGGGATGCGTCACCAATAGCATGCGCACCTGTCGCACACGCTGTAACAACAGCGTGATTAGGCCCTTTAAAGCCATGCTGGATGGAAACATGTCCAGCTGCCAGATTGATTAAACAAGCGGGAATAAAGAACGGACTCACACGTCGTGTGCCCTGTTCTTTTAGAACCAATGTTGTGTCGTGAATCTGAGGCAAACCACCGATACCAGAGCCTATGATAACTCCGGTTCGCTCGCAGTCTTCCTCTTCAGTTGGCTTCCAACCCGAATCTTCAACCGCTTGAGCTGCCGCTGCTATCGCATAGACGATAAAGCGATCCATCTTGCGTTGGTCTTTCGCTTGGACATAGTCTTCAACATTAAAGTAATCAGAACTCTCGTCGGCTGTTAAAGGCACCATACCGCCTATCTTAGCAGGCATGTCCGAGATATCAAATGCATGGATTTTCCTAATACCAGACTCACCTTGTATCAGACGTTTCCATGTCGATTCCGCACCATTGGCCAAGGGACTAACGACCCCAACCCCGGTGATAACAACGGGACGCATTAATTGATTTCCTTTATGATTTAAGCTGCTTTCTGAGATTCAATGTAAGCAATTGCTGACTTGATTGTTGTCAGTTTTTCAGCTGCATCATCTGGAATTTCACAACCAAATTCATCTTCAAATTTCATAACCAATTCAACTTGGTCCAAACTGTCTGCGCCCAGGTCATCAATGAAACTTGCATTTTCAACAACTTTCGCTTCTTCAACACCTAAATGCTCTACAACAATTTTCTTCACTCGACTGCTAATGTCACTCATTTAATTTCTTTCCTAAAAGTAATAATTCTCTAAGTTTTAACAATTCATATCAGATTTCTCACAAAACTCAAGAGAAGATCGTCAATGATTGAATAAAAAAACGCAACACGCAAGTTTTTTCGGATTTGTAATTAACACCTGGATGGCCACGCCCCTAAGGGGGCTCGCCATGACGGCGGTTATTATTATTTTTGCAGTGCTGCTATGATAAACTTATACAAAATGATCGCAATCACCGTCATGGCGAGCAACGAAGTTGCGTGGCCATCCAGAAGAAAGGGTACAGATGAAACAACCGGCCGTTTATATTATGACAAATCAACGAAACGGAACACTTTATACAGGCGTTACATCCGATTT
Source organism: Alphaproteobacteria bacterium (assembly GCA_947475175.1). Taxonomy (GTDB): domain Bacteria; phylum Pseudomonadota; class Alphaproteobacteria; order Paracaedibacterales; family CAIULA01; genus CANJLN01. The sequence goes on from CANJLN010000014.1 coordinate 6,235, forward strand.
AATTAGAAGAGTTTATGAGCATAAAGCAGGTATCTGTAATGGTTTTAGTAAGAAATACAATTGTAAGCAACTTGTCTTTTATGAACTTTATGAAACAATGGAAGTTGCTATCCACCGTGAAACACAAATTAAAAAGGGCTCAAGAAAACACAAATTGATGCTTATTGAGCGCATGAACCCAGAATGGAAAGATTTGTATGAAGATATTATTTAACTGGATGGCCACGCAACTTCGTTGCTCGCCATGACGGCATTTACTTTAGTTAAAATTAATTCAACTTGTGTAGATACTTATGCCCCTAAGGGGGCTAGCCATGACGGCGTTTATTATTTTTTTTACAAAATTATCTAAAATAATGTATATATTTGGTAGCGATTATTAAAAAATAGAGAAAGAGAGATGCCTGCCCCAAAAACGACCGTCAATACCAAAAATTTCAAAGAGATTCATCGCTACTTATCGAGAGCTTTGGATGAAGAGAGGCTTTTTAGTAAAGATTCTCAGCACAGAGAAGAAGCCCTAAAATCATTTACCCACTTAAAGTTGCCCCCTGACACAGGAACCATTCTTGAGAGAAAAGATTTCTTTAAAGAACTTCAATCTTGGATGGATAGTTATGTTCCGGAGGATATGCGGAAAAAGTGTCTTTCGGCGCTTAGATGGAACCGTGCAAAACAAAACCATCGAAGTAAAACCATTAGATTGAACCACAACGTTTATGTCCTTCTTAGGCAGTATGCCAGAACAAGACATCTAACGATTCAGCAAGCCATTTTTGAGGCTATCTTGCCTTATGTTCATATCAATCCAAATACAATGCCTGTGGGTCAAGAAAAGAAGACGATAAAAGAAGATGAGTCTAAGAAGACAGTGTTTAAGGTTACTATTGTTTAACTGGATGGCCACGCCCCTGACGGGGCTCGCCATGACGGCGTTCATTATTTTTGCAATGCTGCTCTGGGTGCTGGTGCCATGACGGCGGTACGGCAAGAGACTAAAACCTTAATGCCTCCACAGGATCCAACTTTGCAGCGCGCCAAGCAGGATACAATGTCGCCAAAAAGGCCAAAAACAAAGCCATTACGATCACCGTGACAACTTCGCTCCAATCAACTTTTGCTGGCAGTTGCGAGAGAAAATAAATCTCTTCGCTAAATAATTCTGTCCCCGTTAATCCTTGCAAGAACTGCCGAATGCTTTCAATGTTTAAAGAAAAGCATAAACCTAAGGCCACGCCACTCAATGTACCAACCACACCAATCGTTGCGCCTGTTAAAAAGAAAATCCGCATCATCGAATAACGCCCTGCCCCCATCGTCCTTAGAATAGCAATGTCCTTTGTTTTGTCTTTAACCAACATGATCAAACTGGACACGATATTAAAAGAAGCAATCAAAATGATTAAGGTTAGAATTAAAAACATCACGTTTCTCTCGACCTGGACAGCATGAAAGATTTGATTATCTCCGTGCTGCCAATCCAAAGCCTGCACATGATTTCCAAGCGTCTTTTGCACGACATAAGTCAGTTGCGAAGCAAGCTCTAAATGTTTAGAAAAAATTTCAATATGACTGATTTGATCGGGCAGTTTGAATAAACTTTGAGAGGTATCTAGAGGCATAAACACAACATTTTTATCATAGTCATGCATCCCAACCTCAAAAACACCTTTAATAATAAAGGATTTTTGTCTCGGCACGGTGCCAAAGGCTGTCACATTTCCCTCGGGCGTTAACATGATCAGCTTATCACCCACACATAAATGCATTTGCTCCGCTAAACGACTGCCTATCAAAAGACTATCTTCTTTAAAATCTTCAAGCGATCCCGCTTTTATGTTGGTGGCAATGATGGACCGTTGCTTTAAGTCTGCCTGGTCAATCCCATGAACAGACACACCACGTGCTTGCGATTTAAAAGTAATAATTGCCTGACGTTCGACCACAGAATAAGCAGCCTCGACACCTGGGATTTGACGAACCAAGTCTGTCATGGGTTTGTAGTCTTTTATGGGTGCTTGAATGCCATGAACAACAATGTGCCCGCGCATACCGATAATGCGGGTTAACAGTTCCTCTCGAAAGCCATTCATCACCGACATAACAATAATCAGTGTCGCTACGCCAAGCGCAATTCCCAAAAAGGAAAAACCAGCAATGACCGAGATAAATCCCTCTTGCCGAGGAGATCTTAAATAACGATAAGCAATAAGCCGCTCAAAACGTGAAAACATGATTTATTTTGATGCCACTTTGTTCAACCAAGTCTCAATAGACATATCGTTTCGCTCTCCTGTACGGCGATTTTTGATCTCAACAACGCCGTGTTCCAACGTTTTATTTCCAACAATAATTTGCCCAGGAATACCAATCAGATCCATATTCGAAAACTTAACACCTGGGCGTTCATCTCGATCGTCATACAACACTTCGAACCCTTGCTTGGTTAGAATCTGATACAAATTATTAGCAATCTCATCTGCTCTGGCATCGCCTGATTTGGCATTGATCAATCCGACTTGGAAAGGAGCCACCGCATCAGGCCAAACAATCCCATTATCATCATGGTTGGCCTCAATAATGGCACCCACCAAACGAGAGACACCAATGCCATAGGATCCCATCTCAGGAATGATCGATTCCCCGTCGGCCCCTACTACCGATAAATTCATCGCTTTTGAATATTTGGTCCCAAAATAAAAAATATGACCAACTTCAATGCCTCGTGCTGATTTAAGACGATCCTCTGGAACAGGGCATTTATCAGCATCGTGCTTTTCATCGGCCGCTGCATACAAAGTCTGCAAATGATCAAATGTCATTTCCTCAGGTTTCAAAGAATCATAAGCCGCATCATAATAAATGGTGCTCTCGCCTGTTGGGGCCACAATCTGGAATTCATGACTCAGATCACCCCCAATAGCGCCCGAGTCAGCCTGGACTGGTATTGCCGTTAAACCCATTCTGCGAAATGTGACCAAATAGCTTTCAAAAATCTTTTTGTATGTTTCTTTGGCGCCTGGGTAATCCAAGTCAAAAGAATAGCCATCCTTCATAAAGAATTCACGGCCGCGCATCACCCCAAAACGAGGGCGAATTTCATCACGAAATTTCCAACCAATTTGGTACAAAGTCTGAGGTAGCTGACGATAGCTTTTCACATATTGGCGAACAATATCGGTGATCACCTCTTCATTCGTTGGCCCATAAAGCATGTCGCGATCATGACGATCTTTGATGCGCAGCATTTCTTTGCCGTAATCATCATAGCGTCCGCTCTCTTTCCACAAACTGGCTGGTTGAAGCGTTGGCATCAAAACACGATGGCAACCAATGCGGTCTTGTTCCTCGGCCACGATCTTTTCAATCTTTTGCAACACGCGTAATCCCAACGGCAACCAGGAATAAATACCCGCTGTTGTTTGGTTAATCATACCAGAGCGGAGCATCAACCGATGAGAAGCTATTTGCGCCTCGGCAGGGGTTTCCTTGAGCGTTGGCAAAAAGTAGTGTGAAAGACGCATGTGAGATTCGATTTTCAATTGAGTTATTGTCTTTCTTATTTGTAGGGAAGTAGGGAGGATTTGTCTAGAGTGTGCTAGCAATAACCTCTTGAAACCGTGTCGATTACTCCTATACAACTAATGGAATAATAAACGCAACCTGTCTGAGCTTACAAAGGTCCACTTAATTTATGACCACAACCTACCTAGCCTTAGGCAGCAATTTAGGTGATCGCCATGCTTATTTGCGCGCAGCAAGAGAGGCGTTGGCAAAAGTCATAACGGATATTAAAGAATCGTCCATCTATGAAACGTCTCCTCAGTACGTTACGGATCAGCCCAATTTCTTAAATCAGGTGATTTCCGGAAAGACGGCTTTGACACCACATGAACTTTTAAAAACACTTCAGAAAATTCAAACAGAAGTAGGAAGACATGAGCCCAATATTCGCTTTGGCCCGAGAGAGATTGATATTGATATCCTAAGTTATGATGATTTGATTATCAAAGACAGTCATTTGGAAATCCCTCATCCACGCATATCTGAACGGTTATTTGTTTTAGAGCCTTTATCGGAAATTGCTCCTGATTGGATTTGCCCAAAGTCAAAAGAGTCGGTTAAAGTACTTTTAAGGAAACTGAAAATAGAGCAAGCCCATGCTGGTTGATAGCCATTGTCATTTAAACTTTCCCGAATTTAAGGATGACCTTGATGCGGTGATTAAACGCGCTATGGATCAGGGCGTGAACGCCTTTTTGACAATCAACACAAGTCTTGACCAAGCCAGAGAAATACAAGCTATTGCGGACACATATCCCAATGTCTATTGCACTGTTGGGGCCCACCCCCATGATGCCTCTGACCATGTTTACAAAGATGTTTATGAGGACCTGATTCGCTTGGCACAGCATCCAAAGGTTGTCGGTATTGGCGAGACAGGTCTTGATTATTATTACAATAACAGCCCGCGTTTAGAGCAGGTTGAGTCTTTTAAAACGCATATCAAAGCCGCAATTGAACTGGGGTTACCTTTGATTATTCACACCCGTGATGCGGACGAGGATACACTTGCATGCTTAAAAGAATTTCCCAAAGCGCGCGGTGTGTTTCATTGTTTTAGCGGAGGTATGGATTTAGCCAAAGAAGCCCTTAATCTTGGTTTCTATATTTCTTTTTCAGGAATTATCACTTTTAAAAAAGCAGATGAACTGCGAGAGGTGGCGAAGTTTGCACCGATGGATCGCATATTGGTTGAAACCGACTCACCCTTTTTAGCCCCTATTCCCCACCGAGGAGGCCGCAATGAACCCGCTTACACACGCATCACCGCTGAGAAATTAGCAGAGGTAAGAGATATCTCTTTAGAAGAAGTGACTGCACAAACGACCCAGAATTTTTATCGGTTGTTTGATTGTTCCCAAAAATGACATCCTTGACACGACACTGTCATCCTCGGACTTGTTCCGAGGATCTCAAAACTGTTATTTTGAAATCTTTAAATACACAATGAGAGAAAATCTTAATTGGCTGGGGTACTAGGATTCGAACCTAGGGATGGCGGTACCAAAAACCGCTGCCTTACCACTTGGCTATACCCCAGTGTATGATTTACCCTTGTACCTTATCAAATTCCCTTGAATTTGCAAGCGCAAAATAGAGATCCTCGGGTCAAGCCCAAGGACGACAGAGATAGAATTTGCAAGCGCAAAATCACCGCGCTGTCCAACCCCCATCCATAGGAAGAGCTGCACCAGTTATCTGGCTAGCCGCTTCTGAACACAAGAAAACACAGAATTCACCAATATCCGCGGGATCCACAAACTTTAATGATGGTTGTTTTTCAGCCAACAACTCATAGGTCGCTTCTTCGATTGTTTTGTGTCCCACTTCTGCTTTTGTCTTGATTTGCTTTTCCACTAAGGGCGTTAAGACCCAACCTGGGCAAAGGGCGTTACATGTAATGTTTTCCTCAGCTGTTTCCAAAGCCACAACTTTGGTAAGGCCAATTAGCCCATGTTTAGAAGCCACATAGGCTGATTTATTGACAGATGCCACCAATCCATGAGTTGAAACGATATTAATAATGCGTCCCCACCCCTTTTCTCTCATCAAAGGCAAACAATGCTGAATGGTGTGAAACGACGATGAAAGATTAAGAGCAATAATTTGATCCCATTTTTCTTTTGGAAGACTTTCAATGGGGGAAACAAACTGCATTCCCGCATTATTGATTAAAATATCAATTGTTCCAAGGTCCCGTTGAACCTTATCCATCATGCCTTGAATAGCCACAGGATCCGTCAGATCAGCGTCGTAATGCACCACGAGCCCAGAAGTTTGACTTGACAAATCAGCTATAATCGTCTTTATTTCATCTATAGTTCCAAGTCCATTGAGAATCACTGTGGCGTTTTGCTTAGCAAATACTTTTGCAATAGCCAGCCCAATACCGCTTGTTGAACCGGTAATTAGTATCCTCTTATTCTCAAACGTCATTATCTAAAATTCCTAACAAGGTAAAACAACTATTTGTAATGGTATGGTATTTCTTTTAATTTTTGGTTTAAATTTGTAAAATGTTAAAATCTTCTCCTCCTAAACCTTCTATTCCTGCTTCCATTTGGGCTTTGGGCCTTGCTACATTCTTAATTAATGTTTCATCCGTCATTGTCTTTGGGCTCTCGGCCGTTTACATGAAAACAATCCTTGGCGTTGGCACAGGTTGGATTGGCTTGCTGGAGGGTGTTGTTGAGGCTGGCGCTTACGCCACCAAAGTTTTTTCCGGCGTTTTCAGTGACTATTTACGCAGACGCAAAGCCATTATGATTTGGGGATTTGCTTTTGCGACCCTCGCCCGCCCTCTTCTTGCAGTATCGTCGTCTTTTGGCGCTGTTTTTACAGCACGTATCCTTGATCGCGTCGGTAATGGAATTCAGTCAACGCCACGCGATGCCCTGGTTGGTGATATTTCTCCTCCAGAAATCAAGGGAACTTGCTATGGTCTTCGTCAAAGCTTAGCCACTGCTGGTTCTTTCTTTGGGAGCATTATTGGCGTTGCTGCCATGCTTTTGACGAGCCAAAACTTTCAACATGTTTTTTGGATTGCAACCATACCCGCAGTCCTTGCTTTAATCATTCTTGTCGTGGCCGTCAAAGAACCCGAACCGAAAGAGGCAGACCCAACCACTCACAAACCTGCCCGTCACCCCATTCACTGGAATGATCTGCCACGCTTAGGACGTCCGTACTGGCTTTTAATGATTGTGGCAAGCGTCTTTATGTTGGCTCGCGTTGGTGAAGCCATGCTGATTTTACATGCGCACCAAAATTTCGGTCTTTCAGAAAGCTACATTCCTGTCATTCTCATGATTTATAATGGTACAAACTCTTTGGCATCTTACCCGATTGGGCGCTTATCAGACCGAATGGATCGCCACCTTCTTTTGGGATTAGGGGTTGTTATCCTAATCGTAGCCGATATCTTGTTAGGCTGGGCACCGAATCTACCGACAATGATGCTTGGTGTTGCTGTTTGGGGCATCCAAATCGGTATTACTCAAAGCATGTTTTTAGCTCTGGTGGCGGATACTGTTCCAGACGATCTTAGGGGAACCGGCTTTGGTATTTTTTATCTTGTCTGCGCTGTTTCTTTAGTCATTTCAGGCACTGTCGGAGGAACGATCGCTCAGCATTACACCGAACATGCAACCTTTATCGCAAGCACTGTGGTTGGCTGTATTGCGCTTGTGGTATTAATCATCGTCTCTCGGAAGATTAAAAAGATTCAGAGGGAAGAAGCTCAAGTTAGCTGAAGGGTTTTCACGTCGTTCCCGCGTAGGCGGGAATCCAGTAATTCTCTGGATCCCTGACAAGTGGCTCGTTAACCAAGCTAAAGCTTGGACTCGCCTACTTTCTGGGATGACAAGTTTTTTTAATGAGGTCGCCCTGCTCGGAACCCCCCTTCGCTAGGGCTTCGGCGGGCAGGCAAGTCCGAGGATGACGAACTTGGATTTAAACTTGCAAATAACTAGAAAAAACTCTATATGTATTAACATTAACCATATGTTAACAAAATTCAATTACGTTGGATTATATGTTAACCAAATTCTATTACACAAGGATTCATAACATGACAAAAAAATCACTCGCTGTTGCACTGTTGCTCGGAACAGTGTTAACTGCCAATCACAGTTCTTTATTTGCTATGGATGAAGATCACGCAGCTGCTGCTCCTGCTGCACATCAGAGTTTAATGGAAAATCTTTCCAAAGCAGGGCCTGCCATGTTCCCCGCACAAGCCAAAGAGCTTTTTGAACTCGCGACTATGGCTGAAGGAGTAGGGCCTGTAGGACCTAAGCCTCTGAAAAGCGCCGTTCAAGACGTAGTCAAAGCACGATTTTAAAACACAATAAAGAAATTCACCAGACTCTCTAGACCTGGTGAATTTCTATCCAACCTGGGGCACAGCTTCCTCTTTTTAAAAATGCTCAAAATCGACAAATGTTCAACATGAGCATTTCTTATTGAATAATTTTTGTGCTCATGTTAAACATAAACATCTAATGAGCAAAAAGTCACGATGATGAAAACCTTTATTGGTCGAAAAAGAGAACTTAAAAAACTTCAAGAATTATATACTCAGAAGCAGGCTATTCTCGTTGTTATTAAAGGACGACGACGCATTGGAAAAAGCCGTTTGGTGACTGAGTTTGCTAAAGACAAACAGTTTTTTAGTTTTACAGGTTTAGCGCCTATAGACGGAATAACAGACCAAACTCAAAGAGATCATTTTGGCAGACAACTTTCCACTTATCTTAAAATTCCGCCTCTTACTTTTACCGATTGGAGTGATGCTTTTAACTACCTATCTCACTCTTTAAACGATAAAGAAGCAGTCGTCCTTTTTGATGAGATTTCGTGGATGGGAATAAAAGATCCAACATTTGTTCCAAAATTAAAAGCCTGGTGGGATCAGGTTGTTTCTGAAAAACAAAAGATTATGCTTATCTTTTGCGGTTCAGTATCAACATGGATTGAAGATAATATTATTAATAGCACTGCCTTTTTTGGCAGAATTTCTCTCGCTTTGACTTTAGAACCTCTTACACTTCCTGAATGTGCGCAGTTTTTGAAATTGCAAAACTTTAGAGGATCGACGATTGATGTGTACAAAATGCTTTCTATTATAGGAGGCATTCCTTGGTATCTTGAACAGATTATGCCTCAGATGACAACAGATCAGAATATCAAGCGGCTTTGTTTCGACAAAGAGGGCTTGCTCGTTAATGAATTTGATCAAATTTTTCACGATCTATTTAACGGTCGTGGAACAATGTATAAAAAAATTCTAGAAGCTCTCAAAAATGGCATGAAAACTCTTGCTGATATCCGGGAGTCTTTAGATTTTGCACATAGTGGTACATTAAGCAAACTGGTTGAGCATCTGATTACCTGTGGCTTTGTAAGCAAGCATGCGCAGTGGTCTTTAAAAACAGCAAAACTTAGCAAGCAAAGTTTGTATCGTATTAGCGATCCTTATATCCGCTTTTACTTAAAATATATAGAACCTAACCGCTCACGAATTGATCAAGATTATTATGAACAGGTTGCCCTAAACCAAATTCCAGGATTTGATAGCATCATAGGATTCCAAGTAGAAACTTTACTTTTGCAAAATCGTTCTTTGCTCTTAAAAGCGATTGGAATTAATCCTTCTGATTGTGTGTTTGATAATCCTTATCAACAAAAATCTACTGTTAGAGGGAAAGGGTCTCAAATTGATTATTTAGTACAGACGCGCACCAAAAACTTATATCTTTGCGAATTTAAATTTAAACGACAAGAAATAGGAGCGGAAATCTCGGATGAAATTCAAGAGAAAATAAATCGTTTGTCCATTCCAAGAGGTTTTGCCATTACACCTGTTTTATTTCATATTCGAGGTGTTACAGAAACTGTTTTAGATAATCAATATTTCTACCGTATTATTGATATTACTGATTTTCTAGAGACAGCACCTTAATAGAGGCCTGACTTTTTATTTCCCCAAAACCCCTGTCGCCTCTCTCAGCCATTCAACCACATCAGGCCCCACGAGCGGTGACAAAGCTTCCCATACCTTATGATGATAGGCATCAATCCATTCGCGTTCAGCCTTGGTCAACATCGAAATATCAATAAGTTTTTTGTCAAAAGGAACCAGAGTTAAGTTTTCAAACCCTAACATTGGGTGTTCACCCATAGGCGGCAGTTTGACAACGGTCACTAAATTCTCAATTCTAATGCCATACTCACCAGACTTGTAATACCCCGGCTCGTTGGAAACAACCATCCCTGGTTGCAAGGGTACTAAGCTCCCATATTTGCTGATTCTGTGGGGGCCTTCGTGCACACACAAAAAACTACCAACACCATGGCCTGTTCCATGCTCATAATCCAAACCTACTTGCCACAAATATTGACGCGCCAAAACATCCAGCTGCTGCCCACTTGTACCAACAGGGAAAATTGTCGTTGCAAGGGCAATATGGCCTTTTAGAACACGCGTGTAGCGATCCATTTGCTCTGCAGTTGGACGCCCAATAGAAACAGTTCGTGTCACATCGGTTGTGCCATCCAAATACTGCCCACCGGAGTCAACGAGATAGAGATTGTTCTTTGTTAAAACCCGATCACTCTCTCTGGTTGGATGGTAATGAATAATCGCCCCATTCGAGCCTATAGAAGAAATTGTCACAAAGCTTATATCTTGATACAAGGGCTGCTTTTGCCTTTCAGCTTTCAGATAAAGCGATGCGCCCAGTTCTGTGATTTCTTCTGTTTCAACTGACTTTAAAAGCCAAGATAAAAAGTTAACAATCGCAACAGCATCGCGCTTATGAGATGCATACGCTCCTTTCAGTTCCGTTGTATTCTTAACAGAACGCAACAAAATGCAGGGATCATCTCCGTAAATAATTTTTGCGCCAGAGGCGTGTAATATGTTCACCACTTTCTGTGGCACCTGACAGGGGTCAACTAAAACGCGCTGATCACCCAGTTGTTGCAAAGCATCTGTGAAACTATCTTCGGGGTACCATTCCACGTTGTACCCACAATACTCAACAAGCTCAGCGGTGACTTTTTTCATATTAATAAAAATATTGACGCTCGTATCTTGTTTAACAATCACAAAGGCTTGACAAACCGGTGTGTGCGGAACGTCTCGCCCTCTGATATTCAACAACCAGGCAATCGATTCAGGACTCGTTAGAACCAACGCATCCGTTTTCACGCGACTCAGTATATGGGAAATTTTTTGACGTTTGGATTGGCTTTCTTCCCCACTCCACTCAATTGGATGAGGTTGTGCCAGTGACGTTGGGCGCGCTGGCCGGTCATCCCATATCGTATCAATTGGGTTCACCGTACACGCTTTGAGATTGCACCCCCAATCACCCACAATACCGTGCAGCTCATTAAATTGCTGATGCGTGTGAAGCCAAGAGTCATACAACAAGGTTGACCCAGGCTCCATATGCTCCATCAACCATTGCTTTATGTTTGCTGAGCTTCTGGAACGAACATCCACTCGGTCTGTTGCTACCTGTTGATTGGCTTGCAACGTATACCGTCCATCAACAAAAAGACAGGCACGGTTGGTAAGAACAATGGCCATTCCGGCAGAGCCACTAAAGCCAGTTAACCAGGCGAGCCTTTCGTCACAAAGCGCTACATATTCCCCCTGATAACAATCAACTCGGGGCACAACGAGTCCATCCGCATGGTGATTCTTTAAAGCTTGTTGCAAACGAAAAAGACGAGAGATTTGTAAGTCAGCCGAAGTCATATAAAGCCCTAACAAGTTGAGTACTAAGGTTATTCAGACGTAAAACAACTGACCACACTTTTTCGATACTGTCATTCTCGCGTTTATTGCCAGAATCTTTAGATCCTCGGAATAAGTCCGAGGATGACGAAAGTATGTTTTTTGTCTGAGCCCACTCTAAACAAGAGTCACTATTCTAGCTTAATCTTTAAAAGTTAAGCGACTGTTAAAAAATCCTTTTAAACAGACTGCTGATCCAAAAAATTGGAAATCCGCACATCTGTTCGAATATGACTTTTTTTGATGGGTGTTTTTAAGACAATCCCTTCAAATGAGGTGCAACGGCTCAGAGCAACATAGACTTGGCCCGTCGCAAAGGTTCCAGAACCAATATCAACAATCACTCGTTCGAACGTTTTGTCTTGGCTTTTGTGAATGGTGATGGCCCAAGCAAGACGAAATGGGAACTGGCTAAATGTACCAACAGCTTCAGAAATAAGAGCTTGTCCATCAAAAGAAAAACGATAGACCTCCCACTCAAACCGCCCCACATTCACCAACTTCTCATTATCCTGCAAACGCACTTGCAGATAAGATTCACCCTCTTCATCTTTTTTAGCAGCCTCAATTACACCCATGCTGCCATTGACCCAACGCTTTTTAGAATCATTGTTTAAAAGCATGATTTGAGAACCAACTTTAAACTGCAGTGCGGTCGCGGTTGGGTAATATTCTTTGCCAAAATCACCTTTAACCGCAGCTTTTGCTTGATACATTTTACCGTCCAAGGATTCTAAATGGGTATGGTTAATCTCATCTGCTTTTTTATTCGTTGTTGTCAGATGAATATAAAAATGATCTTCTGCTGGTTTAAATGCGGGTAAAAACCGGCTATTGAGAGAGAGTATGTCTTCTTCTTCGACAGAGTTATCGCGAATACGGTTCAAAAGCTGAACAAAAGTTTGATCTTTCTGACGGTATATTTTCTCAAGTTCAATAACGTCGATAGAAAGCTCTTTAAAACCTGGCGCACTAAAGAAATAGGGCGATTCATAATACGTTGTAAAAACTTCTGCTTCACCCTCCATGACAACAGGAGGAAGCTGACACAGATCACCAATGAAAATCATCTGAACACCACCAAAAGGCTGCCCGGGAACAGGTCCGTAGAGACGTAAGAAAACATCAACGGAATCCAATAGATCAGCTCTCACCATCGACACTTCATCAATAATGATCGTCTCTAGCTTTTTAAAAAGCTTGGGATCTTTTGGCTTAATCTTTTTATCTTTGATCTTTTGCGGCGTTACATCGATGTAAAAATTAAAAAAGCGATGAATGGTTTGCCCTTTGACATTAAGGGCAGCAACACCCGTTGGCGCCAAAACAACAACCTTTTTCTCAGTATGCGCGCAGAAATATTCAAGAAGGGTTGATTTACCCGTTCCAGCCCTGCCCGTTATAAATAAGTTCTGATTAGCCTCTGCCTTTGATAAGGCTTTTTTAAACTGGGCATTGATATCGAGGGTGGTTTCGTGCATGTTTTCTTTTTGTTGTGTTAATCACTATCAAAGCAATAGTATCAATCCTATTCAAATAGTCCATCTTTTCTTATGTGGAAGAAGGATTAACTGCCCGCAAAATAACTTTCTTCAGCTCTCTTCTATCTGAGACAATTGTGTTTAATATGGATAAAAGCGTAGCTAAACCAAAAATCAAAGGGAATAAATCACTGTATCGAGAAGAACGATCAGTACAAAAAAGAAGCCAAGGACTTCTTGTATCTATATTTTTTGATCGACATAAATGATAACCCCTGTCAATTTTCTTATGAATATCCTGGACGTAAAACCAATTCCCAAACAGCCCAAAAACCAGCGCCAAAGGAAGACCCAATGTCAATGAGACACCAATCTCTATTTCAATAGAAAATATCGCACTAACATATATAAAACAAAAAAACCAAACAAGGTACATTTTACGATAAAGAAGCCAGTACATAAAGCAGCTTGCGCCCCAATTCCAGCTGATCTTTTTTCCAGCACTCAACTTCTCGTAGATTCTTTTATAATACTGATCTGAACGACTCTCTTTATCTGTAGTACTCTTATGGTTTGTTACCAGCTTCATGAAATTTTCTATATTATGAGCATCCATTTGGAATTCCTTTCATCTTTGGGTGTATAGCGCTCTACATGTATTTAGGAAAAAGATTCAAAGTTTTTTGCAGAAAAGTACCTATAGGCATCATTTAAAGCTCTGATAAGAGCAATTTTCACTGATGCCGTTAATTCACGATAATCAGGTGGTGTATCCCAATCTCCAAGTACAGATTCAGTAACATCAGCATTGTAATAACCAACAAGAGCATTACTAGCCAAATTAACAAGATAAAATTTTAGTCTGGCTTTGGCAACAGAACTACCACCTAGTCCTATAGTGCGATAAACCCCAAAAAATTCCGGATCAATAATCAATGCGTATTCAACACCATGCTCATTTCTTAAAAATCTAAAATCTACAGGAGAGAACACAGGGTCGCTGCTCCCAGCAGTTAACGCATCCCTTTTTAATGGTGAAGGAAGTAGCTTTACTTTAAAGTTTTTTTCTTCAAAAAATTTTCTAAATGGACCGTGGTAATGATCAGCAACAAGAGGAGAAGGGTCAATTTCGCTAACCTTTTGAGCAGCGGAAATTCCCATCATCTCAACTAAAAGCGCGCCAATTAGGCCAGTGTTCCCAGAGTCCCGAAAATACACTGGCTTTTCCAAACCAGAAACTTGAACAATAACCACTGTAGATGGCTTAGCAAATATCTGTTTATTAATTTCTTGATTCTCACGACGCACTGCGCAGCCTGCAAGAAGCCCTGCAAGCAATAGAAAACTAGTGCATTTTTGAAGAACTTTCATTTCATCTCTCTATTTTGTTTGAATCTTTACTTTTATGATTTAAAAGAGGATTCTATACAAAATAGATATATTGTCAACGGTTATTTACTTTACTATTTATCTCATATCATCAAATTAAAACAGATAACTGATTTACAACAAGAAGTATAAAAAAATTAGTCTTATTACTTTGAAATTTAGAGACAAACAATTTCTTCTTATTGTTTATGCACGCTCATCATTCCATCCAGAAAACCCCAAAGAAGCTTTGCGCCTGCTTCGGCACCAATCATTACTTTTTGTTGATCTTGTTCGCTGAGATCAGAAATCAGATTGGCACATTCTGCACGATGCCAAACATCAGCGTCCGCGTGAACAGTAAAAAACTTTAAGGTGCGCTCATCGTCAATATCATAATGATCTTTTAGACCTTTTATTTTAGAAGTGGCAATCTCAGGTGTTTGACGTTCATAAGCGTATAAAGCACCAAGACCTGTTGCAAAATCGGATCTGACATAATCAAAATAACCATCCACCAGCGAATGTGTTTCTTTTAAAGAGGCTTTCTCTTTTAATTCTGCGCGCTCTACCCCAAGCCCATCAGCAAATTGCCTCCAAAGCTCTGGGTGATTTTCATCCCCCTGCTCTTCTTCGATCAAATTTCCCAGTAACACTTGTCGAACATCAAGATCAGCACACTGTGTGTGAATACCGCTGATGTACCGTGGAAAAGCAGCGACATGATGATAATATTCACGTGCATAAACTTTAAGAGTATCCGTACTCAGCATGCCACAATTCCAAGCTTGATAAAATTCATGCTTTAACAAGTGATATGCATCTAACTTTTGGTGGAGTAAGTCGATAAACTTCATAAAAATTTTCCCTAAGATTCAAGGTTGGCGTTTTGAAAAATTAATTCAGTTAATCACTTTTCTGAAGTGTACTCAAGAAGAAGCGCACAAAACTTAGCGATTTAAAACAGGAAATTTAGTAGAGAGGATCGTCTGAATTTTCTGAACATCGCTAAACCTTAGCTGAACAGGAAGCACTTGAACTTGTTCCCGGTATTCATTCGGCAAACGGAGTTGATCCTTGACAGTGGTAATCAGCTCACACGCATGTTGCTCAGCGATTCTTGAAAGACGTTGTAAATCCGTAATTGTGTAAGGATGATGATCCGCAAAAGGAATAAATTCCCTCACAATGTAATTATGATGATCCAGAGTGTGCCTGAACTTATCTGGAAAACCAATTCCAGCAAAAGCAACAACAGGTTGCGGTGTAAAGGGACCTTCACAGGTTAATTTGGCACTCAGCTGCATAATCGTATTGTTCTTATGCAACGGCGCTGGACCATCACCAATCATGATAAGGACTTCGGCGCGTGTCAGACCTTTTTGAATAGGTTCGCGCAAAGGACCAGCTGGGAAAACAAGATGGTTCCCGAGCCCTTGTATCGAATCAATCACAATCAAACTAAAATCTTTGTAAATGCTCGGATTTTGCAACCCATCGTCCATCACTAAAATAGAAGCGCCTGCTTTAATCGCGGCCCTTGCAGACTCAATACGATCGCTTCCGATCCATGTTGGCGCAATATTGGCCAGCAAGAGAGGTTCGTCTCCTACTTGTAAGTAAGAATGCAAATTCAGATCAACAAGAATCGCATCTTTGAAATATCCACCATACCCACGGCTTAGGATATGGGGCGTATGACCCATTGTTTTTAAAATCTCAACTAACGCAACCACCGTTGGCGTCTTACCTGCCCCACCCATTACTAAATTGCCGACACATAAAACAGGAACATCAACTTTAACAGATTTTATACGAGATTCTCTCCAAGACGATACTTTGGTATAAAGCCAAGAAAATGGGCGAAGTGCTTGACTGATACCGTAAGAGTGATTCCAAAATTGAGGTGTCTTTAACATTTTCAGCTACATTTAAATTGGGTAAATTAATTTTATATTCATATAATTATTATTTGTTAAAAAACATTAACAAAACAATAATTATGACGATAAAAAGCAATAAGGAACGGTTTTTGTTTTATTTACGTGCAGGTCGGGCTACCTTCTCGATAGAATGACGTTAATACAAGGAGAGACCCGCAGGCAATAGTTATTCTATTAACAGGCTTGAATCATTTGACTCTCATAAACAAATTATGTATTATTATCAGATAATTACATGTTTTACTTGGGTGATTTATCATGACAGCAATTTTAGAAAGAGCAGATCAAGCTTTGTCTATTACAGAAGTAAGTCGATCCACTAAGGAAATTGTTGATAAGCTCGTGGCTGGCGAGCAGGATCATTATGTTGTGATGCGTAACAACGCACCTGCGGCTATTTTGATGAATATTGACACGTACGAATCTTTATTGGATGAGCTGGAAGATTTGCGCATTGAAAGCGTGGCAAGAACACGTCTTCAAACTTTTGACAAAGAAAAAGCAATTTCACATGAAGAAATGCTGAAAATGTTTGAAAAAGACAGTCACTAGATTTTTGCGTATGTGGAAAATTATTTATCATCCAGAAGTGGTAAATGACCTAGAGCAACTTGGGTACACTGAGGCCAGGAGAATTTTGCAGGTTATTGATCAAAGACTTTGCCATGGAGAACCTGACCAGACGGGCAAGCCTTTAAGGGGAGAACTTAATGGGTGCCAAAGAGTGCGTGCAGGAAACACTCGAATTGTTTATAGAATTAATAAAAAAGGAATTGAAATACTTATCATTGCCGTCGGTATGCGCCGCGAAGAAGAAGTTTACCGTGTGGCAAAAAAGAGAGTTTAGAGACGATCTATGTGACGATCCATAAAATTCTTTAAAAACACCCAATAATCCAAAAGCTTAAAAGATGCTTGAACGGCCTGATTCAGATTTTCAGCCATAAGTTCTGGGTTATCTGGATATTCATGGGCGATTGAATTTCTGATCTTTCGAAGCTCTGACCAAAATTCCACACTTTCTAAGATCTCTAGTTTTTCAAGTTTGTTGAGGAGATCCAAAAAGCTTTGCCCTTCTGTATCTTCTTCCAAAATTTCTAAAAGCTTAGGAAATATTTTTTGACCAATAGCGTCTTGCAATTTGGCAAAACGGGAAGTTAGCAATTCAAGAAAACTAAGATCTTGATCATGAAGATTTTTCAGTGATGAAGGTTGAATTGGAAATAAATGCTTGAGGTGCTCTAAAGCGCTTTGAAGACGCTCAGCATGAATATCACAAATTCCAATGTTTGATCTTAAAATTTCTTGCTCTTTCATACAAGCTTTACCCCCTCTTCTTTAGCAATTTTGTGAATCAGCAATTCATAGTCTTCAAATTTGATGACAACATCAATCTTTCGTTCACCCAATTCTTTTTCCAGCAGCATCAAAAATTTTAGCTTTGATTCAATAACGTCTTTTGCAGTGGAATATTTTGTTTCAACATAAAGATCAATATCTCCCCCTTTGCTTTTGGGGCTAACTCTCGACCCAAAAAGCCATAAATGATCCCCTTTTAAAAAGCATTCATGAAAACACTTTTTAATGAGACGCACCTGCTCATCTGTCAATCGAACATTCATAGGGGTTATTATATGAGAATAGGGTCAAAGTTCCTAAACAAAACACCAAACATTTGGTGTTGAGAATAAAACACGAAGGAGTTGATTGTTGAGAGCGTGCCCTGAATTAAAGCCCTTGAAGTGGCCTCGAATGGCAACGCCGGCCAACGCTAAATCTCCAACAGCATCCAAGATTTTATGGCGAATAAATTCATCTTCTGAACGAAGACCACCCTCGTTCATAATGCTGTTGCCTTGGATAACAATCGTATTTTCCAAAGAGGCACCTTTGGCTAAACCAGCGGCCCATAATTTCTCAGCATCTTCGTAAAATCCAAAAGTTCTGGCATCCGCCAAAAGATCTGCGAAATCATCTGCATCAAGATCAAAACTGTATTCCGTTTCATCCATCAAATTCTGCAAACGCCCATGACCATCAAATTCCATTGAAACAAGACGATTTTCGGAAGGAACAAACTCAGCCGAAGCATCTCCGTGAGTCACCTTAATGGGTTTTAAGATTCTAATAGTTGGAATTTTATCTTCCTGGGTTTTAACACCTGCATTTGCAATCATTTGCGAAAATACTGAAGAGCTCCCATCCATAATAGGAACCTCGGGGCCATTAACTTCGATAATTGCATTCGTGACATTAGCCCCAACCAAAGCAGCAAGGACATGCTCAATAGTACTGATGGTAACGCCATAAGGATTCGCAATCTTTGTACACATCATCGTATCAACAACGGTATCGTACTTTGCAGGAATGATATTCTCTGGAGCATTAAGATCGGTTCTGACAAACACATAGCCCGTTCCAACCGAAGCTGGAATTATTGTCAAAGATGCCGGTTTACCTGAATGCACACCAACACCAACACAGCTTATACTTTGCGCGAGTGTCTTTTGTACAACCTGCTCTTTTGTCACTGCAAAGGGCGTATAGTCCGCTGCCTTGGAAGATTCGTAAAATGCTGTTTGCACGTTATTGGTCTCAATCCTATTGTTCCTATCTTAAATTTTTACGCCTGATGCCTGTAAAATTCAAGGAATGCTATATTACAAAGTATGACAGAGAAACTCCTATTGATTTCTTCTTAAGCTACTATAATAACGCCATATAATGGGTTAAAAATTTTCTTGATTGTTCCATAGAACAGCCTAGATCCTCGGAACAAGTCCGAGGATGACAGTGATGGGGGGCAATGATGCCAGTGTTTTATTTGCTTATGGCGTGCATTCTAAAAGCCTTTAATTGCTCAATTATTAACCTCACATTGTCATCCTCTATTAACCTCACATTGTCATCCTCTATTAACCTCACATTGTCATCCTCGGGCTTGTTCCGAGGATCTAAACAGCCTTAATGCAAATAAGCTATTGTTTTTGATCATTTCTAATCTCGCTTAAAATTTTTTAATTACGATTTTCGTTAATAAAGAAAATGGCATTTTCATTTATTAATGAGTTTGCTAAGTAAATTTTTTTTAGTTATGATCTTTGTTAATAAAGAAAAGCGCGTTTCCCTTTATTAAAGGATCCAAATGTCTTATCAAGAACGAATTGGAACATATTTTAAATGTTCAGTGGGCGGAGAAGTATATCACACCTATGTTCCAAAACCCTTGCCACCAAAACCGGCTCTACAAATGGACCATTTTTATCCTCTCATCGACCAAGCAAATACAGCAATTGGTCGTTTGGATGGAATCAGCATGGTTCTACCTGACCCCTCTCTGTTCTTGTATGTATATATCCGAAAAGAAGCCATTTTATCTTCTCAAATCGAGGGAACGCAATCTTCTCTTTCAGATTTATTATTATTTGAAAACAAAGAAGCGCCAGGTGTTCCTCTTGATGATGTAACAGAAGTTTCGAATTATGTTGCAGCAATGGAGTATGGCTTAAAGCGCATAGAGGAGGGATTTCCTCTTTCCCTACGTCTTATTCGAGAAATTCATGAAGTTCTTTTAGCAAAAGGACGAGGGCATTCCAAACAACCAGGCGAATTCCGTCAGTCCCAAAATTGGATTGGCGGCACAAGGCCAGGCAATGCTCGTTTTGTACCGCCACCTCCTGAGAAAATCATGGAATGTTTGGGAGATCTTGAAAAGTTTTTAAATGATGAGACACACCGACTGCCGGTTTTAGTTAAAGCAGCTTTAGTACATGTTCAATTTGAAACAATCCACCCTTTTCTGGATGGAAATGGTCGTTTAGGTCGTTTGCTGATTACCTTTATCTTGTGCGCAGACAAAATGATGAAAGAACCCTTGCTTTATCTGAGTCTTTATTTCAAAACAAATCGTCAGCTTTACTATGATCATTTGCAACTTGTTCGTGAGACTGGAAACTGGGAAGAATGGGTGCAGTTTTTCTTAAAAGGCGTCATTGATACAGCAAATCAAGCAGTAGAAATGGCACAAACTATCTTGCAACTTTTTTCAAAAGATCAGCAAAAAATAAACGAAGCTGGCAAACCTTTGTCTTCCACTCTTGTTGTCTATCACCATCTTCAAAAAACGCCTATAGCAGACACTCCCAGAATAAAAGAAAAATGCAAACTAACCTTACCTACAATTATTAAGGCTCTCAATCAGTTGGAAAATCTTGGAATTGTCAAAGAAATTACTGGAAAAGCACGCAACAAGATTTATGTATATAAAGAGTACTTAGATATTCTCAACAAAGGGACAGAGCCTTTAGACGAATGACCTCAACCAAATTCACCCTCTCTCAACTGCAAAACGAAGCCAAGAAACTAGCGAGGCGCATAACACCCCCTGTTTGTATTGCTTTGTGGGGAGATTTAGGTGCTGGCAAAACAACCTTTTCAAAAGCATTTATTCGGGCTCTTTTAGATGATACTAAAGCTGACGTTCCAAGCCCAACATTTACGCTTGTGCAAATATACCCAACCGACAAAGGGGAAGTTTGGCATGCAGATCTTTATCGTTTAAGTGACCCCGAAGAAACAATAGAACTGGGACTATTGGAAGCATTTCAAAAAGCCATTTGTGTTATCGAATGGCCGGACCGATTAGGAAATTTGCTCCCACAACAAAGAATTGATATATACTTGGATATAATAGACGAGGATCATCGATCCATAAGGATAGAAGAAAACCATGAGTCCAGCCCGATCTACTAAGAGAGACCAGTTTTTGCAAACGCATCGTTACGAGCCGACACAGCTTGCATTTTTAGCAAGTGATATGTCGCTCAGGCGCTATTATCGCCTCAGTGCTGCAAAGCGCGTACTGATGGATGCCCCCTTTCCCGAAGACCCAAAGCAATTTATTGATATTGCCCGTTATTTGCAAGAATGCGGCCTTAGAGCACCCTCCATCTTGGAGCATTGTTTAGATAATGGATTTGTGCTTTTAGAGGATTTTGGTGATCACACGTTCACAGCCATCTTAAAAAATTCGATTGAGAGAGAAGCAGAACTTTATCAAACATCAATTTCTGTTCTGAAACATTTGCATCAACAGGCCAAAAATAAACCGACGTTTATCCCTGCATACACAATTGAAAATTTATTAACAGAAGCCGAAGTATTTGTTGATTGGTATTGGCAGGCCGCCAAAGGGACGCCTGTTAGCCAGCTAACTAAAAAGGAATTTTCTAATGCATGGAGGCATGCCTTTGAGCAGCTTCCAGAAACACCAAACAGTATCGTCCTTAGAGACTATCACGTGGATAATTTAATGGTCGTTGATGATCAGCAAGGTATCCAAGGGTGTGGTCTTTTAGATTTTCAAGATGCTCTGTGGGGATCTGTTGTTTATGATGTTATATCCTTATTAGAGGACGCCAGACGCGACTTGACCCCAGGTTTGGCAGATCAAATGTGGAATTTATTTTTAAAGGATATTCCTGATTCAGAGCATGGAAATTACCGTACAGCAGCTACCATTTTAGGGGCCGGACGTCACACAAAAGTCATTGGCGTTTTTGTGCGGTATGCTATGCGTCACGGCAAAAAAGAGTATCTCAAACATTTACCACGATTGTGGGAATATCTGGAAAAGAGTTTGATAATCCCAGAACTATCCCAAGTTAAAGCTTGGTTTGATCGGTATTTACCGGTCGAAAAACAAGATATTCCAACGATTTAGGGCAA
Source organism: Alphaproteobacteria bacterium (assembly GCA_947475175.1). Taxonomy (GTDB): domain Bacteria; phylum Pseudomonadota; class Alphaproteobacteria; order Paracaedibacterales; family CAIULA01; genus CANJLN01. Next base: position 28,125 of record CANJLN010000014.1, read on the forward strand.
TCCATAAATATTTAGAGTTTTGAGATCCTCGGAACCCTCCTTTACCATGGCTTCGGTGGACAGGAAGTCCGAGGATGACAAAGACAAAACCCGCATCACTCACTTGGTTCAGGAGGATTTTCTTCAGCAGCTGGCTTTGCATCGCCCTTTGCTGCTGTTGGAGTGGTTGCGACCATCATCGGCTGCATACCTTGTGGCATCATCATCGGTACATTTTGCAATGAAGTTTGTGCTCCCATAACTTGAGGAGCCGCTGCTGCCATTGGTGCTGCTTGAACCATAACAGCTTGACCATTAATAATGGCCATTTGTGATGGGATACCAGACATGGCTGCTGCCATTTCAGGTGTTGTTGCATGTGGTGTGATCAGTTGACAATCGTTGGCTGTACAATAGTTAAGGGTGGCATTTTGTCGGTCAAAGACAAAAATAGCTTTCTCTTGAGAAAAGATGGCGTACCTATCTTGCCGACCGACATAACTAATAACGATGGCAATGCCCACTAGAAATGTAACGCATGCCATGATGGTTGATTTAATATTCATGATTTTTCTCCCTTGCAGATTAAAACAAACTTGCAGTAAACCGCTTTTCGTTTGAGCTTAATTCATTTATAATCGATTAATGGTTAATATTTAGTGAATACTTATAACATATATGAAATTATTTTCTTTTTTTATTGTATCCATATACTTTGCATGTTCTAACGTTACTTTCGCAAACGATAAAATACACACCCTTTTACCTGCTTTTGAGTCCTACATTCAAAAAGCGATGCAAGAATGGGGGGCACCCGGTGTTGCAGTTGCTATTGTTAAAGATGGACAAGTTATTTATCAAAAGGGATTTGGTGTTACAGAAGTTGGCAAACAACAACCTGTTGATGAACATACCGTCTTTCCCATTGCGTCTTTATCCAAAAATTTCTTAGCAAGTTTGATGGTGCAACTGGTGGATGAAGGAAAGCTGGCTCTTGACGATCCTGTTTTAAAACATTTACCGGATTTTGTTTTGAGCGATCCTGAAATCACCAAACAATTTACGGTTCGTGATTTGTTGTCTCACCGCAGTGGACTTAAGCATTTTGCAGCGGATACATTTTGGTATTTGGGAACAAGTGCGGATGAGATTCGGACATTTATGTCTAAGCTGCCTTTTATTGCTCCCTTTCGTCAAAGCTATGGCTATCAAAATCAGATGTACGGGACTGCAAGTATCCTTGCTGAAAAAGTTACAGGACAATCTATTAAAGATCTGTACACAAAACATTTTTTTGAACCCTTGGGAATGCATGATTCAAGCGTTGGCTTAGAGGGCGCAACACTTTCCCCTCCGCAAACTTTATGGCAAAAAATCAAAGGGTTTTTTCGTAAAATTCCCCCTAAAAATATAGCCGTCCCTCATCATGTAATAGATGGAAAAACGACAGCATTACCGATTAGTTTTCATATGTACACTTTTGCGGGTAGCACAGGCATTAACACATCTGCTGCTGATATGGCCAAATGGATGCTAATGCAACTTGCCAATGGCAAGGTTAATGACAAACAGATTATTTCACAGGCGGGGATACAGGAAATGAGAAAACCTGAAATTTCAGCTAAGGATCTAAGACCCGATGACTCGCAATTCCCAGGAAAACAAATCCAGAATGTCAACTATGGGATGGGATGGTTTATCTATGATTTTATGGTGGGTAATAAAAAAGTGCCCATGATTGGCCATATGGGAGGTTTTGCTGGTGTTAGAAGTTTAATAACACTTGTCCCCTCTGAAAATTTGGGCATTATTATTTTGAGTAATTTTGGAGCGATGCGTCTCAGCATGCTGCCTGATGCTTTGCGAGCACGTTTTTTTGATCTTTATTATGACTTGCCTGAAAGTGATTGGAGTATGAATTTCCTAAAACGGATGCAGGATATTCGCGATAAAAACAAACAATACAAAGTCAGTTACCGTTTACAAAATCCAAAAGCGGCTCAACCTTTGGAAAAATATGCGGGTGAGTTTGGAAATGACTTATATGGCAAGTTCAAGCTTGTTATTAAAGAGGGGCAGCTATGGATGCATTACCGTGACAAAGTTGTTCCGCTTAAACATTGGAATGCAGATGAGTTTTCTTTTAAAGGAAACGATTTAACACCTGTTTATTCTACTTATGACGAGGGATACATTGAGTTTGGCTTCCAAAAATCAATGACAAAAGCCGATCTTTGTGCGGTTAATTTATTTCCTGAAGGTAAGGATGACTTGTTTAGAAGGGTTGAGTAGAAGCCCATAACTCTTGATTGGGCTTTAAATTATGGCACTACTAATGCCATTTTAAGTCCATAAATGGCATTAGGTGTTCTTTTTTAATATCCAGCATTATGCTTTATAAATCAAGTAAGATGATTATGACTTGTTTAGAAGGGTTGAGTAGTTGGTGTCATTGACTGTGTTTTTTAGATCCTCGGAACAAGTCCGAGGATGACATATCTCATATTTTAGACAACTCTGCTGTCGTTGTACCTGAAATATTTACCATCCTCAAACGCAGTACTGTCATCCTCGGACTTGTTCCGAGGATCTAGAAATTTCTTCCTTCGCGGAAATGACAGCCAATCCAACAAATCTCGCTCCCCGTTAGTAATTTATTAACGTTTTTCACTTACATTGAAATTGTGAATGATTAATTTTCAATGGAGGAAAATGTGAAAAAATATATGAAATATCTTGCTCTTTGCGCTGTTGTTGCAATGGGCGGATATGTAACATCTGTAGAAGCTGGCTTTATTGATGATATGAAAGCAAAAGCTAGTAGCCTAAAAAATAAGGTTAAGAATGCTGTTGACGAGTGTAATGCTAGTGCCGGTGCTTCTCCTAAAGGACTAAAAGTTGGAGAAAAATGTTTGGCAGACGAAGCTACAGCAAAGAAAAACAAGAATTTTGCTGCAGCCTATTGGGGAACTCATTGTAATGCAGGAAATCCTGGAGGAGATGGAGACGAAACTCTTTGCGCAACTGCTTTTGAAGCCATGACAAAACCAGAAGGTTTCACAGGCTGTAATCCAGAAACTGCTGCTAGTACAGATCCAAAAGTGAAAGCCATGTTCGCTAAAATTTGCGTAGATAATGCAGGTGTATTACATCTTGCTGTTGGTAATCCAAAGAAAGAGATCGAGCCAGTTGCTGATGTAAAACAAGCTGAGGAAGATTTTTATAAATTAGAAGGTAACTGTGTGCCTGATGGAGATGGCAAAACAGATAAAAAGCTTGCAGGAGCATGCAAGAAAATTCTAAAAGCTCTTCCTGAAGTAGCTGCTTAAGTAATCCCACTTAATCATCTGCCAATTTCTGTCATCCTCGGGCTTGTCCCGAGGATCTCAGGGGACGAGAACTGACTTCAAAAGATCCTCGGAATAAATCCGAGGATGACGGGTCAGCGAAATATGACACCACTCCGTCATTGCGAGGAACGAAGTGACGTGGCAATCCAGAGAAAAATACAACTGGATTCCCGCCTTCGCGGGAATGACAAGCGAAAACCTCAGTAAACCCGTTTCATTAGTGGAACGGGTTTTACTTCATCCGTCAGGGTGTACATATGAACAGGTCGTGTATCTAGTTTGATTTGATCCATAGATCTTCGGGTCAAGCCCGAAGATGACAAAGGTAAACTGTCATTCTCGGACTTGTTCCGAGAATCCATAGATCCTCGGGTCAAGCCCATAGGTATCTACACAAGTTGAGTTTTCAGTATTTTTTGAAGCATATTTTTAAGATCGTCTCCATCATAATCGCGCAGTAAATCTAATGTGTTGAGCAAGGAACAAAGGCCAGCAAGGAGTGCAGGTCTTGTAAAACTTA
>CANJLN010000015.1 GCA_947475175.1 Alphaproteobacteria bacterium
AAAAAAATCGTCGACAAACGTAAACAATTCTGTGATATCTTTTTTCATTAGAGGGATCTGTTTTGTTGTTTTTCTCTAAAATTATAACTAAAACATCCCTCTACCCTTTGCAAATACTCACTTCTAATCCCGAACTCGCGTTAATATTGACGAAGCAACAGATGGTGAGGCAGCTCTTCTAATCCTCCGTCAGAAAAAGTTTGATCTTATTATTTCTGACTGGAATATGGAGCCAATGTCAGGACTAGAACTATTAAGAGCTGTCAGAAGTAATCCTGAGCTGATGCACATCCCCTTTATCATGGCAACAGCTGAAAGCAAAACCGAGAATATCATTACTGCCAAACAAGCGGGTGTCACCAATTACATCATCAAACCCTTTAATGCTCTTATTCTTAAAAGCAAACTAGTCGCCACTTTTGGAGAGTTTTAAACCAATTCCAATACATATTTCAAAATATGGGTGTTTACAGCCCCTTTAAAGGCTCCTTTTTTGGAAGCAGTCGTCGCACAATAGGCTTGCGTGAAGCCCAATTTTTCCGCTTCTTTTAACCGTAATTCACTATGGCTAACGGGTCTGACCTCTCCCGTTAGGCCAATTTCACCAAAATAAATACTTGAAACAGGAACAGGCCTGTTCTTTAACGCTGAAATTAACGCCGCAGCCACAGCTAGATCTGCAGCAGGTTCTGTAATTTTCAAACCACCCGCAACGTTTAAATAAATATCGCGATTGCCAAAGCTTAGTCCACATCGTGATTCCAGCACAGCCAAAATCATGGAAAGTCTATTGGAATCCCACCCAACCGCTGTTCGTCTGGGTGATGGCAAGTAAGACGGTGCTACAAGTGCTTGTATTTCCAAAAGAATCGGACGTGTCCCTTCAATTCCGGCAAAAATCGCTGTCCCACTCACTTCATTTTGATGATTTGCTAGAAACAATTCTGATGGGTTGGTGACTTCGGTTAATCCTTTATCCCCCATTGCAAAAACACCAATTTCATCCGTTGCCCCAAACCTGTTCTTAACGGAACGTAAAATTCGGTAGTCGTAGTTGCGTTCTCCTTCAAAATAGAGAACCGTATCAACCATATGTTCTAAAACTCTGGGGCCAGCAATCACACCCTCTTTTGTAACATGGCCAACCAAAACAACCACATATCCTTGCTTTTTAGCAGCCGCTATTAATTCCTGAGTACAAGCTCTTACCTGAGAAACAGTTCCAGCTGCTGACTCAATGGTGCTCACACACATTGTTTGAATAGAATCAATGATCGCCAATTTCAGATCAGGCAGGTTTTTTAAGGCCTCTAAAATATCATGAAGTTGATTTGATGCAGCCATATGAACAGCTGCTTTATTAACCTTTAATCTCTCTGCTCTAAGCCTGAGTTGGCTAAGGGCTTCTTCTCCGGAAACATACGCACAAATAGCATTTTTTGAAAGAGCGGCTACGACTTGCAGTAAAAGAGTTGATTTCCCAATACCAGGATCCCCGCCCACCAAAATGACGGAACCAGGAACCAACCCTCCTCCGCACACGCGGTCAAATTCCCCAATGTTTGTTAAAACTCTTGAATGATCAAGAGGAGAATCACTATCAGCATTTTCAAGTGTTGAAAAAAACACAGACGTATCTATTTTCTTTTGACGGCTGCTTTCGGGATGTGTGATGGCTTCTTCCACCATGCTATTCCAAGCACCGCAAGTCTCACACTTACCGTTCCACTTATTGTGCCAAGCACCACATTCCTGACAGACAAATCGATGCTGAATTTTTGCCATAGAAAATAGACCTTGTGAGAATGTGAACTGACTTAAATCTACTCTAGCGACTTTTCTCATTCTCGTCATCACCAGACTCCACACTCTGTCATCCTCGGACTTGTTCCGAGGATCTTAAGATTCTCGCAATAAATACGAGAATGACATCGAAGGGGCAATAAAAAAGGCGGGATAAACCCGCCTCCATACTTCGAAAAAGCGAAAGCTTATTTCTTTTTAGCAGCAGCTTCAGCAGCAGCTTTGTCTTCAGCAGCTTTTTTAGCAGCAGCTTCAGCAGCAGCTTTGTCTTCAGCAGCTTTTTTAGCAGCTTCATCAAGTGGAGCGGTCGTTCCAGCAACAACTGGAGCAGTAGCATCTTTCTTTACTTCAACAGCTGGTGTTGTTGTAGCAACAACTGGAGTAGCATCTTTCTTTACTTCTGATGTTGTTGTAGAAGCTTGTGCAGCAACAGCTGCGAGTGTTGCAGCGAATGCAAACGCGATTTTCTTCATGGATAACTCCTAAAAAATATTACAGTAATTGACTAAAAAGTAACCTAGTTTAACTAAGCCTAACCTACTCTTAATCCAGGTCATTAGAATGGTCAACAGAAAAGATAACAGTTTAATACTATTTTTTTTGCTTGTATCCCATAATAACAACAAGTGTTAACAATGAAAATAAAGCAACGATGCCACTTGCAATAAATGCATACGCTTCTCCATAGTGATGCGAAATGACACCCGCTCCCATATCAGCAAAAAAGACAGAAATGGCACTAATGATATAATAGCAGCCAAAACCTGTTCCTCTTAAATCTTCGGGAACTGTCTCAGCAATCAGTGAAATAAAGATATTCTGCGTGACGCCATACTGAATTCCCCAAAAAGCAACACCAATAAAGACAAAAATCAATGAAGTTGCGCTAGCCAGAATTAAGTCTGCCAAAACAATAAAAATAATCCCTATTGCCAAGAACCAATAACGATTCATTCTATCCGCCAAAACACCCACAGGATAAGATGCCGCACACCAACCCGCATTAAACAGCATCATAATGGCAGGCACATAAGTGTTTTCAAGGCCAAAATTACTATGTGCATGCAGGATCAAAAAAGTCTCGCTCATGCGGGATAACATAAAAATAGAGTTCACCACCATCAAAAGCCAAAATGTTTGCCCCAATAGGGATAAATTTGACCAATGAATTTTGGGTCGTCTTTTCGGAACAGGAAGAGGAATTTCAGCTGAAACCGCGGGATGATCATATTGCTTAGGTTCTTTGACAACAAAAATAAGAATCATAAAAGCAATCACCGCCGGAATACTTGCTAATAAGAAAACATGTTGATAATTGTTTCCTGTCCAAATCATTGCCAAGATACCACATACAGCACCAAAGAAAGAACCAGCGGTTCCAAGGCTTCTCTTTAACCCATACGAAGCTCCTATGCGCTTTGGATGAGCCACATCAGCAACCATTGCATCACGCGGCGTTGCCTGAATACCATTTCCTAAACGTTCCATCAAACGAGCTGTAAACACCAGACCAAATGAACCTGCAACAGCCAACAAGGGGCGACTAAAAACAGACAACATATAGCCAAAAACCATGACAGGCTTACGACGTCTTAAATAATCTGTGAACATCCCTGATAACAATTTCATCGCAAAAGAAGCCGCTTCAGCCGCGCCTTCCAAAAAACCAATCCAAGTGTTTGTAACCCCTGAAAGGGTTTTCAAATAAATACCAGAAAAGCTATAAATCATGACGAATGATAGATTAATTAAAAACATCATTCCGCCCAAAATCCATACCGTTTGAGGTATAGGGGGCAAGGCTTTGGATTTTTTCTCATCCAGGTCGGTTGGTTGTGTCCTCATATCAGCAAACTCTTTTTCATTCGGTTATTTTGTAGAACAGTATTAATCAAAAAGGAAGTTTCATTCCCCCAGGCAAACTTAAACCACCACTTACTTTGCTCATTTCTTCTTGGGTGTATATTTCTAATTTTGATTTGGCATCATTAAAAGCTGCAACAATCAGATCTTCTAAAATTTCTTTCTCTTGAGGGGCAATTAAACTAGGATCAATTTTAATCCCGCGCATTTCTCCCTTGCCATTAATGACAACTGAAACCATTCCCGCTCCAGATACACCTGAAAGCTCTGTCTGCTCCAAGCGCTTTTGTATATCCGCCATCTGGTTCTGCATTTGCTGCGCTTGTTTTAGCATCTGATTTAAGTTTTTCATCATGTCTCCTGATTAATAAAGGTAACTTTTGAGTCTGGAAATGTTTCCTTGATAGCCGTAACGATGGGATGGTCCAAGATTTGTTGCTCAGTTTTTTTTTGTTCTTTTTGCTTTTGTTGCGTTAGAGTGTTTTCCCCTTGCTCTTGACTCACATGAATCAACCAATCTTGATGTGTCAGCTTACTCAAGATTTGCTTTAAATTCTGCACAAAATTTACAGGGGCTTTTGAACTTAAGCGAACCGTCACATCACCTGGTTTATAACTAACAAGGTAAACGTCATGTAACAAATGACTAAATAAAAGGGGTTCTTTTGCCGTTTCGATCAGCTTAACCATCTCTTCAAACGTAGAAGGAAGAACGGTTGATACCGAAGGCGCAGGAATGGGAGCTGCTGCAACAGGGAGTTGACTTGAGCGAACAGGCATTGGGGTTTTATTAAAACCATCCAACAACTGATCCAGCGATGGAATGTCCGCCATATAACATAAACGTATCAATACCATCTCTAAGGATTGTGAGGGTGATGGCGCTCGACTAACTTCTTCATACCCTTTTAAAAGAAGCTGCCATGCGCGCATCAACAAAGGAACATTTAAAGGAGTTGCTATTGCAATTCCTTGTTGCCTATCCGCTAAGGGGTAAGAAGCCTCATTCTGCAGTTGCGGCACCGTTTTCAAACACGTCAACCAATAAACAAGATCCAAAATATCTTGCAAAATCATCGTCGCATCGCCACCATCTTTTAAAAGACTTTGGGTCACTGTTAAGGTTTTTTCTATATTGCCTTCAAACAAAGCCCTAACCAGAAGAAATATCCTCTCTCGGTCAGCAAGACCAAGCATGGCTTGTACAACTACGTTCTTAACGATTGCTTCTTTTCCATCACTGGCCAGAGCAATTGCTTGGTCAAGCAAAGAAAGCCCATCTCGAAGCGAGCCATCGGCTGCCCTTGCTAAATTAATTAAAGCTTCTTGCTCAACTTGGAACCCTTCTTTTTCAGCAATGAGTCTCAAGTGCTTCATAAGATCTTCTGGTTCTATGCGCTTTAAATCAAAACGCATGCATCTTGATAAGATAGTCTCTGGGATTTTATGAATTTCGGTTGTGGCAAAGATAAATTTCACATGAGGCGGAGGCTCTTCTAGCGTTTTTAAAAGCGCATTAAAAGCACTTTTTGAAAGCATGTGAACTTCGTCAATGATAAAAACTTTAAAACGACCAACGACAGCCTTGTACCGGGATGATTCAATAACGTCTCTGATATCATCAACACCCGTTCGGCTTGCTGCATCCATTTCGATTACATCAAGATGGCGATCCTCATTAATGTTCACGCAAGACGTGCACACTCCACATGGATTGGGCGTTATTCCCCCCTTACCATCAGCACCAAGACAGTTAAGAGAACGGGCAATAATACGGGCTGTGGTTGTTTTGCCAACCCCTCGGATTCCATGAAGTAAAAAGGCATGAGGAAGACGATTTGCTTCAATCCCCTGCGTTAACGCTTGAGCGAGCATCTCCTGACCCACTAACTCGGACAGAGTCATCGGACGGTATTTACGAGCTAAGACACGATAAACGGTACTCATTTGTCCTTCAAATCATGGCTAGAGAAGGTGGAAACCCAGCAACGACCCAGAAAAAGATTGTTACGGCTGCTTCTTTCCAGATCTGACCGGATTAGCAATTTTCCCCGCCCATTACGGAGCTCCCGTTCGCACTATAACAGACGCTTTTTCTTCTTGCCATAATAAAAATCAGGCTTCCAGATCATCCTTTTTCTGGTCTATACTTTTTCCATGGCAACAGATGTTATTGATTTACGCGACTTTTATGCATCTCCTTTGGGTCATATTGCTAAAAATGACCTAAGGAAGATTGTGGGTAGCTTATGGCCCCCAAAAACAGGGCAGGTCATTGTTGGCATTGGTTACGCAACACCTATTTTAGAGAATTTTGACCTAGATAAAAACTCCGTTTTTGCTTTTATGCCAGCTCAGCAAGGGGTCTTAGGATGGCCCTGTCATAAACCAATGCTCTCTTCATTGGTTGAAGAGGACATACTCCCTCTTCCCGATAAATCAGTTGACCGTCTTCTATTAGTTCACGCCCTTGAAAACTGCCACAATGTGAATCACCTTTTGCGTGAAGCCTGGCGTGTTCTAATGCCTGAAGGACGCATTCTTTTAGTCGCTCCGAATCGCCGTGGCTTATGGGCACGCTCTGACAATACACCCTTTGGACATGGTCAACCTTACACAATGACGCAACTTTCTGATTTACTCCGGGCCTCACACTTTACACCCACATCTTTTTTAAGAGGGCTTTATACGCCGCCCAGCACATCTCGTTTTGTACGCGCTATTAGTCCTTTGATCGAAAAAGCAGGACATACGTGTTTACAGAAATTTAGCGGTATTGTTTGCATCGAAGCTATCAAACAAGTTTACGCAGGCATTACCCCATCTAAGCAAAAGCGTTTATCTATCTCGTTTGTGCCAGCCTCTTCTGAAAGACCTGTTGAGGCTTGACAATTTAACAGATATGTACAATAATACTGTACATATGGAGGACGCAATGAATTCAACCGTATCTTACAGCGAAATACGCCAAAACCTTAAAACCAGTTTTGATAAGGTGTGCTATGATCATGAACCACTTCTTGTGACCCGCAAGAATGGTGAGAATGTGGTAGTTATATCAGAAGATGATTTTAGGTCGCTTCAAGAGACAGCCTATCTTTGTCAGTCACCTAGAAACTTAGAAAGATTATTACAAGCCCTGGGTCGTACTGGCGGGAAAACATTGCAAGAAGTAAAAGATGAACTTGCAATTTGACGACAATGCGATTGAAGAGCTTAAATATTGGGTCGGAACAGATAAGAAAAAAGCCCTGAAGATCCTTAATCTTATTGAAGAAGTTGGCAAAACCCCTTTTTCGGGCCTAGGCAAACCTGAGCCTTTGAAATATACCCTGCAAGGATGTTGGTCACGCCGCATCGATCAAGAGCAGAGGCTTGTTTATCAGGTAAGCGACGATGTGATCAGAATTTTATCTTGTCGGTATCATTATTAAAGGAAAAAAATCTGCAACCCTAAAACACACGTCTCAAAAATATCCTGCATTTCTCCTTGGCGTAAAAGCCAAATAATGTTCACGCGCTAATTCGTCGATATGACTACGAGCAGCACGTATCGCGCCAATTTCAGTTTCAAAAATTTGACACTCTAAATCTTTTAAAGAAACATAAACGCTTTGCAATCTTTCTTTGGTTATCTGCAAAACATTGTTCTCTGTCATACATTTAATTGCGTGTGAGTAAATTTCACCCCTCACCACATCGTCGCTTATGACTTGATCCTTAACCATAAGCAATAGAGGCTTCGGAAAAGGAATAAAGTCTTGCATCTCCTCATCATCATTCGCGTATATAAGATTACCAGAGCATAACAAAACCAAACACATAATCGCTTTCAACATCTATCGAAACTCTCTTGAAATGTTCTCTTGATAGACAAGATAGGATTCAAGTCTTTATAAAAGGTTAACGTCAGAGTCTTTTAGTCGTACATATAATATATTTTCAAAATACAGACTTGATCATTTCTTAAAGGGTTTGTACAGTGGTGCACTTGCGAATCATTAAATAGAATAAAGGGGAAGCATGTTATCGCGCGTACTTGGAATGTTATCTGCCGACATGGCAATCGACTTAGGAACAGCCAACACTTTGGTCTATGTAAAAGGACGCGGTATTGTCCTAAATGAACCATCTGTTGTGGCAATTTGCATTAACAAGGGCAAGCGGCAAGTTTTAGCTGTTGGCGAAGAAGCAAAACTCATGGTTGGAAGAACCCCTGGCAATATTCAAGCCATTCGCCCTCTTCGTGACGGTGTTATTGCTGACTTTGAAGTTGCAGAAGAGATGATTAAACACTTCATCCGAAAAGTTCATAATCGCCGCAGTTTTGCAGCTCCCCAAATTATTATTTGCGTACCTTCAGGATCAACAGCTGTTGAGCGTCGTGCCATTCAAGAATCCGCCGAGAGCGCAGGTGGTCGTCGTGTTTTCTTAATTGAAGAACCCATGGCTGCAGCAATTGGAGCTGGCCTTCCCGTCACAGAACCAACAGGTTCAATGGTGGTTGACATTGGCGGCGGAACAACTGAAGTGGCTGTATTGTCTTTGGGTGGTATCGTTTACGCCTGTTCCGTTCGCGTTGGTGGCGACAAAATGGATGAAGCGATTATCAACTATATTCGTCGCAACCATAATTTACTGATTGGTGAAGCAACGGCTGAAAGAATTAAAAAAGATATTGGCTCTGCTATTATTATGCCAAACAGCGAAGAGATTACGATCTCCATCAAGGGAAGAAGCTTAATTAATGGCGTTCCTAAAGAAGTTGAAATCAACCAAAAACAAATTGCTGAATCATTAACCGAAGTAGTGACAACCATTGCCGAGGGCGTTAAAACCGCTTTAGAGAACACAGCTCCTGAGCTTTCTGCAGACATCGTTGATCGTGGCATTGTTATGACAGGTGGTGGATCTTTGCTCGGAAATTTGGGGCAAGTTCTGGCCAAAGCAACGGGCGTCCCTGTGTTTATTGCAGATAATCCTTTAAATTGTGTTGTCTTGGGAACAGGTCGCGCCTTAGAAGAAATGAAAACATTGCAGAATGTTCTTATCAGCATGTATTAGGTTGTTGTCATTCCCGCGAAGGCGGGAATCCAGTCTATATTTTCTGGATCCCCGACTCGGCTCTTCGAGCCTCTCGGGGACGACGTATTAGGCAACGCACCAATAGAAGTGTTTATCATATGCTCTTATCTCTCTTAGGCTTAAAAGCAACTGGTTTAAAACGAAGCCATGTTTTTTTCGTGTTTATAGCGCGGTTTTTTAAACGTTCGTTTGCAGCTCTCAGTAGATTTTTTCTGGTTTTAGCTTTTATTGGAATTGCTGCTTATTGTATGTTTTTGTCTATCAATCAACACCCATTGATTGCAGCCACGCAAACACTTCTCATGGATATGACATCCCCTGCCCTTCATTTCCTTCATCAGCCCTTTGTATGGAGTAAAGATTATTTTCGTGATCATGAAACCCTTCGGGAAGAAATCACCAAACTGAAAGAAGAAAATCGAAAACTCCTAGAATGGCAAGTTCTCGCTCAAAAAAGTGAGAGAGAAAATCAGTATTTAAGAAAAATGCTCAACACCGAACCCGAACTTTCAAATGGTATTATCACAGCAAAGGTTTTGGGAGTCCCTAATGATGGGTTTCATAGCTCAATGCTCATCTCCAACTCTTCGAATCTATCGATTGCAAAAAACCAGGCCGTTGTTTGTCCCGAGGGAGTCATCGGTAGAGTTGTGGAATTGGGGGACAAAACAGCACGCATCATGCTTGTAACCGACTTTAATTCACGCATTCCCGTTCGCGTTGAATCAACTGGAGAACATGCTATTTTAGCAGGACACAGCACGCCAAATGAATTAACTGTTATTCATGTCAGCAACAACAGCACAAATCCTGATGCTCCTTCCTTTAAAAAAGGAGAGATAAAAGTAGGTGACCATTTATTAACATCTGGATACGGAGGTATTTATCCTCCAGGATTACCGGTTGCCATTGTCAGCAAGGTTGAGGGAGATTACATATCCGCTAGTGTATTGGCTGATATTACACGTTTGGAATATGTAACAGTTCTAAAGAATGTCGTTGATGAAAACATCCAATAAAAATAATTTCACAATCATTGGAAGTGTAATTCTCAAAAACTGGCGTTATATCCAGTATTTTCTTGTCTCTTTTTTTCTGTTGTTTTTAAATACGATTTCGATTGGAAACAATCCAGAGATTCATCTCAATTTCTATCTGTTTGTTCTTTATTTCGGAAGTCTTTATTTTCCACCCATCATAAGCTTAGAATCAATTTTTATCATCGGGATATTTCAAGATGCGATTTATGGCTATCCTCTTGGAATATCGAGCTTAAAATATTTGTGTTTACATGGTCTTTTGCTGTCTCAGTCACGATATTTATCGGAGGGAAGTGTTGTTTTAAGCTGGTTAGGATTTGCCACTTTATGCTTTGTTAATATAATTCTTCATTGGGTTTTATTATCTTACGTCACGGATCATTTGCCCTCTTATGTGTTTATTCTACCAAGCACCCTTCTCACCATATTTTTTTATCCTCTAGGACTAAAATTTTTATATTGGGTAAGTCAGAAAATAGGATGAAGTCTTGATTGAAAAAGAACAGCCCAAAGTCTTCACAAGACGATCTTTTATTTTAGGTGGAATTCAATCCGTATTAACGCTCGGTTTGATTGGCCGTCTTTATGTTCTTCAGGTTGTGCATAGCAAACATTATCAACTTTTATCAGATAAAAATAGAATCCAATCCGTCATTCTACCTCCTGCTCGAGGCAAAATATATGATCGCTCGGGTATTGCTCTTGCCGAAAATCAAACCTCTTACAGAAGTGTTTTCAGTTTTGATAAAATTGAAGAAATAGATCAAGTCATCGACAAACTCAAACACATACTCTCACTAAGCGAACAGACGGTTTCTTTTGTAAAAACACAAGTAAGAAAACGCAAACGAAATCTACCTATTGTTTTAAAAGAAGGACTCACATGGGACGAGTTAGCCAAAATTGAACTTCATTGCATTGATTTACCTGGTGTTGTAATCGAAAAAGGGCAAAGTCGCTTATACCCCCATCCTTTTGAGACCTGCCATACAATTGGATATGTTGCAGCTGTTAGTGAAAAAGATTTAGATGGAACTCCGCTTTTAGAAACTCCCGGTTTTAGAATTGGTAAAAGTGGGATTGAAAAAAGATTTGATACGACATTGCGAGGAGATCCCGGATTTAAACAAGTTGAGGTGAATGCAACAAGAAGAATCATTCGCACTCTTAATACATTTGAAAGCATATCAGGGACTGACCTACAACTCACCTTAGACTTTCCTTTACAAAAAGCTGTCTATGATATCTTTCAAAAAGTTGAAAGTGGTGGAGCCATTGTAATGGACGTGAATACAGGCGCTATTTTGGCCTTTGTTTCTCAACCCGGATATGACTCAAATTTATTTACCAATCAAATATCAAAAAAAGATTGGAATGCGCTTTCAAATAACCCTCACCGCCCACTCAACAACAAACTTATTTTTGGTCAATACTCTCCAGGCTCTACCTTTAAAATGATTGTAGGATTAGCTGGTTTAAATGCTGGTGCTATTGATACAAGCACAACTTTTCATTGCCCGGGACACTACGATTTTTACAACCATCGGTTTCATTGCTGGAACTGGAAACTTGGCGGGCACGGCCATGTTAATTTAGAATCGGCTATCGCTCAATCTTGTGACGTCTACTTTTATTCTTTGGCTGCTTCTGGTCTTTTGGGTGTCGATACAATGGCAGCAACAGCAAGAGAGTTTGGTCTGGGCGAAACGACAGGAATAGAACTCTTTGGTGAAAAACAAGGACTGATTCCAACAAAAAGCTGGAAAAGGATTGTTAAAAGACAACCCTGGACGTCAGGTGAAACACTTAATGTCGCAATTGGTCAAGGTTATGTCCTAGCCACTCCCTTACAGTTAGCAAAAATGACAGCAATGCTTGTCAATGGGCTTAGACCTGTAACACCTCATCTGATAAAAAAAGAAGGGCTAACTCCTTTCGCATCTTTGGGATATTCACCTAAACACTGTCAAGTTATTCTAAATAGTATGGCTAATGTCGTAAATCAGCCGTGGGGAACAGCTTATCGATCAAGAATTCTAGAGGAAGGACTGGAGATGGGTGGGAAAACAGGGAGCACTCAAGTCGCCAGAATTACACAACAACAAAGACAAGATAATACACATAACGACAGGCCTTATTTTTTACGAGAGCACGCTTTGTTTGTAGGATACGCGCCAGTTCATGCACCGCGGTTTGCCGTTTCTGTCCTTGTCGAACATGGGGGAAGCGGAGCCAAAGTAGCGGCACCCCTTGCCAGAGATATCTTAACCGCAGCTCAAACATTGATACCGGTTTAAGATGATTAACATTGCCCGCCTTAGAAAATTAAATTTAGGCATCTTAGCCCTTCTTACGCTCATTACTTGCATTGGTATTTTAATGCTCTACTCAGCTGCAAATGGCAGTTTATACCCTTGGGGCATCAAACAGATTGGGCGCTTTGGCATTGGTTTTATCATGATGCTACTGGTCTCTATTACCGACATAAGGCAGTGGTTTTCCAAAGCTTACACTCTTTATTTTGCATCCCTTTTCTTACTTCTAGCAGTCGAGCTTCTTGGGTTTGTTGGCATGGGAGCACAACGGTGGATTGATTTATACGCTTTTAACTTACAACCATCTGAACTGATGAGAGTTTGTCTGGTATTGGCCCTGGCTCGCTATTTTCATGGTTGCACAATACAAGAAGTTGGCCAGTTTAAAACTTTGATCCTTCCCCTGTTCATGATTCTTATTCCCACCCTCTTGGCGACACGTCAGCCTGACTTGGGGACAGCTGGAATATTAATTCTAAGTGGAGCTGCTTTATTCTTTGTTGCAGGCGTTAGAGTTTGGAAATTTATAGTAGCTGGCGTTTGCGTTTTATCAGCAGCCCCTATTTTATGGTCCTTATTGCACCCTTATCAGCAAAAACGTATTTTGACTTTCTTAAATCCAGAAAGCGATCCCATGAATACGGGATATCATA
Source organism: Alphaproteobacteria bacterium (assembly GCA_947475175.1). Taxonomy (GTDB): domain Bacteria; phylum Pseudomonadota; class Alphaproteobacteria; order Paracaedibacterales; family CAIULA01; genus CANJLN01. The sequence continues at coordinate 12,760 of CANJLN010000015.1, forward strand.
TCATGCAGTCAAAAATTGCCTTAGGCTCAGGGGGGTTGTGGGGGAAAGGCTTTTTGCAGGGATCGCAGAGCCATCTTAATTTCTTACCTGAAAAGCAAACAGACTTTATTTTTACCATGTTCTGCGAAGAATTTGGCTTGATTGGAGCAATTCTTCTTTTATTTTTATATACGCTTGTTATCTTATATAACTTCAACGTAGCCCTCACATCTCGCACGCAATTCGGTCGTCTGGTTGCCATTGGTCTAGCAACAACGTTCTTTTTGTATGTCTTTATCAATACGGCAATGGTAATGGGGCTCATACCCGTTGTTGGCATTCCGCTGCCTTTGATATCGTATGGAGGAACAGCGATGATTACTTTATTATTTGGTCAAGGCCTTGTTTTTTCAGTTGCTCTCCACAACGATGTACGAGTAGGTCGTTAAGAAATAGTAACCTAATACTATTATCTGTATTTATCCGGAAAATAGTATTCTCATAAATTTACTTTATATTAATCAATTCAATGTATAAATATTTATATGGGTTTATTAAAAAGGATCTGCTCTCATGTTTTTGAAAAAACTAGCTATGGCTACTCTGGTCATGTTTTTCGCGTCTTCTGTGATACCTGAACTGTCTATAACAACTGAGGTTCATGCCGTACCAGGAGCATCAGCAGCTAAAAAAGCTGCAAAAGCAGTGGCAAAAGCAGCTAAAAAAGCTGCAAAATTAGCGAAAAAAGCAGCCAAGAAAGTCGCAAAAACTGCAAAGAAAGTTGCGAAAAAAGCCGCAAAAGTTGCGAAAAAAGCAGCAAAAACTGCAAAGAAAGTTGCGAAAAAGGCAGGAAAAGTTGCCGGAGCAGTTGGTGGAGTAGCATCTGGAGTTGCGATGGATGCTGGAATGAAAGTAGCAGCAGGCGAGTCTCCAGCGGATGCTCTTACAGGAGCCGTAAGCTCAACTACAGGTGTCGATGTAACTAGCATTGGAAAGAAAAAAAGAAGGCCAGCGACTCAGATGATGATGCCGCAGGTGGCCAGGAAGACGAAACGCCAGCTGCTGAAGTCACTGCCGAAGAATGAGGGTGAGTAAGAAAAAACCCAATCACAACCTCTTTATTTGTTCCAGATATGAAGGCATTGCTTTTGCCTTCATCACAAAATAATAAGACATAATAATTAAGCTTCCTCCTAAAAGGGTATAAAGAGAAACTTGCTCCCCAAAGAATAGTAATCCTGAAGCAATAGCCAATGGGAAACGGGCAAATTTAAAGGGTGCTATAAAACCAGCAGCTGCATACGTATAGGCTTCGATCAAGGAAAATTGACCAACCAGAAACAAGGCACCAATCATAAATAACTTTATCAAGATAATAGTTGTTGGTACTTGCCAACTCCACAAACAAGGCAAAAAACTATAAACTGTCATAAAAAACAATAGATAAAAGAGCGTTGTAAAGGAATGATCTTTCAAGGAAACCTTTTTTACAATAAGAGACGATGCCGAAAATGCCAACGCTGATAACAATGGAAAAATTGAATACCAGGTAAACAAAGCAGAGGTGGGGTGGAGAATGAGAAGAACACCCGTAAAACCAATACCAATAGAGGCAATAACCCAACGATTCAGCCGCTCGTTAAAAAAATAAGCAGCACCCAAAGTGGTTAATAAAGCACTTGTTAAAGATAAAGCACTACTATCTGCCATAGGCAAATTGATAACAGCCATTATCCAAAACCAATTTCCAAGTGCACCAGAGATACCTTTTAAGGCATGCCAAGGCAAGAAAGTCGTGTGGAGAAGTTTTGGAAAATCTTTAATTCTTAGAATCAAAAGCAAACACAATCCAAATCCTGCTTTTAAAAAAAGAACTTGCTGAGAAGGAAAACTTGCGGGCATAGAATGCGTGAAACTATTTGATAATGTCGTTACAAGAGCAATAGCGACAATCAAAAAGGCCCCGTAGAGATTGCCTTTTTTGAAATGAGGGAGATTAAAGATAGTCACCTGGTTCCTTAGCCAACGAAGTCTCAACGAGCAAAGCTTGATCAAAAGTTGCAAATTTATGACATCCGTTTGCATTTCCTTCTGCCATAATCATATAATCTCCGAAATCGGCTTTTCCCTTAATAAAGCTTTCAACAGCCGTTGTAATGACTGCTCTTTGACCAATAACAATCCCAGGAGAATCTAACAAATCAAGTAATGCTTCACAAATTTCGGATCTTGAATATTTTTTCACTTTCAAAACCCAAACCATTTCTAATAAAGCATAGGAAGAAATAAAGAGCTTCTTTCCATTTGCACATTTTTCAAGCAACATTTGTGCAACAGGAGTTTGCTTAGGATCATCAGCAAGAAATGCTCTAATTAGTACATTCGTATCAACGCTAATCATTGTCAGATACAGCCTGAGCTATAGCTTCATCCATCTCTTCCACAGATAAAGGAACAGAAGATTCTTGTCTTCTTCCCTTACCAAAGAACATTGTCACAGAGCGCTTGATAGACTCAATTTCTAGCACTGAATCCTCTCTCAAATGAAGAAGTAACTCAGAACCAATATGTAACCCTAAAGCTTTTCTCATCTCTATTGGAATAACGACTTGCCCTTTTGAAGAAACGACAGTTCTTAAATCCATTGATATTTCCCCCTTTTCAACAAGTAAGATACCATACCTTACCTAAAAAGTCAAGTTCAGAGATGCAATTCAGCCAGGGGCTTTTCCTACCCCTTAGCAGGTGACCAACCCCAATTCATAACATTAGTCCCTACTTCTGGGTTTATTTCAGGAATAGCAAGTCGCTCAACCCAATAAGCCCACCTGGATGTATTGTCATAAGCCAGTGGAATTTGGAAACAGTTATGCATAATATAACGATCCAACGCATGAACAGATGAACTCAAAGATTCTAGATCGCTTGCCATCGTCACTCCACGCGCTAATTCTTCTGCAACAACGTCTTTCACACCAATATAATTACTGCTTCCCTTGGTATCAGCATTCTTTGCACTAAAATAATAAAGTTGCTCGTTTCCAGGAGACAAAGAGTTCGCCCAAGTGTGCACAATCATATCAAAATCGGATTCAATAACGCGGTTCTCATATTGAACAGCATCCATCATCCTAACCAGCATATCGATGCCTAGCTTCTTAACACTTTCACGATATGCCAAAGCAATCTTTTCCAGTTTCGGATCTTTAATCGTAAACTCAAACGTCATAACTTGACCTTGAGCATTCACCCGCTTGCCATCTTTAACAACCCAACCTGCTTGCTTTAATAAAGCATCAGCTTGTTCCAGATTAACACGTTGATCTCCATTGCCATCGGTTTGAGTTGGTGTGAATTCTTTCTCCAACATCGTTTTCAAAAGCTCTGGGTTAATTTGTGAAGAAAACCGTTCAAGCAATTCTTTTTCTTTTCCTTCAGCAGGACCATGGTGCGCCAAGAAAGTGTTAGCAAACAAACTGTTTGGGCATTTCATAATGCTTGAGAAAACAATCTTATTAAGCGTATTAAAGTCAAACGCCAGATTCATGGCTTTTCTCACACGCAAATCACTAAAGATAGGGCGACGCATGTTGAAAATAATTGATTTAACAGCAACAGGACGTTTGTGAGTCGTGTCAATTCGCTTCACTTTTCCATCATGCACTGCTGCAAAATTATAGGCTGTTTCCCATTGATTTGGATTGGTTTCAAAATACGCGTCAAATTCACCCGCAGAAAATGCTTGAAACTGTGCTTGTGCATTTTTGAAGTATTCAATTTTGATGGTGTCAAAGTTGTAATGACCACGATTCACCGGCAAATCTTTTGCCCAATAATTCGGATCTCTTTGATACGTAATAGTACGTCCCTGATCCACATTGGTAACCTTATAAGGACCACTTCCAACAATGACTGTTAAGCCTGTTTCAGCAAAATCTATCTTTTCAAGTTGCGCTTTTGAGAGAACGCGCACGTTAGCAATAATCATAGGAAGTTCAGGATCATACTTGCCATCATCATTGGCTTTTAAATCCATTTTAATTGTGTAGGGATCAATAATTTCCATCTGTGTGATACGGCTGTAATACTGACGATAACGAGGAAGTCCTTTATCTCTTAATGTTTCAATTGTAAATTTTACATCATCCGCAGTTACAGATGAACCATCATGAAACCGTGCATTTGGATTTAAGTAATAGGTAACAGAAGAAGCATCAGGGGCAACTTCAACACCCTGTGCAATTACACAGTAAAGAGTAAAAGGTTCTTCAGCTGAGCGCACCATCAAAGGATCGAATGTCAAAAGCAACCCTTCAACGCCAATTCCCTTAACGATATCCTTATTGATGGTATCAAATGTGCCAATCGTCCCAAGGCGTAACATGCCGCCTTTTGGTGCATCAGGATTCACATAACTAAAATGGGTAAAGCCAGCTGGATATTTTGGATGGCCAAAACGTGCCAATGCATGGACCGCTTTTTCAGGAAGGATTCGGATTTTTTGCTCTGATGCTTTTTGTTCTGATTTGGATGATTCTTGACCAGACGGATGAGCTGACTTTGTTTCATTTTTCAGGTGAGAATAGCCAAACAGAATGATAACAACAACTGCGACAGCTAATAAAATCTTTTTCGAAAAGGACAACGCTTATACCTCAAATAATTTCTTGTTTGGATAGATATATACAACAAACGGCGGGTTTTTAACAGGGGTGATTAAAACGCCTGACCTATGCTGATGTAAAACTGAAAGGGCGCATCAATTGCTTTGCCGCTACCAACCACACGGCAGCGTTTTAGGGGAGAGACAAGGAACACCATTTTCCGAGTCATTATTTTGTGTTAACATGGAATTCACTCCATTTAAGTGATCCTAAAAAGGAATGACATGCACGATATTATAAAGAGAAAACTCGATCTAAACTTACCAAAACACCAGTCTGCCTTTCTTTGGGGAGCAAGAAAAACGGGAAAAACAACATATTTAAAAGAGCGTTTTCCAAATGCACATTTTTTCGATCTGTTGAAATCGGATGTCTATCTTAAATTTCTAAAAAATCCTCATCTTTTTCGAGAAGAAATATTGGCAATACTTGATTTGAGCTCGCAGAATCAAACTTTTATCGTTGATGAAGTACAAAAAGTTCCAATTTTGCTGGATGAGGTGCATTGGTTAATTGAAAACACTAACGCTCAATTTATTTTATGCGGATCAAGTGCCAGAAAAATGCGTCAAAGAGGGGTCAATCTTTTAGGAGGCAGGGCTTGGAAATATCATTTTTTCCCCTTGGTCTATTGCGAGATAAAAGAATTTGACCTACTAAAAGCATTAACTCATGGGCTGATACCATCACATTATTTAAGTGCTCAACCTAAGAAATTTCTTAGGGCTTATACGGAAGATTACATTATTCAAGAAATTCAGGCAGAAAGTTTGGTCCGAAATTTAGCTGCATTTTCAAGATTTTTAGAAGCTGCAAGTTATTCAAATTCTGAAATGGTGAATTACGCCAATATCGCTAGAGACTGTGGCGTTGATGCAAAAACAGTTAAAGAATATTTTCAAATTCTAAAGGATACGCTGATTGCATACGATGTTGAGCCTTATAAAAAAATTGGAAAGAGAGATATTATTTCATCTGTCCCAAAGTTTTATTTTTTCGATCCAGGCATTGCAAATACTTTGGCAAAACGTCAATTGACATTGACTCAAGGTTCTGATGCTGGGAAAAGCTTTGAAAGCTATATTTTGCACGAACTAATGGCATACAAACATATGTCAGACAAAGATTTCTCTATTTCCTATTGGCGCACAAAAACTGGCCTAGAGGTAGATTTTGTGATTAGTGAGGCTGATGTAGCTATTGAAGTGAAGATTTCAAAAGATGTGAGAAAAACAGAACTCAACGGTATTGTTGCATTAATGGAAGAGCAAAATTTATCAAAAAGCTATGTTGTGTGTAACGAAGAAAATCCTCGAAAAATCACCATTGATTCCGGTAAAGATATTTGGATTTTGCCGTTTAAGTTTTTTTTGAGTCAGCTTTGGAATGGGGATATTTTATAAGCTTTTAGCTGACGGTATCAAAACGCCTGACCGACGCTGATGTAAAACTGAAAAGGCGCATCGATTGCTTTGCCGCTAGCAACCACACGGCGGCGTTTTAGAGGAAAAGCAAGATCGACTCTGATGGGACCGACTGTGCTGTAATAACGAAGACCAACGCCTGCACCCCACAGCATATTTTTTCCTCTGAAATCAGGCATCTTATTACTGCTCACAGAACCACCTTCTAAGAATGTTACAAACCCTATCGTCTCTGATGTTTTAACTCTTAGTTCTGTTCCAATTTCAGCCAGTGACCTTCCTCCTAAGGGAATATACTTGGAATCCAAAGGACCGAGCTTTTGATACCCATACCCACGAACAGATCCACCACCACCTGCATAGAAACGCTTGTTTGGCGGTATCGCATCAAGGTCTTTAATAAAGACACTTCCCCCTGTAACAAATCCTGCTAAAACACCATTACTTTCCCCCAGTTCATTGGTCATAAATGGCAAGTAAGCAGAAACATTTCCTTGAGTAATTGTCATTCCTCGGCTTTTATCAAGCTTTCCAAGATAAGGCGTGACACGACCATCTGCCCTGATCCCGCGTGTTGGATTGAGCAAATCATCACTGGCATCCAATTTCAATTCTCCAGGAAAACCAACAAGACGTGTATTATAAAGAGTTTGTTCACGCCAAATACGTCCAACCTCACCTAACAACCCAATAGAGGCGCCAAGTTGATCATTTAAGGGACGTTGAATACGCGTCCCCACGTTGTAGGTTCTCCCCACATAAGCTCTTGTTCTTTCACGAACAATTGATATTTCATTCATCCATTTTTGACGAGGAGTCAAAAAATCAGAAATATCATAAGCAGCCCGCGCCTTACTCTCGCGTTTTGAGGAATTCAAGGAAAAACCAAGGTGCTCACCATTCCCTCTTAAATTATTATGATCCCACGACAAATGGCCGCCTATGCCTTCAGACGTTGCAAAACGAGCTCCTGCTCCAAAGGCTCGAGGAGCACTTTCAGATGTTTTTACACCCATAACAACTTTTTCTGGATCTAAAGTCTTTTCTGGCGTTATGGTCACTGTGGCTAAAAGCCCTGTTTCAATCAATTTACGTCTTGTTTTATCAACAAGCTTCTGATCATATGGCTCGCCACTATGCCACAGCACTCGGTTTTTAACAAAGTCAGGTGAAAGATGAGTCAACCCTTCAATTTTCGTTTCAGCAATGTGAGCGAGAAGACCTGTTTGTAATCGATAAATAATTTGAAGCTCTGCTTTTTCGTGATTAATAACAGCTTCAGGCTCACCTACTTCTACAAAGGGATAACCGATATGCTGAAAGTATTTTTTGATGCGCTCTTTTCCGTTATGGATTTTGGATAAATTGACATAATCCCCAGGCCGCACGCCAACCACATCGGTCGTCAAAGAAACTGTCTGATTTTCCATAACATTTACATTGTTAGGGGCTAATAATGTTATTTGGCTAACCTTGTAATGCTCACCTGAATTGACTTTGAATTTAACAAGAAGCGACTTTTTCTTTTTACGTAACACAAAAGTAACATGCCCAGCAAAGTAACCATGGGCTGCCAGAACTTTTTTAAATTGCTCTACATCACGCTCAGCTCTCTTGATTAAACCACTTCGTGATGTCGGTGGACGTTTCTCTAATTTAATAAGTGATGATTCTGTTTTTAAAGCCTCTAGAAGCTCGTGGTCTATTGAAGGCCACTTAATTTCATAAACAATTCCCTCAGTTTTAGAGAGCTCAGTCTTTGACGTTGATTCCTCTGCTTGAAGGTGAATACCAGAAAGAAGCAGCAATCCAAAAGAAGCAAAAAGAAGACGGTTCACTAAACTTCTATTATCATTCTCACATTTATTGCGAGAATCTTTAGATCCTCGGAACAAGCCCGAGGATGACAATGATGGAGCTAGAAAGAAGACTATTCTAATCACACTGTCATTTCTCTTAAGATCTTCTATTTAAAGAATACGATATTAAATCCTTTAGGTCATGCCAAATTGGTGATTTTGGAAGTTTATCTAAATGATCGAGTGCTTTTTCTTCAAAAGATTTTGCGATTTCTCTACATTTTCTAAGAATGCAGCTGCCCTCTAATAATTGAACAGCCTCTTGTAAATCAGTTTCCGTACGCACTGTCTTTGCAAACTGCGATGTCCAAAATTCAGAATTAATATTTTCTTGGCAGGCAATAATAACTGGGAGAGTAACCTTCCCTTCAAAAAAATCATCTCCTTGCCTTTTTCCAAGATCCGAAGAATTACTGCAATAATCTAAGAAATCATCCACGATCTGAAAAACCATCCCCAGATTATGCCCAAATTGATAAAGATGATGCCTCAAAGACATATCCATTCCAGCAATCAAACCGCCAACCTCACAAGCAGCCGCAAACAAAGCAGCCGTTTTTGACGTGATAATATCTAAATAGGTCTCAACAGAGAGATCAATACTATAAGAAGACGTTAACTGTAAAACCTCTCCTTCCGCTATTTTGGCAGCCGCATTCGACAAAGAATCTAAAACATCCAAATGTTTTGTTTTGACCATCAATTGAAAAGCACGTGAAAATAAAAAATCACCAACAAGAACGCTAGAGCTGTTGCCCCACACTTCATTTGCTGTTTGCTGTCCTCTTCTCATGACAGAAGCGTCCACAACATCATCATGAAGCAACGTTGCTGTGTGAATAAGCTCAACCGCAGCTCCTAAATGGATAACACCACAGCCACCCTGAGAATTAACAGAATCAGGATTAAAAAGCTGATGACTAGCCAACGTCAACAAGGGTCGTATCCTCTTACCACCGCCCTGCACCAGGTATTTTCCAACATCTTCAATAACACTTACCTGACTAAATAAACTTTCAAGGATTAGGGTATCCACTTGATTCATCTCTGTGTACAATAGATGGTGAAGGTGCTTAAGCGGAGACTGAATGGAAATGGTCATAGGCTTTTCTTAATTTCTAAGAGATGTGATCGTATCTAGTGTAAGACTCTAACCCATTCATTTAACAGATAAAAATGGTTATTTTGAAAGTATGACGATTGATAAAAACACCGAAACTGAATTTTCTGAAGATTTCCTACTTGGGGGACGCGTTTTAGTTCGCCAACCTACCGAGGGGTACAGGGTCGCTATTGATCCAATTTTTTTAGCAGCTTCAATTGAGATAGAACCAAATGATACAATTCTTGATGTTGGTGCGGGCGTAGGCGCTGCTTCGCTTTGTCTTGCCACACGCGCTCTCAACGTTAAAGTAACTGGCGTTGAACTTCAGCGTGACTATGTTAGATATGCCGCTGAAAATATAAAGCTGAACAAGCTAAGGGAAAGAGTCGAAATTTTACACGGCGATCTTTTAAGACCCCCTCCCAGACTTGCAGCCGGTACTTTTTCTCACGTGATGACAAATCCACCTTATTTGGATGCGACAAGAAATAATATTTCTTACAACGAAACAAAAGCCATGGCTAATTTAGAAGGTGAAGCTGATCTTGATCAATGGGCTAAATTCTCGCTTTTAATGGTCAAACCCAAAGGGACCGTTACGTTTATTCACAGAGCCGATCGTCTGGATCAAATCCTATCGTACTTTTCAGGTAAACTTGGCAATATCATCATCTATCCTTTGTGGCCAGGTAGAAACAAACCTGCCAAACGCGTTTTAATACGCGGCGTTAAAAATGCCAATGGAGCTCTTCGTTTAGCCCCTGGAATGATTTTACATAGCGATGATGGGCGATATACTCCAGAGGCAGATGCGGTTCTAAGGCAGGCGAAGTCGATTGTGATGTGAGTCAGGTTCATCATACCCAAATACAGCTTGCTAACTTCAAAAACGTATGAGATATTTTTAAGTACTTTTTGTTTCAAGCCGCAGTGGCTCAGTGGTAGAGCACACCCTTGGTAAGGGTGAGGTCGAGGGTTCGATTCCCTCCTGCGGCACCATTCAGGACAATCATTGATGTTCACACATGCTTTAAAAGACTCAGACACGCCGGTTTTTGAAGCGATTCAAAGTGAGCTCATTCGTCAACAAACGCAAATTGAACTGATTGCCTCTGAAAATATTGTCTCAAAAGCTGTTTTAGAAGCACAAGGGTCTATTCTTACCAACAAATACGCCGAAGGATACCCGGGTCGTCGTTATTATGGCGGCTGCGAATATGTGGACGTTGCTGAAAGTTTAGCAATCGACCGTGTGAAACAAATTTTTGGTTGTGACTTTGCCAACGTTCAACCTCACTCAGGGGCGCAAGCAAACCAAGCAGTCTTTTTAGCTTTTCTAAAACCCGGTGATACAGTGATGGGCATGTCGCTTGCCGCTGGTGGGCATTTGACCCATGGATCGAGTGTGAGTCTCTCTGGAAAATGGTTTAATGCGATTGCTTATGATGTTGATCCAGACACACAAACAATTGATTATGATCAAATTGAGAAACTAGCCTTAGAGCATAAGCCTTGCCTCATCATTGCAGGTGGATCAGCTTATCCCCGCATTATTGACTTTGCCCGTTTTAGAGCTATTGCCGATAAGGTTGGCGCTTATTTAATGGTGGATATGGCCCACTTTGCAGGACTAGTGGCTGGTAGCGTTTATCCAAGTCCACTCCCTCATGCGCATGTAGTTACGTCGACCACTCACAAAACTCTGCGAGGACCCAGAGGTGGAATCATCTTAACCAACGATGCTGATCTGGCTAAGAAAATAAATTCAGCGGTTTTCCCAGGTCTGCAAGGCGGTCCATTGATGCATGTCATTGCTGCTAAAGCCGTTGCCTTTGGTGAAGCTTTAAGACCTGAATTTAAAAAATACGCCGAAAATGTTGTGAAAAATGCCAAAGTTCTGGGCGAGATTTTAATTGAACATGGGTTGGATTTGGTATCAAAGGGTACAGACTCTCATCTGATGTTAGTTGATCTTAGAAACTATGGCATTACCGGCAAAGATGCTGCAATAACTCTAGAACAAGCTCATATCACTTGTAATAAAAACGGCATTCCTTTTGATCCCCTGCCACCTGCAACAACCTCCGGTATTCGTTTGGGATCTCCTGCCACAACCACACGTGGTTTTGGTGAAACTGAGTTCAAACAAGTTGGGCATATGATTGCTGATGTTTTAAAAAGCATTCGAGATCAAAATACGGATCAAGTTGTGCCAAAAGTTAAAGAGCAGGTTCTTGCACTTTGTGGCAAGTTTCCTATTTATCAGGATTTATAAATAATGCGTTGTCCTTTTTGCGGTCACTCTGATACTTCGGTTAAAGATTCAAGAACCGCTGATGACCATTCCTCAATCAGACGTCGGCGCTTTTGTGGTGAATGCGGCTCAAAATTCACAACATTCGAGCGGATTCAACTGCGTGACTTAGTTGTGATTAAAAAGAGTGGCAGCCGTGTTCCCTTTGATCGTGACAAGCTTGCTCAATCGATAACAACAGCCCTTCACAAACGACGCATTGATCCCGAGAGAATTGAACGCGTTATCTCAAGCATTGTCAGGCAGCTAGAAACCTCAGGTGATGGAGAAGTCACAACCCAAGCCATTGGCCAGATGGCCATGCAAGCTTTGATCAATTTAGATGCTGTTGCCTACGTCCGCTTTGCCAGCGTCTACCATGAATTCAGCAACGTTGGTAATTTTATTGAGTTTATTAAAAAGATGGAAGAAACAGCTGTTTAAGGGATTAGCGTGCTCTGGCTAATCCAGCTCCAGCCACATTGCATTTAATATGGCAAACGTACAAGCAAGCCCCGTTCCAAGTGCCCAGCTAAAATACCACATAAAAAACCCCTCGCAAGTTATACAAACAAATGAATCGGACTCTCAATCAACCGCTTAAAGGCTGCCAAGAATTTAGAGCCAACGGCTCCATCAACAGCACGGTGATCAACAGATAAAGTGCAATTCATCACATTAGCAATGATCATCTGACCGTTTTTTACAACAACCTGTTGCTCGCCCGCACCCACTGCCAAAATGCAAGCTTGTGGAGGGTTAAGAATTGCTGAAAAACTTTTAATACCAAACATGCCCAGATTCGATAAAGTAAAACTACCACCTTGGTATTCTTCTGGAAGTAATTTACCGGCACGCGCTCGTTCCGCCAATGACTTGATCTCAGATGATATATCCATAATTGATTTTTGTTCAGCGGCTCGGACAACTGGCGTTACTAAACCTCCATCGACGGCAACAGCAACAGATATATCAGCATTGTTGTACAAACGAACATAGGTATCATGCCAAGTAGCATTTGCTTCAGGAACTTCGATCAAAGCCAAAGCACACGCTCGCACAATAAAGTCATTTACCGATAATTTAAGCGCTGCCTTTGGATGACTATTCAGTTGCTGACGAAGCGTCATTAAAGCATCCAACTCACAATCCACACTTAGATAAAAGTGAGGAACAGATTGCTTTGATTCGGTCAAGCGCTTAGCAATAACTTTGCGCATACCGTTCAAGTTAACGTCTGCATAACCGCCCATAGTCAACGGTTTTGGCGCTGGCTTATTAGTGCTTGTTTTCTCAACATCTGCCTTAACAATACGACCATTAGGACCAGACCCTGAAACAGTTTTCGGATCCACATTGTTTTGCTCAGCAACTCTCTTTGCAAGAGGCGTTATAAACAATCGTTCAGTTTCAGATCTCGATACTGTTTGTGCAACTTGTCGGGCAATTTCCTCTGCTTTTGGTTGGATAACAGGGGCAGTATGCGCTGTTATCGCTTGGACCTTATCCAATACAGATGCATCTTCCCCTTCTTCCAAAATCAAAGCCATCAGCTCATTAACCTTGACGTTGTCTGTACCTGCTGGAATCAGGATCTTGCCCATGATACCTTCATCAACAGCTTCGACTTCCATGGTTGCTTTATCTGTTTCAATTTCAGCAAGAACTTGTCCAGCTTTAATAACATCGCCCTCTTTTTTATGCCATTTGATCAAATTTCCTTCGGTCATCGTCGGGCTTAAGGCGGGCATGAGTACTTGAATGGGCATTATTAAATGTTACCTTATTATCATGAAATTCCACAAAATAGATGGTTATAGGTTATTGGAAAGTAGGCGAATGTGCAAGCCACTTGCGCCTCTCTTAACGAATTATTAGGACTTCACACAGTACTATTAATAATAAAAAACGTGTGATGATATCCCAATGCTCAGTTGTTTTTTCAAAAAAGAATCGCAGCGATCATGTGCAATACCTTTAAGAGTAAAAGCACCTGCAATTGTTGTTATTCTTATGGCAATTTGCTCAAGTTTAGATTTTTCTCTTTTTTGGTATCAGCAAAAACAAGCTGTTAATCAAGAAAAACAAGACGCACTTAGAACAACTTTAAAGCAAGTCGAATTTCAGATGTCTTTGATCAGCACATTTGCAGCTGCACAATCTGACCTTGTTTCTCTCCTTCCCTCCATACAAAACGCTTTTCAACGTCAAGATAGAGAATGGATAAAAACTGAATTAGCCGCTTTTTTTAAACGACAAAAGGAAAGTTACAATTTAGAGCTTTTTCAAATGCACACGCCTCCAGCAACTTCTTTTTTTAGAGCACACAAACCAGAAACGTTTGGCGACGATCTAAGCCAAGCTCGAATGATGGTTGTTGCGACGAACAAATTTAAAACCACGCAAAAAGGCCTGGAGATGGGACGAGCCGGTCTTGCAATCAGAGGCGTTTCTCCTATTTTTAGTCAAGCCAACCATCTGGGAAGCTTAGAGTTTGGTTACAACTTAAAACCTATTATAGATAATGTTAAAAATACGCTTGGCATACATCTTGGAATCTACATTGATGAAAAGCTCGGTGCTGCGGTCAAAGAATTTGATCAAAACAAAAACTATTCTGATTATGTCGGCGGTTATATATACCTCGATTCAACAGACAAAAATATCATTCAAAAAGTAGCTGCATCCAGCACTTTCCAAGATACTCTGGAACCTCAGTTCGGATCGATTGCTATAGAAAAAATTGAATACGGAAAGGTAATGGCTCCTCTCATAGACTACAGCGGCGCTAAGATTGGCTTTATATTCATAATAAAGAAGTTTGACCAATTGGATGCCAATTTCTCAAAGAACATAATTTGGAAATGTATTTCTCTCTTATTGCAACTAATTGTCCTCGCTGGTGTTGCCATAACCGTTTATAACGGAACGCTTGTCTCTCCACTCATTCATTTAACAAGAAAATGTGTATTACTCCACGAAAAGGACGACAGCGCGTTAAATGAATTCAAAGAGAGAAAAGACGAAATTGGTATTTTAGCGAATACAATTTCCAATCTTTCATTGACCAAGAAAAACAACAAACCAAAGCCGTAGATATGATTTGGCTGTCTTACATAAAAACCAAAGTGTCATCCTCGGACTTGTTCCGAGGATCTAGAGATTCTCGCAATAAATGCAAGAATGACACCATGGAGAAAATAAGTTATGCGAGAGATCTGATCAGTCGAATCCTTGCATTCCTAATCATAATCCTATTCTGCCCCCTCACCTTCGCTGCTCAACCTTACCAAGCCCCTGCTTCTCCTGTAGCCATTTCAGGCGCCATCACCATATTGTGTATCGATAAAATCAACGACAAGGCAGATGAATTTAATGCCACTGTCAGGATAAACACTTCTTGGCATGACCTCGCCTTGGCTTTCAATAAAATTAGCGCAGGTGTTGACCATTATTTGTTTAATGATTCTGAAACAAGCAAAAAACTCGACCAAATTTGGAACCCAAAAATTGACATTGTCAATGTCAAGGGTGAGACGCATTCATCTCATCAAGGGCTCACCATTTATTCTGATGGAAAGGTTAATCACGTTAGAACCGTTGCAGCGACCTTTAGTTCAATTTTAAACACAGAAGCTTTCCCCTTTGACCAAGCACAACTTCAGATAAAACTCAGATCTCTGGAAAACAACATTCAGAAAATACATCTTTCAGTCAACAAAAAAGCCCTGGGAAATTTATTTCAACAAAACATGCCACTCTGGTCCATAGGAGATTTGAGGGCAGATATAACTGAAGCCAGAGGATGGGATAATGAAATTTATCAAACCTTTGTTTTCTCTATTAATATCAGCCGGTACTCAGCACCCTATACTGCGATCATCATCTTGCCTTTTTTATTAATCTTGCTTGTCCCAACTTTGCAAACATGGACAACACATACAAATAAGATATTAAGCTTAAGTTTGATTTTTTCGGCAATTTTGGCGTTGATTACTCTTCAATACACAACCACCTTTATTTTTCCAGTTATCCCAACTTTAAACAGCACTTTTATAAAATTATTGGGTTTAGGGTACGCCTATCTTCTCTTGATTCTTTTTATTATTTTCTTTTTAACCGAGAAACAGCATTACTTAGAGGGAAAATACTATTTACAAGAACTTCTCGGTTTTCTGAAATGGGGAATCCCTTTAATTTTCACAGTGCTGTTGTTGTCAATTATCGTATTGGCTTAAGACTTATAACAAACAGCCCTCACCGCTTGAACGATCTTGTCTGCACTGGGCAAAGCTAGTTTTTCAAGATTAGCAGCATAAGGCAACGGAACATCTTCAGAACACACACGAGCCGGTTGCGCATCCAAATAATCAAACGCTTTTTCACACACCATTGTACAAATCTCAGAGCCAACACCTGCAAAAGGCCAGCCTTCTTCTACACTGACAATACGATTGGTTTTGCGAACAGAATCAATAATGGTTTCCGTGTCTAAGGGACGAATGGTTCTAAGATCAATGACTTCGGCATCAATCCCATCAAGCGCTAATCTTTCTGCAGCTTCTAGGGCATACCCAACCGTAATT
This sequence comes from Alphaproteobacteria bacterium, assembly GCA_947475175.1. GTDB lineage: Bacteria > Pseudomonadota > Alphaproteobacteria > Paracaedibacterales > CAIULA01 > CANJLN01. The sequence goes on from CANJLN010000015.1 coordinate 28,670, forward strand.
GAAAAAGCAGTAATGGTGACATCTTTGCCCTGGCGAACAACCGCAGCTTTGCCAATGGGAACCAAATAATCTTCGTCCAAGGGCATCTCAAACTGCCGTCCATATATTAATTCATTTTCAAGAAAAATCACTGGATTGGGATCCCGTATGGCTGATTTTAATAATCCTTTGGCATCGGCTGCCGAATAAGGGCTCACAACTTTTAGACCCGGACAATGCGCATACCAGCTGGCATAACATTGGGAATGTTGCGCACCCACACGCGCAGCCGCTCCATTGGGCCCACGAAACACAATGGGACATCCCATCTGACCACCGGACATGTATAACGTTTTGGCAGCTGAGTTGATGATATGATCCATGGCTTGCATGGAAAAGTTAAACGTCATGAATTCAACAATGGGACGCAATCCCAAAAAAGCAGCCCCAACCCCCAGGCCTGCAAAACCATGCTCAGTAATCGGCGTATCGACAACGCGTTTCGATCCAAATTCTTCCAACAACCCTTGGCTGACTTTATAAGCGCCCTGATATTCAGCGACTTCTTCTCCCATTAAAAACACATTGGGATCACGGCGCATTTCCTCAGCCATAGCATCTCTTAAGGCTTCACGTACTGTGAGAGTCTGTGTCATAAGGTGGTCGTCCTTTTACGATTCTAATTAAGAATATCAGTATAAAGCTCAAAAGCTTCAGGTTCTGGAGACGTCTGCGCAAAATCAACTGTCTCGACCATGATCTCTTTGATTTCTTTATCAATGGCTTTTAAATCTTCTTCAGTCGCTATCTTTTTATCCTGCAGAAATTGCCGAATTCTTTCGATAGGATCAAAGTTTTGACGCATATTTTCAACTTCTTCTTTGCTTCGGTATTTAGCCGGATCAGACATGGAATGCCCACGATAACGATAGGTTTTGATATGTAATATAACAGGTCCTTTGCCTGAGCGTGCATGATCAACCGCCCAATCACCTTCTTTTTTCACGGCAAATAAATCCATTCCATCGACAACTTTTCCAGGGATACCATAGGGCTCGCCTCGTTTGAAAAAATCACCATTGGCGGAGGCTCTAGCAACCGATGTCCCCATCCCGTATTGATTGTCTTCAACCACAAACACCACAGGCAATTGCCATAAGGCTGCCATATTAAAAGATTCGTACACCTGACCCTGGTTAACGGCTCCGTCTCCAAAATAGGTCATGCAAACACCATTGTCATTTTTATATTTATGAGCAAACGCCATGCCCGTTCCAATCGGAACTTGAGCTGCCACAATACCATGCCCACCAAAGAAATTTTTCTCGCGGCTAAACATATGCATAGAGCCGCCTTTACCCTTGGAATACCCACCTTCGCGACCCGTTAATTCAGCCATCACACCGCGCGGATCCATATCACACGCCAGCATATGCCCATGATCACGATAGCTGGTAATCACTGTATCTTGCGATTGCATTGCTGCTTGCAATCCAACCACCACAGCCTCTTGACCAATGTAAAGATGGCAGAATCCACCAATAAGCCCCATACCATACAGCTGCCCCGCTTTTTCTTCAAAGCGACGAATCAGAACCATTTGTTTGTAGGATTTTAAAAGAGTTTCCTGGGTAAAAGTCCCAAGTAACGCCGACGCCTTTGCCATTGCAACCTAATAGATGTGAATCAAAAACATATGTCATTTCTACTCTTATTTTAGGAAAAAAGCAAGATGAGGCATCGCGCGCGTCATGAGGCTGCCATCCTCGCACCCCACGCTGTCATCCTCGGGCACACACACTGTCATCCTCGGGCTTGACCCATAGGTATCTACACAAGTTGAGTTTTCAGTATTTTTTGAAGCATATTTTTAAGATCGTCTCCATCATAATCGCGCAGTAAATCTAATGTGTTGAGCAAGGAACAAAGGCCAGCAAGGAGTGCAGGTCTTGTAAAACTTACCCCATA
>CANJLN010000016.1 GCA_947475175.1 Alphaproteobacteria bacterium
AATGCGGCTGGTGGTCAACATTCGGGCAGTTCTGATAAAGAGTTGCTTCCTTCCCCTCGGGATCTGGGTGCATATAGTCGGACCGTACGATTCGTACTATATACATTTCTTGAGGTGCTGAAAAGCACTGATAACTTTTGCGTTGACGTTTTTTTTAAACGATTAAACAAGAGAACAGGCGGATGTTGTCTAGTGGCGTGAGGAGGCGGGGGTCAAAGCATTGTGGGGTTTCGAACGGGGGCCCCATCAGACCGAGACCTATAGCTAAAATTCAGCAACCTAATACAAAAAACTCAAATCGATCTCTTAATAATCACATTCCTGCAATTAAATCTTCTTTAGCAACTCTTCTATTTTCTCGACCTCTGAAAAAACACCATCGATTTCGAAAATAAGTTTTGGCGTGACACGGAGCTGCAATTTCTGGGAAATCATTTTCCTAAAATAGCCGGATGATGCTTTTAAAAATAACAAAGTTTCTTCTTTGTATTGGCCGCCCAAAGGCATAACAGATACGGTTCCATGCTTAAGATCAGGAGAAAGACGCACATCAGTAACAGTTACAGACGTTGGAAGTATTACCATTTCACCTGTTTTACCAAAGCGAGGAGGCACATCCCCCCGCATCAATGTTGCAGATAGGTAAAAACGAATCTCTTGAGCCACCCGTTGTTGACGGTGGCTTGGCGCTTTGCTGGGCACAAATAAATTAAGTGACTTGCCCATGTTTTTATACTCCGGTTTTTTTGTGTTGTCATCCTCGGGCTTGACCCGAGGATCTCAGAACGGACTCTTAACTGCAGAAGTTAAAGCTGACGAGCAATTGACTCTATCTCAAAGCACTCGATAATATCGCCTTCTCTAATATCATTATAATTTTCAAAGGCCATACCACATTCGTAAGTATCTTTGACTTCTTTAACTTCATCTTTAAAGCGTTTCAAAGTTTTCAGATCACCTTCATGAACAACCACGTTCTCACGCAGCAAGCGAACTTTTGATCCACGTTTAACAACGCCCTCTGTTACGTAACATCCAGCAACTTTTCCAATTTTTGGAATGTTAAAGACATTCCGAATTTCGGCAAAGCCTAAGAATTTCTCACGCATTGTTGGCGCCAATAGACCGCCCATAATGGCTTTCATGTCATCTAAAACATCATAAATGATCGAGTAATAACGAATCTCAACACCATCACGTTTGGCCATCTCACGCGCTTGCGGGTTAGCACGCACATTAAACCCGATAACAATCCCACCAGAAGCACGAGCCAAAGTGATATCACTTTCGTTAATGCCTCCAACAGCTCCATGGAGAACACGAGCAGATACCTCTTCGTTTGATAATCGTCCAAGACTCGACGAAATAGCTTCTAATGACCCTTGAACGTCTGTTTTAATAATCAACGGCAGTTCTCTTGTTTCCCCTGCAGCGATCTTGGACATCATCTGTTCCATAGAACCACGAGCTGAGGCGACAGCAATGTGTTCGCGTCTACGATGATGACGATACGCCGTGACTTCGCGCGCTTTTCCTTCATGCTCGACGACAAAGAACTCGTCTCCTGCTCCTGGCATTCCGTTAAACCCTAACACCTCAACTGGCATAGAAGGGGTTGCAACTTCAATAAGTTGACCATGATCATTAACAAGTGCTCTGACTCGACCCCATTCAGTGCCGGCTACAAAAATATCACCAACGCGTAGAGTTCCTTTTTGAATCAAAACAGTTGCAACCGTTCCGCGTCCTTTATCCATTTTTGCTTCCACAACCACGCCGCTTGCTGAACGATTTGGATTCGCTCTGAGATCAAGGATTTCAGATTGCAAAAGAATTGTCTCTTCAAGTTTTTCAAGATTGAGACGTTGTTTGGCTGAGACTTCCACAGCCATAACTTCTCCACCGAATTCTTCAAGGACGATATTATACTGCAAAAGCTCGCTACGCACCCTGTCAGCATTGGCATCAGGCTTGTCCATTTTGTTAATGGCAACAACGATTGGAACCTTTGCTGCTGTTGCATGGTTAATGGCTTCTTTGGTTTGCTCCATAATGCCATCATCAGCTGCCACAACAAGAACAACAATGTCAGTAACGTTCGCACCACGTGCACGCATCTCACTAAAGGCAGCATGACCTGGTGTATCGATAAAGGTAATCTTATGGCCAGATTTCAATGTGACTTGATAAGCCCCAATATGCTGCGTAATTCCCCCTGCTTCACCGCTAACAACATCTGTCTTTCTTAATGCGTCCAAAAGAGATGTTTTACCATGATCAACGTGACCCATAACAGTGACAACAGGCGCACGCGGCATCATATCTTCTGCATTATCTTCTTCGCCGCTTAAGCCAAGCTCGATGTCTGAATCTGCAACACGTTTAAATTTGTGACCGAATTCGTTACACAAAAGCTCCGCTGTATCAGCATCAATCATTTGGTTGATAGTGACCATCATTCCCAGTTTCATTAATGACTTGATAACGTCTGCGCCACGAACGGCCATACGGTTTGCAAGCTCTCCAACGGAAAGTTGTTCTGGAATAGTGACTTCACGAACAACTTTAATTGCCTCTTGGTCTTCGAGTTGCATTTTAAGTTTTTGTTTTGCACGCTTAAGAGCAGCAAGAGATCGAGTCCGCCCTTCTGAATCACCATCAAGAACTTTTGTTAAAACATTTCTGTTTAATTTTCTTGGTGCTTCTAATGTTTTTCGAACAGGGTTCATTGGTTTTTTTACGTCAGGACGATGATGACTCTTGCGACGACCTGCACCTTCTTCATCTTCTGTATCCAGATCTTTTGCTTTATGAACGATGTGCTTGTGCGCATGAGAATCATCTTTTTGAACAGGTTGTTCACCAATTATCTCAGAAGCATCCAACTTAGCTGCAGCAGCCGAAACAGCTACTTTTCCTGGGCCATAACTGGTAGCACGGAGAATAATAGGGGCAAAAGTTTCTGTTTCTTTTTTCTTATAGACTCCCGGACCATGACTTCTTTCAGTCGTTCTTAATCCAGGGGCTCTAATGGGCTGAGTTTGCCTTGTTGGTGGCGGGGCTGCTGCTACTTCTTCTAAAACAACAGGTTCAGTAACCTCAGGAATTTCTTCTGAGGGAACAATTTCTTGATCCTCTTCGTGAACAATTCCGTCTGCTTCTTGAGGTCCAAATTTCATCGCTTCTTGCACGGCTTTAAGGCGAGTCTCTTGCTCGCTACCGGTTAGGCGTTTTAAAGTGGCTGCTTCTGCAGGGGTCATTGTCTCAGTAAAAAACATCTCAGATGCTTTTTCGGAAGCTTTGTCAGTTAAAGAAACTCTTTTACGTTTGACTTCAACTTCCACTGTCTTTGAGCGGCCATGAGAGAAACTTTGTCTAACTTGATCTTTTTCCGCAACCTTCTTCGGCTCTAACTTTTTCGTCAAAGTTAAAGTCTTTTTTTCTCCACCTTCTTTATTGGCAGGATCTTTTGGTTCTATTGTTTGCGTCATTGTCTATTTCGTACTCTCATCTATAAGATTGGTTAAGCCATTAAACTGCTTCAAACCAGTGTGCACGTGCCGCCATAATAACTTTATTAGCGTCTTCTATGGACAGGATATCCTTACCTGTTATATCTAACAGCTCATCTCCGGATAATTCGCCTAAATCGTCTAAAGTTTTTATATTTGCTTCGGCAAGTTGCATCAGTGTCACAGGATCTAAGCCTTCAAGTTCGAGAAGTTTTTTCTCAAGACCCATTTTTTTGCATTTTTTTATACAATCTGCATTTCTATTTTCCAAAAATTGACGCGCACGATTCTGGAGCTCTTCTGCTATTTCATCATCAAAACCTTCGATATTTGAAAACTCAGCAATATCAACAGTCGCAACTTCTTCTATTTTTGAAAAACCTTCAGCTGCTAAAAGTTGGGCGATCATTTCATCAACATCAAGAGCATCAATGAACAATTGACAACGAGATGAATTCTCTTCTGTGCGACGAGAAATCTCTTCCGCTTCCGTCATAATGTCAATATTCCATCCGGTTAACTGAGAAGCAAGACGAACATTTTGCCCTCTTCTTCCAATGGCTAAACTCAGTTGATCTTCAGAAACAACAACATCAACACGTTTGGATTCTTCGTCAATCACGACCTTCATGATCTCAGCGGGAGCCAAAGCGTTCACAACAAACGTGGCTGGGTTACTGGACCAAGGAATAATATCTACTTTTTCACCTTGCAGCTCATTAACAACAGCTTGAACACGCGTTCCTCTCATACCAACACAAGCCCCAACTGGATCAATACCTGGGTCCGCCGTATAAACGGCGATTTTAGCACGACTTCCAGAATCTCTCGAAACAGATTTTATCTCGATCACACCATCGTAAATCTCTGGGACTTCTTGTTCGAATAATTTAGCCATAAATTGAGGATGGGTACGCGACAAGATAACCATTGGACCACGAGCGTCAGGTTTTAATTCAGCAATCAAGACTCTAACGCGATCACCAACGCGAAACGTTTCTCTTGGAATAATGTCTTCACGACGAAGAATTCCTTCTCCTCGACCAATATCCAGAATCACATTGCCAAACTCAATACGTTTTGCAAGCGCACTGATGATCTCACCAACACGATCTTTAAACTCAATGTATTGACGAGCACGTTCAGCATCTCTTACTTTTTGGACAATAACCTGACGAGCACTCTGTGCAGCCACACGACCAAATTCAATTGGTGGTAGGATTTCTGAGATTTCATCTCCGATTTCCACTTCAGGATTGTGCGTTTTCGCTTCTTCAAGAGAGCTCTCTTGCAAAGGATCAACAACTTCAGCCACTACCTGGCGAACTCGAAAAATTTCGACTTCACCTGAGTTTCTATCAACAACAGCTCGAATATCATGTTCAAAGCCATATTTTGCCTTAGCGGCTTTTTGAATGGCTTGTTCCATCGCAGCTAAAACTTCCTCTCGTTCAATACCTTTTTCACGAGCCACAACTTCAGCGACCTGTAGCAATTCATGACGAGGCTGATTAGCAACTGATAGCTGCTCTGCTGGTTTTATCTTTCTGCTAGCCAAGGTTTTGTCCTCTAAATAGTGGTTTTTGTACTTAATATTCTTTATTGGTTGTTACGGTCGAATCAAAATGTGGCATGCAAATGCGCCGAGCGGATATCATCATAAGATATATCTAATGCAGCCGGCTCATCGGATTTATGTTCGTTCAATAACAAAGTTATAGCTGTTTCTGTAGCAGATTCCAACTTTCCTTGAAAGGTTTTCCTATTTCCAATAGCGCGCACTGTTTTAACGACAATTTCATACCCAATAAATTTCTGATAATCTTTCACTTTCACAAGTGGACGTTCCAAGCCTGGAGAAGACACTTCTAAAACATAAGCACCCGTGATTGGGTTTTCAACATCCAACAACACTGCAATTTGGCGACTCGCCGTGGCGCAATCATCAACATTTACGGCTTGTCCATCCAATCTCTCAATCATAACCTGCAATGTCCGCCTCAGATTTCCGGAGATCTGAATACGCACAAGCTCATACCCTTTATCTACTAAAGGCGCTATAATAATTTCTTCTATACGATGTGTAAGTTCCACAAAGACCCTTTATTCTGGTAAGTATGGTTTAAATATCACGAGCGGAGTTATGAAACAGCAAGTGAATACTATTTGAATTCAACACACTGAAAATGTATGGATTTACTTAGAGAAATTCAAGCTTTTTATGAAAAAACCTAATTTATGACTATTTTATCTTTTTACATTCAGCACAATGATTGCTTTGTAGCCTTAAAACACAAAGACAAAACAACTGAAAAACATTTTACTTTGGGACAGACAGAAACGCAAGCAATGGCTTTGATTTCTTTTGTTCAGGAAACTTGGACTGAAATTGGAAATCCTGAGATCACTTGCTTAATAGCACCAAGAGGTCCTGGTTCTTTTACAAGTCTAAGAGTAGGACTTGCTGCTGCTCAAGGTTTAGAACTTGCTTTTCCGAATGCTAAAATTTTCGCACCAACGCACTTTGATGTTCTAGCCTATGCCGCTGACTTAAAGGACAGCCCATCATTTATTCAGTCATTTATTGTATTGATTGATTCTAAAAAGGGTGATTTTTATGGCCAACATTTTCATCAAGGAGCATTCGAAGAGCCTAAGGTTTACACGAATGAAATGCTGAAAGTGTTATTAGAAAGCAACCCCGAAACAAAGATAATTACGGACCTGGACCTAATTCCAGAAAACAAGAACCTGGCGACTTGCCAGATTGAACTGTATGAAAAAGAACAGCAACTAAGAGAAAATCCTGCGTACCAAAAGTTTCAACCCGTTTATTTGTACTTGCCAAATTATGTCAAACGAACACGTGTGTGAAATAGCCCTCCTTAAAAAGGAACACGCGGAAAGTATGGCGTTTATCCACGCCGCATGTTTTCCTTATGATATTTGGTCAAAAGAAACCTTTGAGAGTTTTTGTGATGAATTATGGGGAAACGTCATAGGATGGATGGCGGTTTATGAAAACAGAGAGGTTGGGTTTATCTTGGCAAGGCAAGTGATCGATACGGCTGAGATTCTGTCTTTTGCGGCGTTGCCCGATTTTCAAGGCAAAGGCATTGGCCGACAGTTATTGAATCAACTGATGGATACTATAGAAGTTCCTCTGTTTTTAGAGGTGTCCGTTGACAACAAATCAGCCATTTATTTATATGAGTCTGCAGGCTTTAAAATTATGACCACCCGGAAAAATTATTATAATATGCCGGGGCATATGGGTAGCAAAGATGCCTATTTGATGAGGTGTGGTTAATGACATATGATAGCAATTTCCACAAATAATTGTATATTTGCCAAACCTACTAGGCACCGTCATTCTCGCATTTATTGGGAGAATCTTTAGATCCTCGGAACAAGTCCGAGGATGACAGTTGCAAATTTAAATATTGGATTTTCTATGGTTGTGAGTTGACAGTCATAGCATAAATGCTATGTTTTCCTCATAAAGACACGTTTAAAAGAGGTTTAGATGAAAAAGTGGATCGATTTTGAAACTCCTAAAAACAAGTGGATGGAAGATGCGGAGTTTGGCAAAGAATATGAAGCTTTAGAAGAGGATTTTATGGATCATCGCGAACGAAAGCGTAGCGATCCAGAAAAGCAGTCCAAATTCAACAAAGACTTTTTGGTTGAATAAAATACTAATAAAGGTTAGCTTATAAAGATTATTGCGTCCTTAGCTCAGCTGGATAGAGCGGCGGCCTTCTAAGCCGTAGGTCAGAGGTTCGAATCCTCTAGGACGCGCCATTTTTACCCAATCATCATAAAATGGTTTAATTTTTTTACATTTGCTTTAAACAAATGTTACCCAGATTTTTTAAGTAAAGGTTTTTATAAACAATGTCTTCGATTCGCAATATTGCTATTATCGCCCACGTCGACCATGGAAAAACAACATTAGTTGACACTATGTTAAAACAAAGTGGTATCTTTCGTGCCAACCAAAACGTCGTTGAACGCGCCATGGATTCTAATGATTTGGAACGTGAACGTGGCATTACCATTTTGGCCAAATGCACGTCACTTTCTTGGAAAGATGTCAGGGTTAATATCGTAGACACTCCTGGACACGCTGACTTTGGTGGCGAGGTTGAGCGTATTTTGAGTATGGTTGATGGCGTTGTGCTGCTGGTTGATGCTGCCGAAGGACCTATGCCTCAAACAAAATTCGTTCTTGGAAAAGCTTTAAAACTTGGCCTGAAACCTATTGTTGTTATCAACAAAATCGATCGTCAAGATGCCCGTCAAGATGAAGTTTTGGATGAAATTTTTGATCTGTTCATGGCCCTTGATGCTAATGATCTGCAGCTTGATTTTCCAACTGTGTATGCTTCGGGTCGTGGTGGTTGGGCCGTGCGTGATCTGGCTGAGGAACGCACAGATATTTCTCCATTATTTGATCTTATTCTAGAGCATGTGCCTGAGCCAATCGCTGACAAAGAAGCACCTTTCTCAATGCTGGTTACAACACGTGAATACGATTCATATTTGGGACGTGTTTTAACAGGCCGTATTCATAGCGGTGTTATTAAATTAAATATGCCGATTAAAGTTATAGACCGTGAAGGCAATCTAGTTGAATCAGGTCGCGTTTCCAAATTGCTTACTTTCCGTGGGTTAGAGCGTATCCCTGTTGAATCCGCAGAGGCTGGAGACATTGTGGCGTTAGCAGGCTTAGAAAAAGCGAACGTTTCTGAAACAATTGCATCACCTGAAGTGATGATTCCTTTGCCAGCACAACCTATTGATCCGCCAACGTTGGCGATGACTTTTTCCATTAACGATTCTCCTTTGGCAGGTCGTGAAGGGGCAAAATTAACATCTCGCGTTCTCCGTGAACGCTTGATGAGAGAATCTGAAGGTAACGTGGCTATTCGCATTACTGAAACCGAAGACCGAGATGCTTTTGAAGTTGCAGGTCGTGGTGAATTGCAGTTGGGTGTTTTGATTGAAACCATGCGTCGTGAAGGGTTTGAATTATCCATCAGCCGTCCTCGTGTTTTATACAAAAATGACCCTGAAACAGGTCAACGGTTAGAACCAATCGAAGAAATCCAAATTGATGTGGACGATGAATATGTTGGTGTTGTTGTTGAATCCATGAGCAACAGAAGAGCTGAAATGCAAGATATGCGCCCTTCTGGTGGTGGTAAAACACGTATTATTTTCCACGGACCTTCTCGTGGACTCATTGGGTATCATGGTCCGTTCCTAACGGAAACTCGCGGTACAGGCATTATGAGCCGTGTGTTTCATGACTATGGACCTCATCGTGGTTCCGTTGACGGACGTCGCAATGGCGTGTTGATCTCAAACGGTGATGGTGAAGCGGTTGCTTATGCTTTGTGGAATTTGGAAGAAAGAGGCACGATGTTTATTTCTCCAGGGACACAAGTTTACCAGGGTATGGTTATTGGTGAAAATAGCCGTGATAACGACCTTGAGATTAACCCGTTAAAGGCAAAACAATTAACCAACGTTCGTGCTTCTGGTAAGGACGAAGCAATTCGTTTAACCACACCAAGGATTATGACTTTAGAACAAGCCATTGCTTATATTGAAGAAGATGAGCGGGTAGAAGTCACCCCAAAGTCAATTCGTATCAGAAAAGCGATTCTCTGTCCAAATGACCGGAAAAGAGAAGAGCGGAAATCAAAGGATAGTTAAGAGAAGTTGCCCATCTCCACTGTCGTCCTCGTATCAAGCACGAGAATGACAGTGGAGGGCACTTCCTCAATAAGTCCCCAATTTAGTCAAAGTCCTTGCCCATAACTTCACTTTTTCTATGTTTTCTTTCGTAAGGCGCGTACCGCTGTTGCTGTCGTATGGTTCATCTGGATCAATTCCATACGTATGAACACCAACACAACAGTGTTTCTCTTTAGAATGATCAAACCAAACGCCGCTTCCACTATTTCCGTTGAAAGTATGGATGTCATAAAACATTCGATGAGGATGATTAAACTTTTTTACCGGGCCTTCCATCGTGTACATTAACCCATCTTTCTTGTCCGCAGGGTACCCTGTCACGTTAACCTTGTGCTTCAGTAAATCTCTATGTTTTATGGAGAGTAGCTTAAACTTCTCCAGATGATTAATTCCAGGCAAAACAACAACCCCTAAGTCGTAGTTGCGAGCTTTAATATCATCCGCTGTTTCTTTGAACAATCTGCTAAATGTGAAACACTTTGTCTCATAACAAGACATTTTAGAACCATACCCAAGACAAAAAGTCACCGTTTTGGCGCCTACACCATAGTCTCTATCCCACAAGTTATGACCGGCAGTAATAACGGTACAACTATTACTTGACACATCAACGACAGTCCCACTTCCTAAAGCCCGGACCTCACCTTTGTTTTCTGTGAAATCCATCATCATGAGTCCATGAACGCACCAGGGGAAGACACCGGGGGTGTCGATCATTTTTCGTCCATCTGGCTCACCATTTCTTAGAGACTCAGCGACTTTTTCTCTGCGAGATTGAGCAGCAGTTACTTTTTTTTTACGTTACCAAATTTAAAAGCTGGTACTTCTACAACTTCACTCATCTCTTTAATGGTGTTGTACACAACCATGTCTGCCTTTGGATCATCAATAACGGGTTTGCGGTGGCGTTGAGCAACAGACAAAGATTTTACAGGTTTCCCAGCATAATGAAGCTGTTTCACCGGATCCCATGTCCATTCATCCTTTTTTAGTGCGGCGGGTTGGGCAAATTTCACTGGTGTTGTGCTAAAAAAACATCCCCCACCCAACAGATCCGGCGGTAGCATTGCCCGCATTCTGCGGAACATAGACCCAGAAGGTTTTTGAAAAATCTTCGATTCCATCGCCGAACAATCAGCAGACAGGAAACCAAAAGATACCACCATTAACAGAAACAACTTAATAGATCTCATCACACACCTCCTCAAATCTTCTTCCTTTTCGTAAGGTTATAGATCAAACTTGAGAGTTTGTAAAACTGAAAACTCTTGTTTATTTCTCATGAAGAAAAAGCCATGTGGTTGTAGAGGTACAAAGAAAAACCCCTTTCCTCAAAATTGAAGAAAGGGGTTTGTTAAGCTCTAAAACGAGAGATTGTTTATCACTTCCAAGACGGTCTTGTTGGCGAAGCAGAGCGTGAACGTGACGCTGCTGCCGTCTTGGTAGCAAAGCTATCCCTTGTTCCATCAGTAGCATCTTCTCCTACTGGAGCAGGAGGAGGTGTCATTGATCGCTTGCCGGCAGATCTTTTTTGTCCTTTATTTGCTTTTGCTTGGGCAACCGAACTCTCGCCTGTTGCATCAATTATCTCACTAATTTTACCAATGACTGCTTTATCTGATGCTAGAGCTGAACGAGCTGAAACAGCTATTCTTGCTTTTAATTGAGCAAGTTCGCTTCTTGATGCAACAAGTTCCGAGTTTAAACTCGCAGCTTCAGCTATCAAACTGGCATTATTTTCAGTTAGCTGAGCATTTTCTTTGCTTTTCGTTTCAATTGTCTGAGCCATTACAACTGCTTCGACGCGAAGTTTTTCCAAGTCTTGTGCCGCTTGAATTTTTCCTGCTTGCTTTGCTGCCTTATCAGCAGCTAATTTCTCTGCAGCAAGCCTTTCTTCTTCAGCAACTCTTTTAGCATCCGCTTCTCTTTCAGCTGCAGCTTCTATGGCTTTACGAGAAGCATCATCAGCAAGTCTTTTATCTTCAATTTGCTTAGCTCGTCGGACTTCTATCTTTCTTTTTAGTTCTGCTTCTTCACGCGCCATCTCAGCTTCTTCGTCAGCGGCTACTGCTGCCAAGCGTTCTTGTTCAAGTAGAGCTGCAGCTTCTTCTTGTTCACGCGCCAGTGCTGCAGCATCGATTGATGCCTTATGTTGCCCTGCTTTAAGAGCAGTAGCCTCAGCATCAGCTTTATTTTTAGCAGCGTATTTTTCTTTCATCTGCTCACTTTGTGATTTTGCAGGAGCAGGAGAGCTAGATCTAGAGCTATCAGCTGAACTAAGACCCTCTTCATCTGAATCAGCTGGATCAGCTTTACCACGGATCGCTTCGTTAGCTGCATGCACAGCAACAGGCCCAACAGTCTGAGTAAGTAGATCAGCCGCATAAACACTTCCAACCAATGAAGTCGTCAAGGCTAAACTTAGTAATAATTTTGTACGCATGAAATTCCCCTTTTCCCTAAATAAATTTTTTAGATATCTGTTAATAAACCTTAAGGCAGAAAGATTAATAAATATTTAATTTCAAAAGAATAGTTTGGAAACAAATCCTTGATTTTCAAATGCGAATGGGGCTATTTAGAAACATCCCCACCCAAAGAAAGCCCCAAAAACGATGCGTGAAATTATTTTGGACACAGAAACAACGGGCCTTAGTCCTGATCAAGGCCATCGAATTGTTGAAATTGGTTGTATCGAGTTATGGAATCACCTTCCAACGGGTAAAGTTTTTCAAACCTATATCAATCCAGAACGCGATGTCCCTCCGTCATCAACGGCTATTACTGGGTTGACGGCTGAATTTTTAAAACCGCATCCGATTTTTTCCAAGATTGTTGATGATTTTTTGGATTTTATTCAAGACGATCCTTTGGTGATTCACAACGCCAAGTTTGATTTGGGCTTTTTAAATGCAGAATTAGGACGATGTGATCTTGATCTTTTTCCTTCAACACGCACAATTGATACTTTGGCCATTGCTCGAAAAAAATTCCCTGGATCACCGGCCAGTCTTGATGCTTTGTGCAAACGTTTTAACGTTGATTTATCCAAACGTGATAAACATGGGGCACTTTTAGATTCTGAACTTTTAGCACATGTTTATATTGAACTGTTGGGTGGCCGTCAACGCATACTGGATATTATAGAAACCGAAGAGGTTATTCTTGAAATTGAAACGCCATTAACGAATTTTCCTGTGCGCAGTTGTGCCGTTAACTCGGATGAAAAAGCCCGCCACGGTGAATTTTTGAGTCAGATCAAAAAACCTATGTGGCAGGCTATAAAAACCTAAGCAGTTGCTTGTTGTGGCGCTTGGGCTTCACCGTGTTGTTGTTGATAAAGATACGCAAAATCAACAGGGGCCAGCATCAATGGAGGAAACCCACCATCACGAACAGCATCCGATAAAATATTGCGGGCAAAGGGGAACAAAAGATTTGGACAATGAATCAACAGTAAGGGCTTAACAAATTCATCAGGTAACTCGCCAATAGTAACAAGCCCTGCATACGTCAGTTCAGTCAAAAACATTTGATCGTCATCACGTTTTGCATCCACATGAATATGAAGAACAACTTCAAATAGCTTGTCACCAACAACATCTGATGTAACTTGAATATCAACTGTGATATCAGGTTCTTTGTCCATATTTTCGACCAAATGCTTGAGAGGATTTGGATTTTCAAAGGATAAATCCCTAATATATTGACCTCTTATTGCAAAAGGTAAAGTCGCTTCCTGGCCAACGGGTTGGTTCATTTTTTTCTCCGTTTCATTAATTATTTGGTTGAATGGTACTAGGTTGCTGATAGGGCGTCCAGAGCAATTTTCACTTGTCGTCCAAGTCCGAGAATGACAGCTCCTTAGTGAGTGTGTTTAAATATAGAGAGAAATAATAGTATTGCCCCCTCACAATGTCATCTTCGGACTTGTTCCGAGGATCTAAACCATAAACTCAGGAGTTTTCAATGAAATTATACACATGGCCAAGTTCCCCTTTTGGGGCAAAAGTATGGGCGGTTGCTTTGGCAACAGGCATGGACAAAAAAATTGAAAAAGTTGCTTATCACCCCTGGCAGGATGATTTAGACCTTTCAAAATTGAATCCTTTGAATAAAATTCCGGTCTTACAGATCAATGCCACGGAAACCCTTTATGATTCGCCGGTGATTTGTCAGTATTTGATTGATCTGTCAAAAAACCAAACCCTGACAGAGAATTTGTGGCTGAATTTACGTCAACAGGCCCTTGCTGATGGCATGATGACAGCGGGTGCAACGGCACGCTATGAAACGCATTTCAGGCCAGAAGCTCTTCAGTCAAAAGACTGGATCGGTCGTCAATTCAAAGCCATTAACCAAAGTTTTAAAGCCCTTAACCGGGAACAGCTATCGAAAGATGTAACGCTTGGCAATATCAGCATCGCCATTGCTTTTTTCTATTTGGATTTACGTTTCAAGGAAACCCTGAATTGGCGTGATTCCAATAAAAATCTAGCTGATTGGTTTGAAGCTTTTAGTCAGCACAGCTGTATTCAGCAATCAAAACCAGTGGATGCGCCCATACCTGGAAGTGTGCGGCTTTTGGCGAGGTAGAGTCGGCGCGTCATGCGACGAGCGTAATAAACCTTGCTTTTTTATCGAAAAAGTATATATTAGTCATATGACTATGGTTACATGACTATGGAGATGAAAATGTTGCAGATGTCAGCTGGTGAATTTAAGACTCATTGTTTGAAATTGATGGATCTTGCCAATACAAAAAACGAGACGATTGTTATCACTAAAAGAGGCATTCCTGTTGCAAAGCTTGTTCCTTTTGATGAAGAGCCTATTTCGATATTTGGATGTATGTCGGGTACTTTTACGATAAAAGGAGATATTATCGAGGCTATATCAGAGGAATGGGATGCAGAAAAAAGCGAATAAAGTTGTTTTAGACACACATGTTTTTATCTGGCTTATTCAAGGTTCCAAAGAGTTATCTCTTGATTCCAGAAAATTAATCGACTCTTTCGCAAATGATCACAGTATTTACGTGTCAGCAATTTCTCTTTGGGAAATTTCAATGCTTGAGAAAGCTGGAAGGATCGTTTTGCATGAACCTTGTTTACAGTGGTTAAAGCAGGCAATAGAAGCTTCTGGGGTCAATATTGCCAATTTAACACCTGATATAGCAGTTGAAAGCTCAAATCTGCCTGGAGATTTTCATAGTGATCCAGCTGATAAAATCATTGTGGCAACAGCCAGAATTCTGCAGGCAAAACTCATTACACGAGATGCAAAAATCTTAAAGTATAGTCAGACCAGTCATATAGAATGCATTAAGGTGTAATATCAAATTTCAAAAATAACTTACATTTGTAAAATCTATTCAGTACTGTCATTCTCGCATTTATTGCGAGAATCTAGATCCTCGGAACAAGTCCGAGGATGACAATGTGGTGTAAGTCTACCCACCCTGCAACAGCAACCGGTCATCATCTATAGATTTGCCAAACTGTCTCAACAGATCTGGGACGGTCAGTTTTTCTCTCTCAGGTCCTTTTACATCATAAATGATGCGGCCTTCATGCAGCATGATGGTGCGTGTGCCAAAATGTAGCGCTTGCTGTAGGCTGTGCGTAACCATCAATGCTGTCAATTTTTTCTCGGTGATAATGGATTGTGTGAGTTCCATCACATAAGCCGCTGTCTTCGGATCCAACGCTGAGGTGTGCTCATCCAGCAAAAGAATTTTCAAAGGACTGAGTGTTGCCATTAACAAACTAACCGCTTGGCGTTGCCCACCAGATAACAAAGACATAGACGTATCAAGGCGATCTTCTAACCCTAAACTTAAGCGTTTCAAAGCAATCTTGAGTTCTTCTTTTAATGCTCTGGGTAACGCCCACGACAATCCACGACATTTTCCACGACGATGAGCAAGAGCCAGGTTCTCAGCAATCGTTAAATCACCACACGTGCCTGCCAAAGGATCTTGGAATACGCGTGCAACAGCGTTAGAACGCGCATGTCCGGCAAGCTTGGTAACATCATCGTCATCAATATAAATAGCACCTGATGTTGCCAGCATTTCCCCTGAAATGGTGTTCAATAGCGTTGATTTACCTGCACCATTACTGCCGATGACAGTTACAAATTCACCTTCTTCTATTTGAAGATCAATTCCATGCAATGCCTTTTTTTCCATGACAGTGTCTGGAGCAAAGGTTAAATGAATATTTTGTAGTCGAATCATTTTTAAACTCTTTTATGAAAGTGCTTTAACACGTCGTTTGAGAGAAGGTAGAAACATGGCTGAAGCTACCAAAATAGCGGTGACTAAGTTCAGATCTGAAGCTTGCAAACCAAAATCACCCACATTAAGAGCCTCTGCGATTACCAAACGATAAAGAATGGCACCCAATACACATGCTAAAAGGGCTTGGAATATGGTTCTAATGGGAAGAAGAGCTTCACCAATAATAACCGCCGCAAGACCAATAATAATTGTACCAACACCCATGGTTACATCAGCAAACCCGTGTACTTGTGCAAACAAAGCCCCCGCCAAAGCAACCAGAGCATTTGATACGCTTAAACCCAACCAAATCATCTTTGTGTCATTAATGCCTTGCGCGCGTCCCATTCGTGAATTGCTTCCAGTAGCTCTAACAGCAAGTCCTAAACGCGTGTTTAAAAAACAGTACAAGGCAGCACCGAAAATCAATGTTGCTAAAAACAAAGGCACGAAGTGCGGCACATTTGGGAACCATTCCGTTAGGATTGTTTTTTCTCCCAAAAGAGCAATGTTTGGACGGCCCATAATTCTTAAATTGATAGAGTACAAAGCTGTCATTGTTAAAATACCAGCTAACAGATTCAGCATTCTAAGATGCGTTGACAGCCAAGCCGTCACCCAACCTGATAAAGCACCGGCTAAAATAGCGACTAGCGTTGCAAAGCCAGGATGCATCCCCATTGTGATAAGCGAAGCACACACGGCTGCCCCTAAAGGGAAACTGCCGTCAACGGTTAAGTCTGGGAATTGTAAGGTGCGAAAGGATAAATAAACACCTAACGCAACCAAACTATAAATGAGACCAAGCTCAACTGCCCCTGTAAATTGGATCCAATTCATAATAAAACCCTACTCTCCAATCACAGTCGCTATTTCCAAAACAGCCCGAGGAACAATCACACCCATCTTTTGAGCAGCTTCAACATTCAACGTCAGCTGCATTGATTTACCAGATTCAACGGGTAAATCTCCAGCTGGCGTTCCTTTGAGAATCTTTAGAACCAACTCGCCTGCTTTTCTGCCCAACTCAAAACGATCATAACCCCGTGTCGCAACAGCACCTGCGTTGACTGATCCAGTGTCACCTGCAAAGACGGGAAGCTTATTTTTCTCGCCAATTTGAGCAATGCTATTCATAGCTGCCACAGCTGTATTATCATTGGGGACGTAAACGGCTTGGACTTTACCAACCAGACTTGTCATCGCTGTGCTAACATCAGCCGTTTTGCTGGCGGTTGCTTCTATGATCTGAATGTTCAGTTTTTCGGCTGCTTCTTTCAAATCTTTGACCATATTGACTGAATTCACTTCTCCAGCATTGTAAATCACCCCTAAAGTTTTCAGATCTGGAATAAAGTCTTTAACCAGTTGGATTTGGGATTCAATAGGCAAATGATCAGAAACGCCTGTCACAGGTTCGTCTCTTTTTGTTGTCATATCCTTAACCAGTTTAGCTCCTATAGGATCTGTCACGGCTGTAAAGACCAAAGGGATCTTTTGCGCGATACAAGATGGCAAAGCCGCTTGCGCTGACGGTGTTGAGATAGCAACAATTACTTTAGGTTGTTGACTTACAATTTGAGTAACAATCTGCGTTGCTGTTGAGATATTTCCTTGAGCATTTTGGTAAACAATTTTAATGGTTTTACCATCGACATAACCTGCTTTTGCTAGGACATCAATAATTCCCTCACGCTCTTGATCGAGAGCCTGATGCTCAATAATCTGGGTGATGGCAACAATTGGAAGGTTTTCTTTAGAGGAAATATCGGATGAGGATTTGTTGGAAAAATTTTTGTAAGCAATAACTGCCACTGTGAGAATAACGAAGGTTAAGATGATTTTTTTTAAACTATTCATGGTGATAAACGCTTTCTTTTTCGAGAATTAATGTCAGTGGAGATTAGGGCTGCCTTCGTACAGGTGCTAAATCGACCATAGTCAAAATAGTTTTTAAACCAATGCTTTAGCATGATTATCTCCTAAAAAAATAAAAATTCTCTGAACATAGAGCATTATGAAGCCATTTCCCTGCTTTTTTCAAGAAAGGTTTTCGTAAATCAGGCGCACTTATGAGGGAAGTGTTGTAAAGATGTCAGCCTTAGGACTGCTCAGATTTCCGCGCGTGTGCAGAAATCCTGCTATAGAGCGCAAATTAAGAAAGGAACGAGCGAGGTCAAGAGAAGACACAGCGCTATCAAAAGAAAAAATGGATTTGTGTGTAGGGGCATTTTTGTTAGACATATTTTAAAGTTGAACTAGGCGCAGCGTAGTTTTTTACGGTAGTGAAAACAAGGAGTAGTTTTATTAAAAATGCAACCTAGGTGAGAACTATACTTAATAGATAGCGTTTGTGTCTCCGTTAAGGAACATGTCATGAACTATGTTTTAGATCCTCGGAACAAGTCCGAGGATGACAGTGATGGGGGGGGTGAGGAGTTAGGATGACGCGACTTATATTTTTCTTCTACTCACCACCGTCATCGCGAGAGAAGCGTGGCGATCCAGTTGTATTTCTGAAAGTCCCGCGCTTAGGTCTGGATTGCCACGTCGGGACTCATCCCTCCTCGCAAAGACGGAGCTGGTCATCCTCGGACTTGTTCCGAGGATCTGGAGGTTCTCTCAATATTTGCAGGGATGACAGTTAAAAAAAAGAGTACCGAGCATAACGCTTGGTACTCTTTAGTTTGTATTTTAGAAAAAAAGTTAGATATTAAGAACCGCTTGGTGTAACACCGAGATTAGTCACATCCTTGAGTGGTGATTTAGAACCACCTGTTCCTGTTGCATCAGCATCATCTTCTGATCCTTCGCCTTCTTCGTCAGATTCTTTATCAGTATCGTGATCAGCGTCGTCACCACCAGTTGTTGCAACGGTAGCCGAAACAGCAGGAAGAGCTAAATGCGCATCACGCAAACTGTGAAGAAACTCTAACTGTTCTGCTGGCGTTGTCTTGGCTTGCAAACCTGCAGCTAAAGCTTCTAGAGAGCAACCATCATGTTTTGCAGCAGAATCTAAAGCACCTAGAGCTGTTAACAATACCCTGAGAGCTCCGCTGGTTACGTTTGATTCAGTAGTGATATTACCTTCAGCATCCAGACCTATAACGAGTGCATTTAGGCGATCAAAATCCGAAACTTCTTCTTCTTCGACAGCATCGTCTCCACTGGTTGATTTAGGGGTGCCTCCTGTTTTAACTTCATCATCAACACCTAGATTCGCAGCAGCAAGCAGTGCTGCAGCAAGTTTTTCTTCATCTGTCATCTCATCGTCACCAGACTCAGCCCTTCTAGGCGCCTTTTTTGGAGATGCATGCACAGAATCCTCTCTTCCTCCCATTTCATCATCAGTAGAAGCACCACCAAGAACCAGCTCACGAGATTGTGGAACCAAACTACCACCGCCAACGACTGCACCATCATCAATCGGATTGCCATCAGCGTCCATTGCGCAAACCATGCTCGTGCTGGCCAATAAACCTAAAAGAACCAAACTATATATTTTTTTCATCATTTTACTCGTAATAAAGTTAACTAACACAGCCATTCCAGAATAGTTATATGCTTCATGTCAATACGATTTTAATAAAAAAATAAATAATTTTTAAATAAGTTGAAATAGTGATTAATGACGGTTTATGATGCGGCGTTGTCATTCCCGCGTAGGCGGGAATCCAGATTATATTTTCTGGATCCCCGACTCGGCCTTCGGCCTCTCGAGGATTGATGACAATGGGTAGCACTCAATTCAGAAAAACGATATAGTGTGACCAACATTAATCAAGAGTATTTATAAAAACATGCCATTTCTTGCTGATCGTTTACAAAAAATCCACCCCTCCCCCACGCTTGCCTTAAATGCCAAAGCTGCTGCTTTAAAAGCCGAGGGGATTGATGTCATCAATTTAGCTGCAGGTGAACCTGACTTTGAAACACCTGATTGGGTACAACAAGCTGCCATTCAATCCATGCAACAGGGGATGACCAAATACACAGCTGTTGATGGTATTCCCGCTTTAAAAAAAGCAATTCAGCAAAAGTTCTTGCGCGACAATAATTTGGAATATGACCTTGATCAAATCATGGTTTCTAATGGTGGCAAGCACGTCATTTTCAATGCATTGATGGCCAGCATTAATGATGGTGATGAAGTTTTAATTCCAGCTCCTTATTGGGTATCTTACCCAGACATGGTCAATTTGTTTGGGGGAAATGCACGCTCCATTTCCTGCAGTGAATCTAATGATTTTAAGTTAACAGCGGATCAGTTGCGCGAAGCGATTACCCCGAAAACAAAATGGCTGATTTTAAATTCGCCCTCTAATCCAACGGGCGCCATGTATACAGTGACAGAACTTAGAGCTTTGGCCGATGTGTTGGTTGAAAATCACCACGTTTATATAATGAGCGATGATATTTACGAGCACCTTATTTATGACAATCATAAATTTGCTAGCATTGTTCAGATTGAACCTCGGTTAAAATTACGCACTTTGATTGTGAACGGCGTTTCTAAATCCTATTCGATGACAGGTTGGCGCATTGGTTTTGGAGCTGGCCCCAAGGAATTGATCAAAGCTATGACCATGATCCAATCACAAAGCACATCAAATCCGTGTTCAATCGCCCAAGGGGCCGCGGTGATGGCACTGAATGGTCCCCATGGATTTTTGCAAGACTGGCGCGAAAGTTTTTCTGAACGCCGTGATGCTACGTTGGATGCTTTGAATAAAATTGAAGGATTAAGCTGTCGCAAACCCGAGGGAGCCTTTTATCTTTATGTTAATTGTGTGGGTGTTTTAGGAAAAGTAACACCATCAGGCGAAGTTTTGGAAACGGATAACCAATTCTGTGCGTATCTTTTAGAAAAAGCGCGGGTCACTGCTGTTAGCGGCGATGCTTTTGGTTTGTCGCCTTATTTTCGTATTTCATATGCAACATCCATGCAAAATTTGACCGAGGCTTGCAAACGAATTAAAGACGCTATTTCAAAGCTAAAGCCACAGGCGAATGCAGCATAAGCTTCCCATTATATATGTCTCAGCAGCTGTTTTGGAAAAAGCGGATGGAACTGTTTTTCTAGTGCAGAGGCCCCTAGATAAAGAGATGGGTGGATTGTGGGAGATTCCAGGCGGCAAAATTGAACCCTTTGAGACTCCTGAAGAAACTTTGGTTCGAGAACTTAAGGAAGAATTGGGCCTCTTGGTTAGGGCTGAAGATCTAGAACCACTCATTTTTGTGTCCCATCAATACGAGAAGTTTCATCTGGTGATGATGGTTTTTGTTTGCCGTTATTGGCAGGGGGAAATCACACTCCTTGAACAACAGATATCTTTTGAATGGGTTCACCCATCGAAGCTTGCAGATTATTTGATGCCAGACGCAGACAAACCATTGATAACGGTATTGAAAAAGAGAGTTGAGTAATACTGGCCCTATACAACCCTTGTTTATTGAATGAGAAATCTTTTTCCTATTTACTTTAGATTCATTATCAGAAACAATTAAATCATAATTGGTAAATTTTTAGTAAAATTGGAGAAAAATTATGACCGCTAATCCTGTTAGTAGATATATGGCCGAGTTAATTGGTACTTGTATATTAGTCCTTATTGGCTGGGGTACTGCTGTATTAGCCGGGGGAGACGTTGGTTTTATTGGCGTTTCTTTGGCATTTGGTTCTGCGTTGTTAGTCCTTGTCTATTGTTTGGGTCCTATTTCAGGATGTCATTTAAACCCAGCTGTTACTTTGTGTCTTGCTTTGACTCGCAAATTTCCAGCCGGCAATGTGCTTGGTTATATTGCGTCGCAATGTCTTGGGGCCATTCTAGGTGGTTTTATTATTTACATGATTGCCACGGGTAAAGCTGGCTTTGATGTTCATCAAGGCTTTGCCCTAAACGGTTTCGATGAATATTCACCAAAAGGCTACACTATGATGGCTTGTTTGATCACCGAGGTTGTCATGACTGCATTGTTGTTGTTCGTTATCCTTTCAACAACGCATGCTTCATTTTCTACAGGGTTTGCGGGGATTGCTATTGGTTTTACTTTAACAGCGAT
Source organism: Alphaproteobacteria bacterium (assembly GCA_947475175.1). Lineage (GTDB taxonomy): Bacteria > Pseudomonadota > Alphaproteobacteria > Paracaedibacterales > CAIULA01 > CANJLN01. Next base: position 21,625 of record CANJLN010000016.1, read on the forward strand.
TCATTTGATGAGCATTCCAGTCACCAACACCTCTGTTAACTTTGCAAGAAGTTTAGGCGTGGCTATTTTCCATGGAGGATGGGCGCTTGAGCAGCTTTGGTTGTTTGCTGTAGCCCAAGTGATAGCTGTGTTTCTAGCGATGGGAATGCATTGCATTTCTTGCTGTAAGAATTAAGTGTCTCCTTTCCTTACAATCTATACCTAACCTCTGGGAATTTAAAAATTATGTCGGGTGGTAAGGGGAGAAAATATATTTTCTTGCAGTTAATAGGCATCCTTCTATATAATCAAGGTTTGTAAATTATCTTAAACGTGCAAAATCTAAGATTAGACGGATAATAAAAATGGAAAAGAAAATACCAATGACAGCGCGCGGCTTTGAGCGCTTACAAGAAGAAATGCGCATATTGAAAAATATCGAGCGCCCAGCTGTTATTAAAGCAATTGGAGATGCACGTGAACACGGCGATCTTTCTGAAAATGCTGAATATCATGCAGCGAAAGAACGACAGGGTTTCATTGAAGGCCGGCTTGCGGAATTAGAAGACAAAATAAGCCGAGCAGAAGTAATCGACGTGAGTAAGATATCCGGCGATGAAATCAAGTTTGGCACCAGAGTTACGTTGCAAGACGAAGATACACAAGAGGTTACCTCTTATCAGATCGTTGGGAGCGATGAAGCGGATGTAAAGCTTGGTCTTCTTTCTATTACATCGCCTTTGGCTCGTGCTTTAATTAGCAAAAAAGCAAAAGATAGTATTGAGGTAACAACGCCAAATGGAAGCAAGGCTTACGTCGTTAAAGAAGTAGGCTGAATTTTTCCTGATTTATTTGAAAACAAACTGTCATCTTTGTCTCCCGCTGTCATTCTCGGACTTGTTCCGAGAATCTTGGGGCATCTTAATTAACTTCGAAAGATCCTCGGAACAAGTCCGAGAATGACAGCGGGAGTGGTGGCTCTTTCGAGAGAGGTACCATGCTAAGCATCGGTTTAATGAGCGGAACGTCAATGGACGGCATTGATGCTGCTCTTCTTAAAACAGATGGATCTGAAAAAGTTCTGCGCGAGCTTGCATACACATCTATCAATTATTCACCTGAGTTCAAAATTCTGTTAAAAGCGGCAGAATATGCCATTCGCAAAAACGCTGGCAACATGGAAAAAGCCAGAGCTTATTTTCAAACCGCCATCAAAGATTATTTAAAAGATGAACTTAAAATGCCAGCATTTGATATTGCGCGGGCAGTCTCGGACAATAAGCTCCTCACATTAGAAGATGTTATTCAACGCTCAACAAAACTCCACGCTGATGCCGTTAAAAAGCTTTTAAAAGAATCTGGATTTACGTCTGAGCAAATCGATGTTGTTGGATATCATGGTCAAACCATGTTTCATAAACCATCTATCGGCGTTTCAATTATTGTAGGAGATGGCCAGTTTTTGGCGGATCAAGTCGACATTCCTGTTGTGAATGACTTTAGGCGACGTGATGTTGAAGCCGGTGGACAAGGTGCCCCCTTTGCACCCTTGTATCATCAGGCTTTGGCCGCAAGAGACAAAAAAAATCCTGTTGCTGTTGTCAATTGTGGTGGCATCGCTAACATCACGCTGATCAAAGATAATAACCCCATGAACTTGATTGCCTTTGACACAGGTCCTGGAAATGGCCTTATTGATCGTTTGGTAAGACAGCGCACCAATGGTAAAGAAAACATGGATACCGATGGTCACTATGGTAGAAGAGGTATTGTTAACAAAGTTATTTTAAAAACCTTGTACGAAAAAGCAATTGTCAAAGAGGGGCAAAATTTCTTTTCCATGGAACCGCCAAAATCATTAGACATTGGCGATATGGAATTGATATCTGAGTTAGAATCGCTTTCCTTAGAAGATGCTTGCGCAACTCTAGAAGCATTCACAGCGGAGACCATCGTGAATAGTCTCGATCTTATAAAAGTGGAATTACCAAAAAATTGGATACTAGCTGGGGGTGGATGGAACAACCCCGTCATTCGTCTGGAGCTAGAAAAACGTTTAAACCAAAAGATTAATGGCGGTGTTCAAATTCAAACGGCTGATGAAGCAGGTTGGAACAGTCAAGCATTAGAAGCTCAAATCTTTGCTTATCTTGCTGTCCGCAGCCTTCAAAATAAACCCCTAAGCTTTCCTGGAACAACAAGAGTGCCTGAACCAATGTCAGGTGGGCAAATTTACACACCCAACTTAAAGTTGCATCAATAACATCCTTGCAATTTTTAAGTTATTATATTTGCCCAGTAAAAAAAAATGTAAGACAACTCAAAACAAGAAGCCCTATCATCAAACCGAGCCAAAGATTGCGTGCCGCCTTATCTTCATTCGTTTTGTAGTTCCAGAAAGAAGAAATCCTCTCGTACAAAATCAACATGTAGTTTGGTTTTTTCTTTTTCATTTCTATTTTCCATTCACAATCGCCACAGCTCATGTTGAAAGGGACAATACTGCAAATTTTTAAAAAGAAATACCTCCCAAATTTGAGAGGGTGACAATAAATTAATCCAGATATCGGTACCCTTTATGAGTTTCAGTTCTGGATAACGCCTCAACGCCATGAGCGTCAACAAAGGCAACAACAGCCCATCTTGAGAATGGTTTATCGATCAATGTCTCGTCTAACTGAATAACATCATGCCAAGCAGCAGAGAGTTGATCTGTGTCGATCACCTTTTGATAATTGCTGGACAGCATAAAAATAGCGTTACTATCTTTGTGTTCCACAGCTTTTAGTGTTTCTGGGCTGGTTCCAATGCGAAGACCGGAACAGCTTTCAGCGATAGCAAGGGTAAATGATCCTGCATCATAATGTGGCTTAGCCAAATACTTTCCTGAATTTTGCCAATGATATTTCAAAAATCGTAATTGAAGATGAATTCTGTCTGTGTCAAAAACTTTGTCACAAACACCAGGAAATTTTGGCTCTAAAGTTTCAAGCGTTTTTTGAACAGCTTTATAAGCCAAGTCCCAAATGATTTTTGCTTTTAACATAAAATCATTCACAGTTGGGTTTTGTTCTAAAAAATCACTGCATTCTTCGAAAACTGCCGGGTGAAAATGAAAGAATTCCTTACTGTCATTGTAAATATCTTCGTTTGGATCTCGGTGTTTAAATCCAACATCTCCTCGGCGATGGAGAGGGGCAATTGTAAAATCGATATGGGTTTTAATATTTTCAGGCTCTTCTAGGAATTTAAAAAATGCTTGGACAGCTTCTTCGATCTGAGAGCGGTCTAAAGGAAATGGTATGTCTGCATAGGCATGCTTTTGAAGAGCATTATAAATTTCATCTATGTCTAAGTTTGTATTGTCCATTTTTTGATTTTCTCCGCGCTGTCATTCTCGCATTTATTGCGAGAATCTTTAGATCCTCGGAACAAGTCCGAGGATGACGAAAGTGGGCTTTTCGCAAAATTCTCCTTAATCAACAATCCTAATCACAAAAATCTGGCAAAGCAAGTGAGACCCATTTAAGATCAGAGCAGAATAAATAACAACAAATAATAAAACATGAGCGGCCCTGAAATTCAACGTATGATTCAATTACTTAGTCGTTTACCTGGTTTAGGACCAAGATCAGGTCGACGTGTTGCACTTCATTTATTGAAAAAAAGAGAGCTTTTATTAAAACCGTTGATAGACGCTTTGCAAACAGCGGACGCTGCCATTCAAACGTGTAAGACATGTTTTAGCTTGGATACCTGTAGCCCATGCAGCATTTGCAACGATTCGAAACGCGATGATCATGTGTTATGTGTTGTGGGGGATGTGTCTGATTTATGGGCATTGGAACGTTCCCAAGTATTTCGTGGGCGATATCATGTGTTGGGTGGCTTGTTGTCAGCATTAGAAGGTATTGGGCCCGGGCAGTTAACCCTGGAACCCCTTATTCAACGAATCGAAAATCAAAAAATACAAGAAATCGTTTTTGCTTTAAACGCAACTGTTGACGGTCAAACAACGCTGCATTACATAGCCGAGAGATTACAACCCTATAATATAAAATTATCCTCTCTTGCGCACGGTGTGCCAATAGGGGGGGAACTAGACTATTTGGACGAGGGAACCTTATCAACAGCCTTTGTTGAGCGTCGTGGTCTTTAGTAAATGAAGGAGAAATTTTTTGTCCCTAGTCCTTGTTGAAGCGATAAAATCAGAAATAAGCCTGATTACGTTAAACCAACCTGAGCGTTTAAACGTTCTATCGATGCAGCTGATTGCTGATTTAAATAAGGCTTTAGATGCTCTGGAAAGCGATAATCAGGTAAAATGCGTTATTTTAACGGGAAAAGGGAAAGCCTTTTCGGCTGGCGCTGATTTGACAGAGGTTCAATTAACGGCTTCAAAATTCATTCAGGAAAATGACTTTATTGAAGACTGGCAACGGTTAGCTGCATTTTCTAAACCTGTGATTGCGGCCATTAATGGTTATGCATTCGGTGGTGGCTTAGAGATTGCTCTTATGGCAGATATTATTATTGCATCTGAAAAAGCTCAGTTTGGCCAACCAGAAATCAAACTATCCCTGTTACCAGGGGGTGGAGGAACGCAGCGTTTGGCAAGATTGCTTGGCAAGACAAGAGCGATGGAATTATGTCTTACAGGTGAAACTATCTCTGCTGACAAGGCATTTTCATTAGGTCTTATAAGCGTGATTGTTGAAGACGAAGAGCTTCAATCTGCATCCATTAAAATAGCCGAAATGATTTCACGGCACTCATTATCTCAATTAAAAATGATCAAACAAGCTATCAAAGTTGTTGATGAACTGCCGTTAAAAGAAGGACTGAAATTAGAGAGAGGTCTTTTTTAGGGGGTCTATCCAGGAATTCCCAAAAAGTGCCCTAGCACTCCCACGAAGAGAAACAGAGGTTATATTGCCCTCTAAAAGAGAATTTTTTAGTGATTTATAACCATTTTGCTATAGAGTGTACGGAAAATACCCTACTCATCAGTTTTTGAGTTGAACAGCGAAAAAATCTTGTTTTTTTACTGTACGATAATAGAGTATTTTATAGTACAGTGAAGCACTTTCAAAAACAACAGGGCATACCGTTAATGCCAAAACGTATTGCTCTTTATGCGCGTGAATCCGTTGATGGATGTTCCATTGCCGATCAAGTCGTAGAATTAACAAAGATAGCTGAGTCTAAAAACTGGTCCGTCGTAAAAATCTATGTCGATCAGACTATTTTTTATGAGAAGAACTCTGATAGTGGGATTGGGTTTAGAGATCTTTGTGAAGCTTCTGGACAGAATGCTTTTGATCTTATCATGGTTTGGTCAACCGATAGGATTGGAAGATCTTTGCAAGAGTTTGTTTCTTTTCTGCAGGCCGTTCAAAAACAAAACATCGATCTTTATTTCCATAAACAGGAACTCGATACAACTTTATCTTCTGGTAAGGCTTTATTTTCAGTATGTGGCATTTTTTCTGAGTTTGAACGCGCAATTATTGCCGAAAGAGTTTCTGCCGGACATCAACGGGCTCTCCAGCAAGGTAAAAAATTGGGTCGTCCTCGGACAAGCCAAGATATTGAAGACAAAATCAGACTGTATAGAGATCAAGGGATGGGGATGAGAAAGATTGCCGCGGCTTTAAAAGTTGGAGTTAGTGTTGTGCAACGGGTCATTTCCTCAAATTCATAATTTAAAACAGCAGAGAAGGATATCGTTAGCATCATGAGTGATCAGAGAAAAAGGCTTTCCTTTCTTTCAAAGTTGGAACGGGATGAGTTTTATGGTTTGCCAATATTTGTGGAGGAAGAGCGCGGGGCTTATTTTTCTCTTGACGACGATGAAAAACAAGAAATGGAGTCTTTGCGATCTTTGGAGTCCCGTGTGCATTTTATCTTGCAACTGGGGTATTTCAAAGCGAAGTTTATGGTTTTTGATTGTTCATTTTCGGAATGCCGAGACGATGTTCTCTATATCATGAACCAATTTTTTCCAGGATATAATCCTCCGGAAAAAGATGTTAGCGAAAAAATAAGACGAGGAAATGCCGCTCGTATATTGAAACTTTCTTCATACAACCTGGTCAATCGAGAGATCCTTGGAACCTTAAAGAAAAAGGCCTTGGAGTTTGTGAAGATTTGCGTTGATCCCGGCTTTATTTTTGATAGTCTGGTTGATTTCTTGCACAAAGAACGCATTGTCGTTCCAAGTTATCGGATTTTTCAAGATATCATTAGTACCACCTTAACATTTGAAACGGAACGCCTGGGTTTAATCGTTGAACAGAATCTTATCCCAGAGAAAGATCAGACCTTAAAAGCTCTCCTCCAGAGCGATAGTGAAAAGATTTATGGCATTACGGTTCTGAAAAAGGATGCTAAGGGCTTTAACTATAAAGAAGTGATGAAAGAGGTTCACAAAAAACAAAAGAGCGAAGATCTGTTTTGGGTTGCAAAAGACTTATTGCCAAAATTAGCAATCTCTGAACAGAACATCTGTTATTATGCCTCTTTGATCGATTACCATTCCGTGGATCGTTTGAACATGCTTGCTTATCGATCGGTCAGGCTTTATTTACTCTGTTACATTTATTACCGTTTTGAAAAGATCCACGATAACCTTATTCATAAGTTTTTAAGCGCGATTGCGACTTATAAGAAGCAAGCTGATGAGTATGTAAAGAAGGCGGTTTATGAGCATAAGCAAGAGATTAATCAGTATATTGCCGAAATTGCCAATATTTTAGATTTGTTTATGAGTGACAGCATTAAAGATGAAATCATTTTTGGGCGTGTGCGTTCCATGGCTTTTAAACTGGTTGATAAAGTCAAATTACCCCTTTTGATAAAATACTTGCGCCACCAGCTCTTTGATGAAACAAAATTGGAATGGGAGTATTACTTAAAAATTGCCAAGACAATCGCTAAAAACCTTCGTCCTCTTGTGTGTGCCATTGATTTTGAAGCTGAAGATTCTGGAAGTGATTTGATGATTGCTCTAACCTTTATCAAAGATACGTTTAAAGCTCGTAAATCTCTTAAAGACCAACCCGAAAGCTCCTTTCCTCTTGGATTTATTCCCTCAACCTTAACGGACTATCTCTATGATGTTTGCGAGATTGAGGGTCAAACCAAGAAAATCCTCAATGTTTACAAGTATGAATTTCTTGTGTATCACCAGCTTGAGAAATCTCTTGATTTCGAGCGTGTTTTTGTCAATTCAAGCTTTAGTTTTAAAAGTTTAAAGCAAGACCTGTATCCCGATTGGGAAAACAACAAAGAGGCCGTTCTTGCTCTTTTAAATAACCCCATCTTGAACACTCCCATTCAAGAGCGCTTAACCACTTTAGAGAAAGACTATAATGAATTGTTGTCTCAAGCCAATCAACGCATTCAAAACGGCGAGAATACATCCATCCGGATAAAAAAAGAAGAAATCATTCAAAAAGACGGCAAAGACATCAAAGTGGTTGACTGGACTCTTCCTTATGAAAAAAATGAAGAAGAGATTGATAATCCTTTTTATGACAAACTGCCTCAGGTCAGTTTAAATCAAGTGCTGAAATTTGTGCAGGAGAAGACCGGATTTCTTGACGAATTTACGCACCTTAAGCCTCGTTATGTGAAGACAAAGGCAGATGAAGTTTCTCTGTCTGCTACGATTACGGCTTTAGCAACAGGCTATAGTCTACCTTATATGGCAGGCATTTGTGATATTGGATACACACAACTTCTCTCAACATTTAAAAATTTTATTCGACTGGAAAGCTTAAAAAAATCGAATGCAAAATTGGTTGATGCCATGGCCTTATTACCGATGTTTAATCGTTGGAATCTTTTGGATAATAAGTTTGTAAGCAGTGTGGATGGAAAGAAGATTCTCACTCGGCTGCGTCACTGGATGGCTCGTCATTCTCGAAAGTACCTTGGACAAAAGCGTGGGGTTGTTTCTTATTCAATGATCGTCAATAATGCCTGCCTGAATGGTCTATTGATAAGCCCGAATGACCATGAAAGTTATAATACCTTTAGAGTTGTTATAGAAGCGACAACGACCGTTAAGCCAGATTATTTAACGGGAGATACTCACAGCATTAATCGGGCTAATTTTGCCTTATTGGACTTATTGGTGTGTGCTTTTATACCCCATATTAAAAATATCAAAGACCAAGCCGAGAAGCTGTCTTCATTTAAAGATCCAAGTTTTTATGAAAATGATTTTTTAAAACCCATTAAGAAATTTGATACGTCGTTGATAGCAGAGCAATGGGCTCCTTTGCAACATATCTTTGCTTCGTTATTAATGAGGCGCACGTCTCATCATGTGATTGTTAAAAAGCTCAGTTCTATGAAGAAGTCTCATAAAATCTGCAAAGCTTTAGAAGAATACAACAAAATCTTGCATGATACGCATGTCTTAAAATATATCGACGATCCTCTGCTGAGAAAGGCAATCCGCACCTCTCTCAATCGGGGAGAAGGATATCACCAATTAGAGGGAAAAATAATGAGCGTCAATGACAATAAACTCAGAGGATCTAAAGAATTAGATCTGGTCATCAGTAACGAATGCATTCGCCTCGTTGCCAATTGCATTATTTATTACAATACATATCTTTTGTCAGAGTTATATAAAATTCATGAAGAATTAGGACATACGGAAGTTCTAGAACTCATCAAAAGGCTTTCTCCTATTGCTTGGCGCCACATTAATTTGAATGGACGGTATGAGTTTTTAACCCTCGTTGAAATCTTTGATTTAAACTCAATTTTGACGAATCTTATCTTTGATACCGAAAAAGATTATATAAAAACTTAAATAACTCATGAGTAATAGATTTGCATATTTTTGAAGATGGAGGTGCTCAAACTCCTAGTTTAACCTTGATAAATTGACTCTTGTTTTTGTGTCTAATGCCAGTAAAAAAACAAGGAAAAATTTGACTTTTTTTACTTTTTCCCCTATTGCTGG
>CANJLN010000017.1 GCA_947475175.1 Alphaproteobacteria bacterium
CTTGCCTCTAAAACCACACTAAACACCACCCTAATGAACAACACTAGAGAAATACTAAACCATCTTTTGCAGACTTGTGTAGATACCTATGGGCTTGACCATAGGGTCTATGTATTTTACATATTCGAAAATGGATCCTCCGATCAAGTCGGAGGAAAACTACGGGGAAGTTTTATAATAGGGTGCCTTGTTAGCCCATCTCTTTCAACACATCCAAATGGTGTCCTGGAACTTTAACCTTGCGCCACACTTTTCGGATAACAAACGACTCATCGATGTAAAAGGTCGAACGATCAATACCAAAATATTTACGGCCATACATTGATTTTTCGATCCAAACGCCATAAGTCTCGCAGACTTTACAATCTGTATCTGACAACAAAGTAAAATTCAGTTGGTGTTTGTTTTTAAAGTTCTGGTGACGTTTGGTGTCATCTTTGGAAATACCAATGATGCAAACATCTTTCCCATCAAACTCTGGTTTATGATCTCTAAAAGCACAAGCCTGAGCCGTACAGCCAGTGGTGTCATCTTTTGGATAAAAATAGAGAACAATCTTTTTGCCCTTTAGCTGCGATAATGTAAAAGACGTTCCATCATCAGCAACCAATGTAAAATCAGGGGCTTTTTTACCTAGAAAAATATCCATAAACTCACTCCTAAGAAAATGGGAATCAAAATACTACATGACCATACCATATACCCTAAAAAGCTGGGCATAGGAACCCCACTTTGTTTGGCAATAGCACGAACCATGAAATTAGGAGCATTACCAATATAGGTCATGGCCCCCATAAAAACAGAGCCCAAAGAAATAGCCATTAGTATTTTGAACATCGGATTCATCAAAATATCCGCATTGCCACCCGCCATTTTAAAGAAAATTAAATAGGTGGGTGCATTGTCTAAAAATGCTGAAAACATGCCAGTTAGCCAAAAATAAACAAAAGGCGAATCGTGTGTTACAAAGGAAAGAATAGGGGCAAAGGGTCCCTTATTGCCTGCTGATAACATTAAGCTAACAGGAATCATTGTGATGAAAATCGCAGCAAAGATGCGCGTCACCTCCGAAATTGGACCCCACGAAAAATGGTGATGTTTGTGAACTTCTTTAGGGGTCATGACATAAGAAATAAGAGCGAGCACCATAAGCAAAATATATTTTAAAAGTGGAATGTGGGTTCCGATCACAACCGCTAAAACTCCCAGCAAAAGAAATATGTTTATTTTTCCCTCTAACACAAATTGTATGTCTGGTTGAGGAGCAACTGCTTTCTCTCGTTTTGTCAGCACCCAATCAATCACCATGTACATGGTCAGCAAGGGAATAATGGTAACTAAAAAGGGGATGAACAAATGCTTTAAGGTCCAAAAAAAATCCACTCCATTCAAATACCCCAAGAACAAAGGCGGATCGCCCAAGGGCGTTAAGCATCCACCAATATTAGCAACGGCGAAAATAAAGAAAACGATGTTATGCGACTGATAGTGACGATGATGATTCATGCGAATAAAGGGGCGAATCAATAACATCGCAGCCCCTGTGGTGCCAACAATGCTGGCAATTAGTGATCCTATCAACAAGAACCCTGTGTTTGTTAAAGGGCTAGTCACTGTCTTTAACCGAATATGAATTCCACCGCTGATGATATAAAGCGTTATCAAAAGAATGATAAAGGGCAGGTATTCGTGTAGAACAACTTGGATCACAGAAAGACTTGTGCTCTCGGTTCCCTTTACCTGAACCATCATCATCAGAGAAAGAAAAACCCACCCCAAAAGAATCCAGTTTTCAAAGCGATGCCATAATTTTGGTGTCAAAAGAGGCAACAAAGAAATCGATAAGAGAACCCCTGCAAAAGGGATGGCTGCTGAGAAGGTCATTTCAGGGAGCATGGTTTATTATCAATAACTGAGTTTTATTATTAGCCCCTATTAAAACATCATTTCTTTTGTGTTTGAAAGTCTAAACGATTGAAATGTGCGAAATAAAACTCTTGAAAAAGGCAAAAAAATCTTCATATGAATAATAGAATTCTTTCCAACCCCACACTGTCATCCTCGGACTTGTTCCGAGGATCTTAGATTCTCGCAATAAATGCGAGAATGACGTGACAGAAGTGGTTTGGAAAAAGCCTGTAAACTCAAACGACAAAGACTCATACCATGGCTTATTTCTTTCTTCTCTTTCTTTTCTTGATTCAAACAACTCAAGCCACAACTGAGCGTGAGGTTAGTGATTTATTCGCTCAGGTGAAACGCGATAAAACCGTTTATCAAAGTCGTGGCATTGCTCCAGCGGTTCTTGTTGTTGAACAATTGGTTGACCAGTTAAAGGCAGAAGCTGATGTACAAAAGGCAGGTCAACGCGTGGCAGCCTTAAGGCTTTTAATTGGTAAAGGTGCTGGCGTTGGTGACCTTAAATCTCGTAAGGCTAATGACACTGAAAGAGCCATTCTTATCAATGCCATTACCTACATCGAAACGGCAGCCGCTTTGGTCGATGGGCATTTCTTTTTTCATTTTTGTGAACGTGAAAAAGGACTTTGGTCAAGTGAACGACCCATTCCGGGAACGTACAGAGATGAAAACGCTAGGACTCTGGAAGCCATGGCTGCAGATGGTCGTCTTAGTTTAGAACAACAAAAACATCTTACATCTGTTTATGCTTTTGCTCGCGCTACACAACTGCGTATTGAAAACAGCACAACGACAGATCTCCCTGTTTATATCCGTCGAACAATCAACAGTCGTCATTTGCCCAGTTTTATGCGCGAAATTTATAAAAGAGAAATGATGCCTTCGCCACGTTTTAAAGCAGAGATTGATGCACAATTGAGTCCGTGGAGTTTAATCAATTTAGGCACGCCTGCGTTAAAACTTGTTACAACGCGTGAAGGAGAGAAAAGCAGGGATTTAAGGCATACACTTGCAACAAAAATCTTGAAAATCGAAATTGAAGAATACAACAAAGACATTAAATGCCTAACACGAGTAGACAAAGAGACACGGGACACTGAAGAAGAGATGCAATTTTTTGCAGTACCTCCCAATCATGGGTGTGAATGGTACGCAGCTTATAGCATCTACGGCTATGAGCAACCTTGCGACCTTTTGGATCTGATGATTGATAACTTAGCTGATGAACCGGGATTTGTTACTGAGTTTGTTAGTGGGTGCATAAAAACGTTTTGGATCTCATCAGACATGACGGATTGGCCTAGATTACAAACACAAATCAAAACATTTGTACTAATGAAATCTAAAACAGAAGAAGAAAAAACAGAAATTCGTCGTATTTTCAACTCCCCCAACGTTCAAGAAGAATGGAGCAAGAGCGAATTTGTCCAGTGGTGTGCAGACATTGATTTTATAAAAAATGTTCTTGCATACTATAGAATTGACTCAGTGAACTTATCAAATGCACGTAACATGCAAAACCTTGGCCCCCTTAGCCTTTTCCTAAGTCATCAAAGAGATTGTGTCACGTGGAGAAAGAAAGAAGGTGAAGGTAACATACTCTTTGGCAAAGTCCTTCAAACACAAGGTGAATTTCGTCACCAATACAGTGGAAGAGATCATGCCACCATTTTGGTTTCAAAAGAAACAACACCTCAAACATTGATCGATTGGGTCAAGGCAACACAGAGAGAAAGAGTAACAGGGACGACTTTAACGGATAGTTATATTTCAAGTTGGACGTAACCTAACTCACCGAAACGGTGGCTCGTCGAAGCCACGGAGCTTTCGAGAGTGCAGCTGTTCAACACCTTCTTCTCTCAAGATTCGGACAGCCTCTAAACCGATTTTCAAATGTTGGTTCACACGCTGGCGGTAAAAGGCATTAGCCATGCCTTGGAGTTTAATCTCTCCGTGAATTGGTTTGTCAGAAACACACAATAACGTTCCATAAGGAACGCGGAATCGAAATCCATTGGCAGCAACGGTTGCCGATTCCATATCAAGGGCAATCGCACGGGATTGTTTAAACCGTTCATAAAGCTCATGCGTTCTGAGCTCCCAATTGCGGTTGTCAGATGTAACCAATGTTCCTGTTCGCATTCTGGCTTTTAATTCAGCCCCTTTTTCATGGCTAACGTTTGCAACTGCTTGCTGCAAGGCCACCTGAACTTCGGCAATCGGAGGCAACGGAATCCATGGGGGTAAATCCTGATCCAGCACGTGGTCTTCGCGCACGTAAGCGTGGGCCAAAACGTAGTCGCCCAACATTTGAGTGGACCTAAGGCCAGCACAGTGCCCCAACATTAACCAACAATGCGGTCTTAGAACAGCTAAGTGATCGGTAATGGTTTTTGCGTTGCTGGGCCCAACACCAATATTGATAAAGGTTATTCCCTGGTTGTCTTTACGCTTTAAATGATACGCCGGCATTTGGGGTAAATGTTTTAAGGGTAAGTCAGACTTTTTGGCATCGTGATTTTTGTTAATTGATATATTACCTGGTGCGACAAGATGGGTGTAGCTATTATCTTCTGCCAATTGCTCTTTACTATAGGCAATAAATTCATCGATATAGCGCTGATAGTTTGTTAAAAGAACAAACCCTTGGAAATGTTCTGGAGACGTTCCTGTATAATGCTGCAAACGGTGAAGAGAAAAATCAACGCGCTCAGCTGAAAATAATGCCAAAGGCTTAAGTTCATCTTCTTTAGGATGAAGAGTGCCGTTGGGAATTGAATCGTCAAGACGGCTCAGATTGGGCAGCACAAATCCATTTCGGACATGCCACAATTGTTCTGTATCCAACTGCGCTGGTGTATGATCAACAACATAGGGCAGTGGAATCGTAACCAGACTAGCCCCAATAACAATTGGTACCTTATGATGATCCAGCAATAGTGAAATTTGTTCACGGTAATAATTTCTAAAGATATCAGGGCGTGTAACCGTTGTCCCATAGAATCCAGGTTCAAGAACGACACCATAGCTTAAACGAGCATCCAAATGGAGGTCTTTCGCTTCAACTCGAAGACCTATAAATGGGTAAGTTGCGTCAATTGCCAAGTTTTCATCTAAAACACCATCAAGAATCCCTTGAAAAGCAGTCTTAATTCTAGCGCAACTTTCCTGATAGAGATGATCGATGTAGTCCAATGCTGCTTCCACATCGGTAAAGGATTTGCCTTTGGTGATCGGAAAGTCAGTTATCATGTAATATTCCTCATTACTTAAAAAATAGCCTTTAACTATCGAAATTTAGATCCTCGGAACAAGTCCGAGGATGACAACGTTGGACTTGTATAAAGACTGAAGTACATAATGCAATCTTTAGTTTTTTACAAATCCCACACTTCTATACACTGTCATCCTCGGACTTGTTCCGAGGATCTACGTATTCATTGATCACAGTTCGATATAATGCCGTCATTCTAACCCGACAAGTGTAACAGCAAAATCGTGTGCTTTAAAGGGTTGCAAATCTTCAGCCTGCTCACCAACGCCCAAAGCATGAATAGGAAGCTTATATTTTCCAGCCAAGCTAACAACAACACCGCCTCTGGCTGTTCCATCCAACTTGGTTACAATAAGCCCCGTCACGCCTGCCATCTGCTGAAAAACAGAAACTTGGTTGTGAGCATTTTGTCCCGTGGTTGCGTCTAAAACCAACAACGTTTGATGAGGTGCCAATACGTCAACTTTTTTAATAACCCTGATAATTTTCTGTAATTCGCTCATCAGCCCTTCTTTGTTGTGCAAGCGACCCGCAGTATCAACAAACAAAACATTGGCTTTGTTTTCCATAGCCTTGGTGACTGCCTCAAAAGCAAGTCCTGCCGCATCTGCGCCATCTGGAGCAGTGTAAACAGGGATCTTTAAACGTTCTCCCCATACCTGTAATTGCTCAACCGCTGCCGCTCTGAAAGTATCACAAGCCGCCAGCTCAACTGTTAATCCCTGATCCAGGCATTGTTTCGCTAATTTACTAATCGTGGTTGTCTTACCACTTCCGTTAACACCGACGATCAAAATAATCTGCGTTTGATTTGTTTTTGGGATGGAAAAGGGTTGTGCCACGGGTTCTAATATTTTCTCAATTTCAGCAGCTAAAACATTTCTAATTGTCATTTCAGATGTTTCAGCATCAAATTTTTGATTGGCAATGGCTTGCCTTAGTTGACTTGCGGTTTCAACGCCGATATCTCCCTGAATCAACAAATCTTCGAGATCATCCAGAGTATTTGCATCTAATTTTCGATTTAAGAAAAGGTCTTTGATTTGACCGCCCAGTTGGTCAGAGGTTTTTTGAAGCCCCTTTTTAAAACGACTCCATAGGCCTGTGCTACTCAAATGAATATTCCTTGTAATTCTTCGTCATTTCTACCAACAACTTTTACCTGATGTAGGGTGCCTGGTGTATAAATTTCTTCTCTTTCCTCAATTCGAATGGGAGCAAAATGGTCGGTTTTACCCATAACAAAACCATTTTTTGTATGCTCAACCAAAGCCGTTGTTTCCTTATTTAACAGATGATCAAAAAAACGATGCAAAGCTTCTTTGCCAACTTGACGAAGCTTTGAAGCACGTTCTTTTATAATTTTTGATGGGACTTGTGGCATTCGACTCGCAGGTGTGTGAGAACGCGCAGAATAAGGAAATACATGCAAATAGGTCAGGTCACATTCATCAACAATCCGGCATGTATTTAAAAACATCTCGTCTGTTTCTGTTGGAAAACCGGCAATTAAATCTGCTCCAAAGGCAACATCGGGTCTATAAAATCTAGCGCGTTTACAAAATTCTATCGCATCATGTCGTAAATGGCGACGTTTCATTCTTTTAAGGATCATATCATCCCCGGCTTGAAGACTGAGATGAAGATGCGGCATGAGTCGTTCTTCATCAGAGATCAGTCTCCATAAATCCTCGTCAATTTCAACGGGATCAACCGATGAAAGACGCAAACGAGGCAGTTCAGGCACCAAAGCTAACAAACGCTTTAACATTTGCCCAAGCGTTGGATTTCCTGGGAGATCCCCTCCATAAGAGGTTATATCAACGCCTGTAATGACGACTTCTTGGTATCCACCATTTACAAGAGATCTGACTTGTTCGACAATTTCACCCATCGCCACACTTCTAGAATTGCCACGACCATAAGGAATGGTGCAAAAAGTGCACCGGTGATCACAACCATTTTGCACCTGCACAAAAGCACGCGCCTTACCCTCGAATCCTGACACCAAATGCCCAGCGGTTTCTTTAACCGACATAATGTTGTTCACCAAGATCCGTTCATTTTGGTTGGTGGATAAAGACTGGTAGGTTGCAATTTTCATCTTTTCATCATTGCCAATAACAGAGGTTACCTCGGGCATGGCTGCATATTGCTCTGGGTTAATTTGAGCGCCACAACCAGTGACTATGATTTTAGATGTTGGATTTTCACGTCTGAATTTTCGAATAATTTGACGTGCTTGACGTTCAGCCTCAGCTGTTACGGCACATGTATTAATAATAATAGCGTCTTTTAAACCAGATTGATGGGATAAATCTTTAATAACTTCTGACTCATAAGTATTCAAACGACATCCTAAAGTGATGACTTGATTATTTGATGTTAAAGCAGAATGTTCCGCAGTTTTTTCAGACATGTGTAAACTGTATTGCAAAAAAAAGATATCCAACAATACTTGGCTTTAGAGTTTATGTAAATGAATTTTGGACAGAGGTTCTCCTGTCGGATTGGCAGAGTATGAGGAAGACCGTAAGTTAGTTATTAAACTTTATATTAACTATTTTCGATTATGCTCAGAATTCTTGTGACTGAACGTGGGTATCACTTCCAAATTCTTTTGCATAGTTGAACAAATTCATTATACTTTTAAATTAAATTTTAAGGAGAAAATAGTTATGCCAAAGGGAATTTCTTCATTCAAACCGCCCGTTATAACGCAAAAAGAAAGACCTGTCGAAACCACTATTCTTTGGGCAGCGAAAGCTCAAAAACAGCGCCATAGACTTACCGATGAGCAGGAACAACAAGTTGAAAGACTTGTTTCTGAGATTAAAAAAGGTGATGAAACCTCTGGTAAGCCAGAATCATTGGGCGTGCGTTATAAAGGTAATCAACTTTTAAGCCGACGTTTGAATCAATGTGATCGCCTTGTGTATGTTAAACACAGTGCGCGAAAAATAGAAATCCTTCAATGCGGAGGGCATTACGATGACTGATGTTGTTTCCACTCATTAAGGGCCATTTCCAGTGGCATTGGACGGCTAAAGAGGTACCCTTGAACAACATCAGAGCCCAGTTTTTTAACAAGATCGAATTGCTGTCTATTTTCAATTCCTTCACAAATAACCTGAAGGCCAACCTCTTTGGCAAGTTCAATCAAAGATTTTAACACAGAGTACGCACAAGACTGATCAGTTGCTTTTTGAACAAATGATCGATCAATTTTAACGGCATCCACCGACAGATCAACCAAATAGGTCATTGTGGCATAACCACTTCCAAAATCGTCGATGATAATTTTAACTCCCATCGCTCTTAAGTCATTAATAACGTTATTTAAAGCTTTTAGATCAAGGGGTTTTTGATTTTCCGTTATTTCAATCATGATCAATGAAGGTGAAACGTCATAGGTTGCAAGGATATCTTCTAAAAATTTAACAAAATTGGGTGTAAGAATGCTTGGAGGGGCATTGATTGAAAGAGGGATATTAACAAGAGGAGCGCTTTTCTTTAGAAACTGAGCCACTTGTTTAATAAGCCATTCAGTGAGCGGTTCAATAAGTCCTTGATGACTTGCTGCTTCAATCCATTGTTCTGTAAGAATTGGCACAGATAAAATTGGTGATCCAGTCTTGTTTTCTAAAGACAGTTTTTGAGGTTGAGGAACACGTAATAAAACTTCAGCGCTAACTACTTTTTCACTAGCAACGTCAACCAAATGTTGCGCATATAATTTTAATTGATTATGAGTCAGAGCATACGCCAAATAAGTGGCAAGCTCAGCTTCGTGAGGAATCGAGGAAGTCATTCAAGTTATATTGATTTTTATTAAAATTTGAACATTTAGTAACATGTTAGAGCTTTTATAAGCAAGCTGTAAAAAATATATTTACACCTTTAAGGTAGAGGATATAAATTGGCAAGCATACCTAAGCTTAATTTAATAGCGAAGAGATTTAATATTTTGAATAATAGACAAGCCGAAACACCATTACTCGATGAAGTTCATTACCCAAGGGACCTAAAGGGTTTAACGACGCTTCAGCTTAAGCAATTGGCAGATGAATTAAGGCAAGAAACGATTCAAATTGTATCTCGAACAGGTGGACATCTTGGTGCTAGCCTTGGGGTTGTTGAATTAACAGTTGCTCTTCATCGTGTTTTTAATGCTCCAGATGATAAACTCATTTGGGACGTTGGACACCAAGCGTATCCTCATAAAATTCTTACTGGTCGTCGTCTTCAGATGCGTCATTTAAGAGAAGTTGATGGTCCCTCAGGATTTACACGTCGGTCTGAGAGTGTTTACGATCCCTTTGGCGCAGCGCATGCGGCAACGTCTATTTCAGCAGCTCTTGGTTTTGCAGTTGCTCGTGATTTAAAAAAAGAAAACAATCATGTTATTGCGGTGATTGGTGATGGTTCTATGAGTGCAGGTATGGCTTATGAGGCTATGAACAATGCAGGTGCCATGGCAAGCCGTTTGATTGTAATTTTGAATGATAATGATATGTCGATTGCGCCTCCTGTTGGCGCGATGAGCGGTTATCTGTCTCGTTTGTTGTCCTCAGGCCCGTATCATACATTACGTCAATTCGCTAAAGGAGTGGTCAGTCATTTTCCAAAATCCCTTGAAACAGCTGCAAAACGGGCTGAAGAATTTGCCCGGGGTATGGTCACAGGGGGGACTCTTTTTGAGGAGTTAGGTTTTTATTATGTAGGGCCGGTGGATGGTCATAATTTGGACCATCTTTTGCCTGTCTTAAAAAACGTCCGAGATCGCGCTGAAACGGGGCCAATTTTATTGCATGTGGTAACTCAAAAGGGAAGGGGATACCCCCCTGCTGAAGCCGCCGAAGATAAATTCCATGGCGTCAGTAAGTTCGATGTGATTACAGGAATTCAATCAAAA
Source organism: Alphaproteobacteria bacterium (assembly GCA_947475175.1). Lineage (GTDB taxonomy): Bacteria > Pseudomonadota > Alphaproteobacteria > Paracaedibacterales > CAIULA01 > CANJLN01. The sequence continues at coordinate 10,110 of CANJLN010000017.1, forward strand.
TCGAAAGCAAGTGCACCTTCTTATACCTCTGTTTTTGCCAAAAGTTTGATTGAAGAAGCTGAGCGAGATGAAAAAATCATTGCGATAACGGCGGCTATGCCCTCAGGAACGGGTCTGGATTTATTTGAAAAGAAATTTCCGACACGTTTTTTTGATGTGGGAATTGCTGAGCAACACGCTGTGACCTTTGCAGCAAGTTTGGCTTGCGACGGATTCAAACCATTTGCCACTATTTATTCTACTTTTTTACAACGTGCTTATGACCAGGTTGTTCATGATGTGGCTTTGCAAAAATTGCCTGTCAGGTTTGCAATCGATCGTGCTGGGCTTGTTGGTGCTGATGGCGCGACTCATGCCGGTACTTATGATTTAGCGTATCTTTGTTGTTTGCCGGATATGGTGGTGATGGCAGCAGCAGATGAAGTTGAGCTAAAACATATGGTTGCAACGGCAGTTACCTATAACGAGGGTCCCATTGCTTTTCGCTATCCAAGAGGAGAAGGCATTGGCCTTGAAATGCCAGAACGAGGCATTCCCTTAGAAATTGGAAAAGGCCGCGTGATTCAAGAAGGGCATAAGGTTGCCATTTTATCGCTTGGGTCTCGTCTTCAAGAGTGTTTAAAGGCGGCGCAACTTTTACAAGCGCATGGCTTATCAACAACTGTTGCTGACGCGCGGTTTGCTAAACCTTTGGACGAGGATCTAATTGTTCAGCTGGCCAAAAATCATGAGGTTCTTATTACAATCGAGGAAGGTTCTGTCGGTGGTTTCGGGAGTCACGTGCTTCATATGCTTGCAACAAAGGGCCTATTGGATGAGGGATTAAAGATCCGCCCTATGGTGCTGCCTGATTGTTTTCTTGATCATGATGCGCCCTCTAAGCAGTATGAAACTGCCATGCTAACGGCAAAAGATATATTTAACACGGTGTTATCTGCTTTAGATCAGGAAGAAGATTGCTTGGATTCTCTTGCATCTTCGGCCTAGCTGCGCTAACTTTTGTAAAATTATGCCAATTTAACAGGATGCTTATGGACATACTTTTTGTGCCATTATTCACGGTTCTCATAAAAATCGTTGATCTTTATCAATTTTTTCTTATCGTCTATATTATTTTAGGATGGTTAGAAGTATTTAACGTGGTTAATCGTTACAACCGCTTTGTCTACGGTCTTCATACAATTCTGTTTCGCATGATAGAACCCGTACTAACACCCATACGTCGTTTTCTTCCAGATATGAAAGGTGTCGATTTTTCTCCGCTAGTATTGATTTTTGGATTGTATTTTATTCAAGGTGTTTTGGAAAAAATTGTTCATAAATTTCCGGCTTAAACTTTCAGCATGGTTGCCAAAACAATAGATGGTCGGGATCTAGCGCAGTCCCAAAGACAACACCTGATAGAGCAGGTTGATCGCTTTGTTAAGCAGTACGGCCTCACTCCTTCATTGCATGTTATTTTGGTTGGTGATCATGCGGCTAGCCAGATTTACGTTCGAAATAAACAAAAAGCTTGTCACGTCGTTGGTATCGAATCCATTCTGCATCAGCTACCAGCGACAACGATGCAGGCTGAGGTTGAACATCTGATCGATAAGCTGAGTCAAGATGATTCTGTGAATGGCATTCTCTTGCAGCTTCCTTTGCCTTCTCAGTTGAATTCACAAATGCTCTTAGAAAGAATTAACCCCTTAAAAGATGTAGACGGTTTGCACCCCTATAATCTTGGCAGGTTATTGATGAACAAGCCGCTTTTAACACCATGCACGCCTCAGGGCTGCTTGCATCTGATTAAAACGGTTCACAGCACTATTGATGGAAAAAATGTGGTAGTGGTTGGTCGGTCCATTTTAGTGGGTCGAACCTTAGCGGCTCTTTTAACCAATGAGAATGCAACTGTGACGCTGGCCCATTCAAAGACGAAAAATTTAAAAGAAATTTGCAAAGCAGCAGATATTTTAATTACAGCTATCGGATCCCCTGAATTTTTTACAAGCGATTATGTCAAGCTTGGCGCTGTTGTGATTGATGTTGGCATTAACCGCGTTGATGTTGATGGTGTCTCCATTTTAAAAGGGGACGTTCACCGATTTTCTGTTGAAAAAGTGGCGGGCTATATGACGCCAGTTCCGGGTGGTGTTGGGCCAATGACAATTAGCAATTTATTATTGAATACACTAAAGGCTGTTGAGCTGCAGCGAAAACCTAAACCCACCAATTAACTCCTTCTTATTAACGAACAATTAATCTTTCTTCTCTAAAGTTATAAATAAGAGAAGGATCAGCACGCCTAACTTCGTGCAATTTTAGGAGAAAAAAAATGGCAAAAAAGAAAGTAGCAATAGCATTACAAGGTGGTGGCGCACACGGTGCTTTCGCATGGGGAGTCGTTGATAAACTATTGGAAGATGGTCGCTTTGACATCTTAGGCGTATCAGGAACCAGCGCTGGCGGCATGAATGCAGCCTCCATTGTGCAAGGTTTAATCAAAGGCGGTAATGAAGGTGCGAGAGCAACTCTCAAGGATTATTGGAAATCCATGAGTGAACTTTCAAAAAAGATATCACCTTACGCTCTGGACCCTAAAGATAAAAAGAACAAGTATTACAATCTTGATCATTCTCTTGGCTATCTACTGATGGGAAAAATTCAAGAGAATTTTTCTCCTTATGATATTAATCCTTCAAACAAAAACCCTTTTGGAGATTTTGTAAAGGATTTCTTTGATTTTTCAGCGATTCGTAATAACAAAGAAAGAAAAATATTTCTAGGAACAACACACGTTAAAACGGGAAAAGTTAAAGTCTTTAGCAATCCAGATTTTTGTTCCGATGTTTTGATGGCGTCCGCTTGTTTGCCCTTTATGTTCCAAGCTGTTCAAGTTGATGGTGAATACTACTGGGATGGTGGGTTTATTGCTAACCCAGCTATTTTCCCTTTGATCTATGAATGTGATACTTCGGACGTTATTGTTGTGCAAGTAACAAAGACTTACAGGGAAGAATTGCCAAAGACCAGGGCTGAGATTGTCGATCGTTTGAAAGAAATCACTTATAACGGTTGTATGGTTCATGAAATGCGAGCTATCCACTTTATTAGTCGCATGATTGACGAAGGCAAAATCAGTGATAAGTCAATGAAACGCATGAACATGCACGTGATTAAGAATGAAGATTCTTTCAAAGGACTAAACTTAAGCAGTGCTTTGAATACAGATTGGGATTTCTTGATGATGCTTCACAACGAAGGTCGTAAAACTGCTGATAAGTGGATTAACGATCACTATGAGAAGGTTGGAACACAACAACACTCTCTAGACGAAGGTATGTTTAAAGACTTTGTTTAGTCAGGTTTAATAACGTCAATTCGGAATTAGAAGTGATCAAAAACAAGGACTTGTTTGCATTAAGGCTGCCTAGATCCTCGGAACAAGTCCGAGGATGACAATGTGGGGTTAATAATTGAGCGATTAAAGGCTTTAAAATGCATAACACAAACAAATAAAACACTATATAAGCAAATAAAACACTGTCATCCTCGGGCTTGTCCCGAGGATCTTAGATTCTCAGAATATTTGCTGGAAAGAACTAACAAGTGTGAGGTTATTTTTGAAATCTGATACAATACGCATGCCTATTAAATTGCGATTGGTTTTTAATGCTTATTATTGAACACACTGTCGAAACGACAGCTTCAGCGAAAACAATATGGAAAATATGGAAAGATGTTGAATCGTGGAAGAGTTGGGATCATGAAATCGCCTGGAGCGAAAAAGATGGCCCCTTTGAAACGAATGCAACAGGCCGTTTAAAACCAAAGAGCGGCCCTGTGACGCGTTTCGTTTTGACAGAAGTCGTTCCCTTTGAAAAATTCATTGATGTCGCCAATCTTCCCTTAACGCGCCTTGTTTTTTCTCATTTCTTAAAGACACATAAAGGAAAAACGAACGTTACCCATCGAATCGAGATGTTTGGGGGGCTTTCTTTCTTTTTTGCCTTTGTCATTGGCAGGTCTATGAAGAAAAACTTGCCAACATCAATGCTAAATCTAATTGCAAAAGCGGAAACGTTTTGAAAGGTAAATAAAAGGTATATCAACAAAAAAAGTGGATAAGCCTTGCGACTTATCCACTTTTCAATAGACATCATCTTAGTGTAGTACGGCAGATACAGCAGTAAGTGTGCTGTTCATTTTAGTTCCAATACCCGTCAGCGCACCTATAGCCACAACAGCGATGAGAGCTAGAATTAAACCATACTCTACTAAACCGCCGCCGCCCTGCTTTTTCATGAATGAATTAATTTGTGTTAACATTTCAACCCCCTCTAGTTTAAGTTCCCTACCAATAATGGAAATAGGATTAATTTTATCAAAGTCAATACAGGATCCTAAATTAAGAATACAGATCACTACCCCATCACCTTTCCTGCGTTGTCATTCTCGGGCTTGTCCCGAGAATCTCAAGATCCTCGGAACGAGTCCGAGGATGACGAAGGTTTTTATGTGCTATGTGTCATCTCATTTGTTTCATCACCTGCAAATCAACAGCAAGGATGGGCTTGACAAGGCGTGTGTGCTTCGTATAAAGTTGACCTTAAGTTTTGATTGAGGAATTTATTTATGAAGATCGCGAATTCATTAAAGACATTAAAGAGCCGTCATAAGGCCTGTAAGGTTGTTCGTCGTAAAGGGCGCTTGTATGTTATTAACAAGCAAGCTCCTCGTTTTAAGGCGCGCCAAGGCTAAGGTTTTTTTAGAAACAAATAAAGGGGGAGGCTATTTAGCCTCCTTTTTTATTGTCCATAATAACGCTTCAACAGTTCAACCAACTCTTCCATCTCATGCGTTTGCCCAATGCTAATCCTTAAATAAGTTGGCAAATCATACGCTCCCATTGGTCTGACAATAACACCGCTTTTGCCTAGATACTGATAAACATCAGCGCATTTTTCCCCAAAATTAACCATGCTAAAGTTGGCATAACAGGGGATCATATCAAGGCCAAGCTTGGTCATTTCTTTTTCAAACCAGGGATGACAAATAGCATTATGACTTGTTGTCTTTTCAACCCAAGCCTTGTCTTGCAAAGCGGCAATTCCTGCTTTTTGCACCAATGAACTGGTGTTAAAAGGAGGGCGAATGCGATTCACAGCGTCCAAAATGGTTGGATTGGCATAAATCCATCCCAAACGAAGTCCTGCCAGGGCATAAGCCTTAGAAAAAGTTCTGGCCATCACAACATTAGGATAGTCGGCCACAAAATCAATGCCAGAGGTGTAATCAGAACGGTCTTCTATGTATTCAGCATAGGCCGAGTCAATCACAATCAAAATATGAGACGGCGTCATTTGAATCAGCGTAAATAACTGGTCTTTTGACAAATAAGTTCCAACCGGATTCCCTGGATGATCCAGATAAATGAGTTTTGTTTTTGATGTGATGCAATTCAAAATTGATTGCGCATTCAGGGCAAAATCTTCACGTTTCGCAATCAGGGCTGTTGCCCCAACCGCGTGCGTTGCTATCTGATACAAACCAAAAGCATGCTCCGCAAAAATAATTTCATCTCCTGACCCCACATAAGTGCGTGCCAAAAGATGGAGCGTGTCCTCGGACCCATTACCAACCATGATCCAGTCGGGATCAATGGTGTGGTGGTCCGCCAAAGCTTGTTTCAAATCTGTTGCGTTACCGCTGGGATAAAGATGCGTTTTATCAACTGAATTTCTTATGATCTCTTTCACGGAGGGACTGATCCCAAAGGCATTTTCATTCGATGCCAACGCAATTCGTCTGACAAATCCAGGAGGGGTTATATCACCACCAATGTAGGGAGAGATGTTTAAAATTCTGGGATGGGGAACGGGACGCATATTTTTTGATCACTAAATATCATTTTTGTGTCAGTCTACAGATATCTTGAGACAAGGTAAATATGTTCGATTGGTTTGAGTAAAATCCTCGAATTCCGCACTGGCTATCAATTCTCATTTGTTTACTCTTTGTTAATATTGTAGGACTAATTTTAATGATAGAAATACTGTTTTCTTTATTGAAAGCAGCAGAGAGATTTTTTTAGAGGAAATTTGGAGAGTTAGAATGATTAAGAAAATACTATTGCTGAGCACAGTTGCGTGCGTTTCTGCTTATGCGAGCACTTCTGGCAGCAATCCATTTGAGGATAAAAGAAATGAAACACGTGCTCAAGCAAAAGCACAGGCGAATGCTATCGTCGATATACTTGATAGGGCAGAAGCAGATGTTACTGCTGCTAAGCTCCATGTAACAAGAGCAGAAGGTGAGAGAGATCTGGCTAGAACAGATGCGGCAGATGCTGAAAAAAGATTTCTTGCTGCTGATGCACAAGCAAAGCTCTTGGATCCGCTTTTAAAGACTGCTGAAGGCGAAGTACTCAGATTAAACGCAGAGTTAGCTACTGCTAAAAAGACTGGTGTAGGAGATGTAGCAGCTAAGCAATTAGAAGTCGACAGTGCCACAAAAGAGGTCGCGAGGCTGGGATCAGCGTTGTCTGCAACTGAAAAAGATCGTGACGATTTTGAACGTGACCTAAAGTTGGCACAGGCTGCTATTCGTACACATACAACTGATCTTTCTGATGCCCAAAGAGATTTAAAATCAATGACTACAGAGCGTGATAAGTTGAAGAAAGAGCATGGTGAGCTGACTCTACAACATGCTCCTGTTGAAACTATAGCAAAGGCTTGGAAGGCTGATCCAACTCGTATGCGTAGAAATAGTGTCCTATTAAACCAATCGGCACAAGAGACAGCAGCTGTAATACAAGATGCTGAAAAGGCTGGCTCTGCTCTTTTGAAACTTCCTGTTAAAGGTGCAACATTCATCCCTGAAGGTGATTTAACTGCAGAACAAGCCGCTCATTTAAAAACAGAAACTGCTCGTGACACTTGGGAAAAGAAACATTTTGCTGACAGCGCTGCGTGGGCGAAACAAGAGTTAGCTCTGAAAGCTGCTGTGAAACAAGCTCAGGATGATTTGGCTCTAGCTACTACCTCACATAGCAGTACTGCTGGTGCTGCCACGTTGGCTTTGACCAAAGCTCAAGATGATTTGAGAGATGCTACTACCGCACACAAAACAGCGTTCGATGCAAAAGAGCTAGAGCGTGCTGATTGGGAAACAAAACATGGTCTGTTGGATGCTCAGTTGAAAAAAGAAGGGATTGCTTGGGCAACAGATAAAGCAAATTTGGAACTTAAAGTAAAAACAGCCGAGGATGATTTGAGAGATGCTACTACCACACATAGCAGTACTGCTGGTGCTGCCACGTTGGCTTTGACCAAAGCTAAAGATGAGTTGAGAGATGCTCTTGCCGCGCATAAAAAAGAACAGGCAGCCCTAGAAGCAAAATTGCTTGCTGCAGGTGAAGATGCAAAGAAATTAGGTCTTGAACTGGGAGCGGCTAAGGATGCTTTGGCAAAAATGCAACGTGAGCATCAGGCTGTGCAGCAAAAGCATGCTGAAGATATAAATGGATTAGAGGTTCAGAGTAGGTTAAGTCAAGATATGGCTACAGCTCAAATAGAAGAGATGGAAAAAGAAAGAACGCAGTTAGCAGAAGCGTTGGGTCTGCATAATGCGGGCGGCAAAGAAGTAACAATGCAACAATTATTGGCAGAAATTACCCGTCTAAAATCACCCCCTAGAGAAGAAGAAATAATGTACGAAGAAGAAGCTGCTCCTCGCTACGAACCAGGCTCTGTGGAGGATAAGATCTTCAAAACACTTCAGGAAAATGAGGCTCCATCGTATTTGTATGGAGCTCTCCCAAAGGCATTGGCTGCAAAACTCCGTCGGATTGAAGCCCCTCTGACGAATAAAAAAATTGAGCGAGAGATGAAGGCTACAGGGATGGATATTCCAGCGCGCCTGTACGGGGGGGAAGGGGTAGAATGGTCGTTCGTAGATGCTCTGGCTCAGGCGCTGAACCCTCTTAGATAACTATAATAAAAAGACTTGCGAGGTTGTCTAAGGGCAGCCTCGTAAGCTTTTTTAAAGACGCGCTCCGTCTTTGCGAGAAAGGACGCAGTCCTGACGTGACAATTCAGAAAAAATACTAAATTATTTCATGTTTTTTCAGATCCTCGGAACAAGTCCGAGGATGACAAAGTTTTTTTTAGTGTTCCGAGGATGATGGTCTGGGGAAGATAGAGAAGGTGCTAGGGCTGTCAAAGTATAAAGTAAAAGCTGTCATCCTCGAAAACACCACACACTGTCATCCTCGGACCCCAAGCACTGTCATCCTCGGACTTGTTCCGAGGATCTAAAAGATAACATAAACTATGACGAAGCCTCATTATGACAAGGACAAGGTTTCTCTTTTTCAGCTGACACTGGATTGATTGGAAAAACGATAGTTACGTCTCCAGCTTTTTCAAAAGTCAAAATGACCTCTGTTTCAGGAGCGTTTCTGATTGTTTCTGGAAAATGATAAAGCATAAGATGCTTACCGCTTCTTTCAAAATTAACAGGCTTTCCTGGGGTTCCGTTTCCATTTGAATCTTTGCTGCCAGCTGGAATTTCAACACCCTCTTTTATTGGTTTCATGGTCATAACATCCGGATTGTCAGCCGAGGGTATATGGTCATGAAGCTCAATCAATGGGTGTGGTGTATCTCTGGAAAATATAGATGTCAGGCGCGTAAAAAATGATTTGTTTTCTTCTTTGCTGTCACTTTTGATTTTAGCCCCAACAAGTTTATCAGATGTTAAAGACGTTTGAACAATTGTTAGATATCCAGCCCCAACTTCTGCTCCTTTTAAGAAAACTATTTTTTGTTTAGATATTTCAATAGAACCATTGGAGGTTGAAGAAGCACGAAGAGATGGCATCAGAAATAAAGCGCAGAGAAAAATAAGAAAGAATCTTTTCATAATTATACCTTTTGATTGTGTGTAGCCCAACTTATATCGTCTATTAACAAAGACACGCAAGGGCACTCTTTTACAGAGTTGGAATCCAAATAACCTTTGTTCTTTTACCCTGTTGATAGTCAAGATAGTCACGCAAAATGCGCTCTTTGTCTTGGGCGAATTTCCCCCATGGTATGTCTTTTAAGGGAACAACGGCTGCGTTCAACGCTTCTCGACTGGAACGTGGCGTGCCAATGCCTCTGGCTAAGACAGTGATTTCAATGGCGTGATAATTGGGGTCTCTAATCGGAGAGGAGTAAGCATGAAATTGCTTGATGTCCATTAATTCCATATCCACTTGTGCTTTGACAAGACGCCGAATGGCTGTTTCTAGTTTTTCTCCATACTCAATTTTGCCACCTGGTAAGCTTTTTCCAAAGGGGTATCCATTTCGTTCAATGAGAACAAGCCCTTCTACGTCACCATTTTTATTATAAATTTCGATAATAGCGTTTGTGGTCAATGCGGGTGCGTCTGGAATTTGAGCGCAAGCGCTTAGAAAAATCAGAGACACTAAAAAGAAAATGCGCACCATCTGCTGCCTGGTAAACAAAATAACCTTAAAAAAATTAGATCATATCCAAAAATGTGAAGCAAGAGGCTTAAGAGAATGAGAAAGACGCAACTTAATCTTTCCAAAAAGCCCTCAGTAATTTAAAGAATATGTCTCTGAATGGCATTGATTTAGTTATTTATGTGTGCCTAAAATGTAAAATGTGTGCATATTAAAAATAAAATTGAAAGGGCTAAAATCATATGTCAAAGCCATGTTTGAGAAACTGAGGGTATAACAGCCAAGATGGAAAAGATGATCGCTGATCTTTCAAGATCAAACCATGAATTGGAAAGGTTTGCTTATGGATGTTGCCATGATATGAATGAACCCCTTCGTGGAATGGTTAGTATGGCTCATTTGCTTGTTAAGCATAATGAAGGTGCTCTTGATGAAACATCTCAAGAGTATTTGCAGCATATTGTTAAGGGTGCAAATCGTTTGCAGCGCCTGATTCAAGATATTCTCATTTATTCTAAAGTGGGGGCTAAAGGGATCACTCAAGAAAGTGTCTCTATTCAAGATGTCGTGAAAGAAATAAAAGACATCTATTCTGCCCAAATTCTTGAAAACAAACTCGTCATAGAAGAAAGTTTTTTGTCTAACTGTGTGTGGGGAAACAGAGTCCAGATCATTCAAGTATTTCAAAATCTTATTGAAAATGCCATCAAGTTTCAGTCAAGCGAAACCCCTAAAATTTCCATTACTTCAAAAGTATATGATGAGCATTTCTGGCATTATTCCATCAAAGATAATGGTATTGGAATTGAGGAAGAATATTTTGAGGATGTATTCGTTGTGTTTAAACGTCTTCATGGTCGACAAAACTACCAAGGGTCAGGCATTGGTCTGTCTTTATGCCAAAAAATAATAGAAGCTCATGGCGGAAAAATTTGGATTAGTGCTAATTCAGATGCAGGAAGCACGATTCATTTTACTTTACCATCTTCTCCGTCTGCATCTTTTTAAAGATATTAAGTTCCAACAACATGTGATTTATCGTACTATATTTCTAATATAGTTTGCCTTTGTTGTTTTTATGTCTTTTTTTAATTCTTTAAATGCCGATCATACGCGCTGGTTTTCATGGTTACCAGTTGGTATTGGTGTTGGTATTTTGTTATATTTTTCGCTTTCATTCGAGCCACCGCTTCTTCCTTTCTTAGTCGTTTTGTTTTCAGGAATAGGAGTGATCGTATACGGACTTATTACGAGACCTCCCTTTTATGAGTCTTCGTTCAGATTTTTCCTATACGGTATTGTGAGTATATTCACTGGGTTTGCGCTTGCCAAAATCAGAACAGATTCCTTATCAACGCCTATGTTAAATGCGCCCCATAAAAATATCCAATTAGTTGGGGTGATCAAAGATATTGAACACAGTCATCATGGTGGTAAAAGTAAATGTCGGGTGACTTTAGATCTACAAGGGCAAGGATTTTTAGAACCTGGCTTTCCAAAAATTGTTCGCTTAAATGCACCTGAGGGCGCTATACAAGGGGAACCGGGTGATACTGTCCAATGTTTTAGTAACATTTTGCCTGTCCCCCATCCGATAAGTCTTCAGGGGTATGATTCAGAAATTCAATCCTATTTTGCTGGCATAGGGGCGGTTGGGCGGATCAAAGGAAAATGTCAGCTTTTAAAATCAGCTGAGCTTGGAACACTGATGCAGTGGCGTTATCAACTCACACAAACGCTTCGTCGTAAAATGCTAGGGGCGACAAGGGAGGTGGCAGCCCCATTGGTAACTGGAGATCGCTCAGGAATTCCAAAAGATATTCGTCAGAATTTCACAGATGCTGGTATTGCTCACATTTTAGCGATATCGGGCTTACATATAAGTTTGGTGGCAGGTCTTGTTTTTTGTATTATTAGGCGATTTTTTTCTTTTATTCCCTATTTGGCAGAGCGGTTTTTTATTAAAAAATGGGCAGCCGTTTTGTCTGTTTTTGCAACGGGGGGCTATTTGTCTATTTCTGGGTTTGGCTTTCCGGGACAACGTGCCTTTATCATGACAACACTTGCGATGGTTGGTATTTGTCTTGATCGAAATCCAATCTCTTTGCGTTCTCTTGCCATGGCAGCAACATTCATTTTGATCTGTTTTCCAGAGAGCATTTTATCCATTAGTTTTCAGCTTTCATTTGCAGCTGTAATTGCTTTGATTTCTGCTTACGAAAATAGCAGTCTATTTTTAAAAAATTGGGTAGCGCAAGGGCGTTGGTGGAGGAAAACAATTGTTAATTTTCTAGGGATTAGTCTAACAACTGTGGTTGCAACGGCAGCAACAACACCCCTGATTATTTCTACATTCAATCGTTTTACAATGCAGGCTGTTTTAGGAAATCTTTTAGCGATTCCATTGACCAGTTTTTGGATTATGCCAATGGCGCTTTTGAGCATGTTTTCTCTTTTGTTTAATCAGTTTGATGGGATCCTACAAGACTGGGCTTTTCAGATTTGGGCCTTTGGAATTGACCTGTTGATCAGGGTGGCTTCAATGGTTGCGTCTTTGCCAGGCGCCGCTGTTTTGATACCTTCACCGCATCCTCTTTTTTCAATGCTGACTATTTCTGGCGCTTTATGGCTTGCGCTTTGGAAACAACCTTGGCGTTATTATGGCCTTATCCCCATTGTCTTGGGCGCGTTTATGATGTTGTATGATCACCATCCTGATGTTTATATGGCAGGTGATGGGTCCGTTATCGCTTACAGAGAGGGCAAAATCCTTTATGCATCTTCTTTAAAGCGCGGTCGATTTTATGTTGATATTTGGGCACGCGAGCTTGGAATAACAAAAGTTGAATCTTGGCCGTCTCAGATTATTGATCGTGGGAAGGTTAGACTTATATCTGAACCTTATACACTCTCTAAAGAGTTGTTGGCGAAACAGTGCTCGTCAGGTCTCTGGGTCATCAGCAATGGCTACATTTGGAGAACATGTCGTGACTCTGGAGCAAAAATAACGGATCGTTATCATCTGAAGAATGAAGGATCCCACTTTATATGGATAAAGCGAGGCATTGTTAAAATTTTGCCGATGAAACAATACCTTGGAAAACGTCCCTGGAGAAATTTTTCTTGAAGATTAGCAGACACTATGACGCGCTCGTCTCTTCTTTAAATCTTTCATCCCAAAACTCTCTCACGCTCGTTCTAAAAGCCTCATACCATTCTTCCATTGGATAAGCACCAACGTTCGTATCTGGATCGATTAACAATCCTGTTTCTCGAAAAAGCCCCCAAATTTCTTCTAAATAACTTAACTGTTTGAGGGCGGGCGCTTTTTCAACTAAATAGGGCATGTCATTAAAAGCACTATGCTCAACGGCAAATATTCTAATTTTGCTATTAGAGATTTCTTGTAAACGATCTCCAACATCTTCTTGATATTGACCAGACCTAAGAAACAACACAGGCTTTTTAAAAGTGTTTTCAGGTAAGGTGATCCGTTCTGTCAGTTTGGAGTCAATATCAATAATGGCTTTGATTTTGGGTAATTCAAATCCTGCTCGTAAAGCGACATTACCTCCAAAGGAATGTCCCATCATTCCAATTTTATCAAGATTGAGATGATCTTTGAAAAGCTCTTTATTCAAACTGGGAAGTTTTTTTAAGAGGAAATGGATATCTGCAATGGCTGTCATAACTGCTTTTTCAAACCATTCATATCGATAATCACGATCAGTACTTACTCTCATTGATGCCCAAATTTTAGGGGTGATACTGCCTCCCTCTTTAAATTTAACAAAACAAGAGACATAAGGCTGATCAAAGCTTAAAACTACATAACCGTGGCTTGCTAAATCTTCGCACAAAATTGTACTGTTTTGTCTAACGCCACCCAGACCACATTGCATCAGGATAACAGGGAAAAGACCGTTTGTTGCTATCTCTCCATCAGGTTTTGCGTAAGCCTTAAAAGAAGCTCCAAAGAGTTTTCCATCTACTAACGTTTGCGGCATATAGGGATAAGTGTCTTGTTTAGATGATTCGCTTGAGGGGTAGTATGCTTGAATCATGAATTTACGGCGCCCCCACCAAGCATTTTCTTCTTTTCTGGATTCGTCATGCAGCTCAATACTTTGCGTTGAGACTTGATACGGTCCACTGGGTGCAGGGAGTTTAATGCCATCTTGTGCTAACGAAGTTTTTGTTAGCGTGAGGAGGATAATCAAAAGGGTTTTTAACATAATTTCATTGTCTAAAAACGAATCTATCTCTGAAGATAGCATAATGCTTAAACAACGAAATAGAGAGTATTATACGAGGGACTCCGTACGAAGAATTTTTCTTGCCAAGGAAAAAAGCGCTGGTTTTTAGAGGGTTTCTCAAAGAAAGTCTTAAACCTGTAGAAATTCTCACGTTAAATTCTTTGTGCTTGAGCTCTAAATATTCCAGAGAGACCTCATAAAAAATTTTAACAAAGAACTGTTGGGTGCAAATCATTTTGTGCTATAGAATGCCGTAAACAACTCCTCAATCGGCAATGAAAATGCACACCGTACTTTACCTGTCGGAAGCTGACTTTCACAAAAAACTTGAGACATCTGGATTGTCAGGAGGAACTGCTTCGTCTCCCTTTGGCAATATTGCTGTTCGGAAATGCGGTGATTATATTTGTGCTCTTGGTTTCCATCAATCTGATTCCAAGCTTAACGATCTTTATTCATTGCCTTACCAGCAAGATTCAGACGTGGCTCAAAAAGTTGTCGATTCCATTTTAAAAGAAGAACCTCTTTCTCTCTTGTTGGCAGGGACGCCTTTTCAGCATCATGTTTGGAAAGCACTGCTCAAAATCCCTAAAGGAAAAGTTAGATTCTATGAAGATATTGCCATTGAATTAGGTGACGCAAAGAAATGCCGTGCCGTCGGTTCAGCCGTTGGTAAAAATCCACTCAGTTGGATTATTCCCTGTCATCGTGTTCTTCCAAAACAGGGTGGAATTGGTAATTACTATTGGGGATCCGAACTAAAAGAACAACTTTTGAAAAGTGAAGATTATGAACCTACCAAGTACTAAACCCAACTGCCCCAATTTTGGTTCAGGCCCAACGGCAAAACATCCTGGGTGGAACCTAGATGAATTATCACAAAGCCTTGTGGGGCGGTCCCATCGATCCATTCAAGGCAAAGAAAAACTTCGAAGGCTGATCGATTTAACCCGTTCCGTTCATTGCATTCCAAATGATTATCGAATCGCTATTATGGCAGGGTCAGCAACGGGTGCTATTGAGGCTGCGCTTTGGTCTCTTTTAGGTCTCAAAAACGTTGATGTTATGACGTTTGATGTTTTCAGTAATCTTTGGCTTATTGATATTGTGGAGCAACTAAAATTAAAGGATGTGACTGCTATAAACGCCGGCTCTGGCTCTTTGCCTAATGTTAATGATTATAACCCAGCTCATGATTTGGTTTTCACGTGGAATGGAACAACGTCGGGGGTTGCCTTTCCGAATGCTGATTGGATCCCAGATAACCGCGAAGGGCTTACAATTTGTGATGCCACCTCGGCTGCATTTTGTGTTGAGTTGCCCTGGGATAAATTAGATGTGACAGCTTTTTCTTGGCAAAAGGGACTGGGGGGTGAAGCTGCTCACGGTATGCTTGTCCTAAGTCCACGTGCCGTACAGCGATTAGAAAGCTACACGCCGAGTTGGCCTATTCCTAGGATCTTTCGCCTGACAAAAGAAGATAAAATTATCGAAAACCTGTTTAAGGGGGATACACTTAACACGCCGTCTATGCTTTGTGTTGAAGACTGTTTGATGGCTTTAGAATGGGCTGAGATTATCGGTGGGTTACCTGCCTTAACTAAGCGATGCCGAGAGAACTCTGAGGTGATTTACAACTGGGTCGAAAAAACACCATGGCTTTCTTTAATGGCTGAGTCACGATCTATTGCCTCACCTTCATCGTTATGTCTTGTTGTAAATACCTTGCAAGGTAAACCAGAAAAAGATCAGCGTGATTTTTTACAATCCATGGCTACCCTGCTACGGCAGCACCAAGCGGCGTTTGATGTTGTAAATCATCTTTATGCTCCGCCGTCACTTCGCGTTTGGTCTGGCCCCACGGTGGAGACACGAGACCTTCAGATTTTGACGTCTTGGTTGGAATCGGCGTATAACCAGGTTTTAGCATCTTGTTGAGCGTATCAACATCTGCCCAACCATCAATTAATTTTCCATCCATATAAAAAGCAGGCGCGTAACTCAACATTTCTCCTTTTTCGTCTAAAGTTTTCATCCGAGTCGAAGCTAAGGCTTTTTCCATTTCCGTGTTCTCTGCCAAGGCTTTTAAAGTTTCCTCGGGCGTAAAGCCATTCTCTAAACAAAAGAGCTTTAGAAAAGATGTTCTATCATCAATCTCGATGCTCATTTTTTGGCGAAGCGTTTCTTTCTCCATTCCTAATTTTTCGGCAACGGTTGTCAGCTTCTCTTCAAGTAATTTTTTTTTCTCATCTTCATTTTTAATATCTGTAGGATGGAGCCATTCCTTTTGATTGTTTAAAAAGAGCTTGGTCAATTCTATGAATTTTTCTTTGCCTTTTGACCATGTAAGTTTGCCAATGGAAAAATCCAGGTCATAAAAAGTGAGCAGTCTGATGACAAATCTAACTTTTCCCGTGTCAACAAACTCTTTAATAACTTCCGGTAAGAATTTTTCTTCAAACTCAGCGCAATGATGGCATGTGGGTGAAAAACACATAACAATTTCATGAGGTGCATTGGGTGACCCCAGAATAATCTCAGGAAGTTCAATTGCTTTTGTTTCTTTTTCGTCAGCAACGATACTTTGCCCCATAAACATGAACACTAAAAATACCAAAAAACGCATTGTCATCTTTCTTCTTTTGACTTAACAGTCTACCTCTATCATAGTAATTCTTAATATTTTACCAATGACCTATAAAAAGTATATGACAAATCCCTATCGCATTGGTACACGTAAATCAGCACTCGCTCTGAAGCAAACAGATATTGTCCTAAAGGCTTTACAAAAAGCCCATCCTGATAATATCAGAATCCAAAATGCTGAAATTATTGGAATCACCACAACGGGTGATCAAATTCAAAATAAAAGCTTAAGTAAGATCGGTGGTAAGGCTTTGTTCGTTAAAGAAATCGAACAAGCTTTATCAGATAACCAAATCGATTTTGGCATTCATTCTTTAAAAGATGTCGAGGCAAACTTACATCCCAATTTTAAATTAGCTTGTGTTTTAGAACGTGAAATCATGAATGATGTTCTGATCACTCGCGATGGACAAATCACTGGAATCTTAGATTTAAAACCACAGGCAGTTTTGGGGACATGCTCACCAAGGCGTGCTGCTCAACTGCTTGAAATTTGTCCCGATCTTCAAATCGTGCCCTTACGAGGTAATATTCTAACGCGCCTTTCTAAGTTTGATGAAAAAGAAATGGATGCCACCGTTTTAGCCTATGCCGGCTTAAAACGACTGGATCTCGTCGATGATGAAGGTAACTTAAAAGGTTACCCGGGGCTTAAAGCATGCGTTCTAACATTGGATGAAATGATTCCTGCTGTTGGGCAAGGTGTTCTGACTGTTGAAACATTGAAAACAAATCAAGAAGTTATCAATTTATTGAGTGTTATCAATCACCAAGAAACAGAAATGTGCATTCGAGCAGAGCGTGCTTTTTTAAGGGAGCTTGCTGGCAATTGCAAAACGCCCATTGCTGCTTTTTGTGTGCTGACGCCGCATCAAACGCTTTTGTTAAAGGCTTTCTATGCTCCTTTATCAGGCATGAATTCTATAAGATATGAAGCTGTGGGTACATTTAATGACCCTGAAGAACTTGGAATTAGGGTTGGAAAAGAAATTAAACGGCAAACTGATGATCTCTAAATTACATCATCTTGTTAAAAAAAATTACTGGGCTTCCTGTTCTTACTATGTCTTATTCAATGCCTACTCAACTCTGAAAAGAGCTGTTGGCAATATCAAAACCATCTCAGGTACCACTCATAGCAGACTATCGACCGAAGAATCTGTTGGTTATATTTTAGAAGTGTTTGAGGATTATAAAAGTATTGCTGGCATCGATAAATTCTACGGAAAGATTGCTGAAATAGGACCAGGTGATAATGCTGGTGTTGCCCTTTGTATGATCGATGATGGATGCGATCACATTGATTTAGCGGATCGATTTTATAGCCTAAGAGACACGAGCCAGCAAAAAGAAATCTATCAAGAGCTTTTGAAAAGAAAGCCTAAATTAAAGAAATTACTTCAAAAAAGTGATTTCGGTGATGAAAGCACATTTCCAAATATCAAGCGTCATTACGGCCCTGACGGGGCGGCAGAGGTCTTTTTTCAAAAACATTCAGAATATGATTTTATTGTCTCAAGGTCTGTTTTAGAGCATGTTGATGATCCGGTTTTGGTATTAAAAGAAATGCTAAATGCTTTAAAGCCTGGCGGAAAACTTATCCATAAAGTGGATTTAAAAGATCACGGCATGTTTTCACATCATTTTCATGAATTGAAATTTTTTGAAATTCCTGATTTTTTGCTACCAGTTAATGACCTATAAATCTGGTTATCCGAATCGCATTCTCGTTAATCAGTATCGAGAAGTATTAGAGCAATCTGGTTGCGAATACAAACTTTTCATAACGCAGTTGGCAGATGTTGGGACTATTGTTCCTGTTGAATTGACAGAAATTCCAGAAGATATTTTAGACGTTTCTTTAAAATATGTTCGTCAACACAAGTCCAAATTCGCGACATCTTTAAAGCATCTGGATGAAAGAGACTTGATCGTTTCAGGCTTTTTCTTGGTGGCAACGAAAGATGCAAAAGCTCTGTAACAATCCGTAATCATGCAGAGAATATGCTCATCTAGACAACCCATGTCAAGGTCGCTATCATCCAAAGAATAGAATTTATCGTTTTGGAGTCATGGTTTGAGCAATGCATCTTTGAAAAGTTTTTTGGGCTATCTGAAAGAAAATCAAGTTCAGTTTGTGGACTTTAGATTCACCGATTTAAATGGGACATGGCACCATATTGCATACCCTGTTTCAGCTGTGGAAGAAGACCTGCTCAAGGGGGAAATATTTTTTGATGGTTCTTCGATTCCTGGTTGGTGCCCCATTAATCATTCCGATACTCTTTTAATTCCTGACATTGACGCTGATTTAAGGAATGTGACATTGGATCCTTTTAGCTCTCACTCAACAGCCATTGTTATTTGCGATGTTTATGATCCTGTTACAAAAAAAGTCTATACCAAAGACCCAAGGGCCGTGGGTAAAAGAGCAGAGGTGTATTTAACCCAAACAGGTTTTGCCGATAAGGCGTACTTTGGACCGGAAGCAGAATTCTTTATTTTTGATGGGGTGCGTTTCGGAGTCGATGGGCATCAATCCTTTTACGAAATATCTTCTGATGAATTTCCTTTAAGCAATGCGAGGCCATTAGAGGATGGAAATCATGGCTACCGTCCACAGAAAAAGGGTGGGTACTTTCCAGCGACTCCTTTAGATTCTCTGCAAGATATGCGCGCTGAAATGCTGCTGACCATGGTTGAAATGGGTGTTGAGGTTGAAAAACATCACCACGAGGTGGCACCTGCTCAACATGAAATAGGAATTCGTTTTAATACACTGGTCAGATGCGCGGACACAATGCAGATCTATAAGTATGTTGTTCGTAATGTGGCTCATAGCTACGGAAAGACGGCCACTTTTATGCCCAAACCCATCTATGGTGACAATGGATCGGGCATGCATGTGCATCAGTCTCTTTGGCAGGGTAAGCAGCCTGCTTTTGCAGGAAATGGATACGCGGGTCTTTCTGATATAGCCCTTTATTACATTGGTGGCATTATAAAACACGCAAAAAGTTTGAATGCGTTTACAAACCCAACAACAAATAGCTATAAGCGTCTGGTCCCAGGATTTGAAGCGCCTGTTGTGATATGTGCTTATTCAGCCCAGAATCGGTCAGCTGCTTGCAGGATACCGCTTGGATCTTCTGATAAAAGCCGTCGTGTTGAGGTTCGTTTTCCGGATCCAACAGCAAACAGTTATTTGGCTTTTAGTGCTATGTTGATGGCGGGGCTTGATGGGATTCAAAAGCGCATTCATCCAGGCGATCCTCAAACTCAAGATTTATTTGAAGAAAAAGGCGTCTCAAAGAAGTTACCAACCGTCAGTGGATCTCTTCGAGAATCCTTGCTGGCTCTTGAGAGTGATCACGATTACCTTTTGGAGGGCGGTGTTTTTACCAAAGATTTGATAGAGAGTTATGCTGCTTTGAAATGGGAAGAAGTCTATGCATTGGAACATCATCCCCATCCCATAGAGTTTATCCAATCTTATAACTTTTAAGTCTGAGAGTGAATTATTTCTCGACAGTTAAATGAGAATTCGCTACAAAGGAGGTAGCCTTAAACAAGGTGACCTTTAGCAGGGTAATAAAGGGCGCCTAGCTCAGTTGGTAGAGCAGCTGACTCTTAATCAGCTTGTCGTAGGTTCGATTCCTACGGCGCCCACCAAGGAAAATAAGGGATTTCAGAGAAAACCTAATCTTACAAAGATTTCTCTAGGTAGCATATAGGTAGCAACAGAGATAAAATCAGATCATAATGGGTCGTAGTTTCATGTAGGTATCATAAAAGATATATACAATTTATGTTAAATTTTAATTATATATATTTTGCCTTTAGGGAATATATAAAATTTTAATCATATTTTACGATAAATCAATCCATGAATTGTTTTTGGTCTGATTTGCTTAAAAATAAATTTATTTTTAGTTTCTAGAAAATGGGGCTGAAAGGGCGGAAAATCTCTGTAAGCGGCAGAATCATTGGCTTTCAGAGGTTTTTAAAAGGGCGGAAACGGGGCTGATGAGGGGCTGATTGGGGCAGAAAACAGAGTA
>CANJLN010000018.1 GCA_947475175.1 Alphaproteobacteria bacterium
AGCGGCTGCTTTAGCTTTCTTGGCGGCAGCAATTTTTGCTTCATCTTTTGGATCCTCTTTTTCCGCTGCAGCAAGGTCATCATCCGCTTTCTTTAATTCTTTTTTAGCAGCATCATCCGCTTTTTTTGCCGCCTCTAATTTCTTTTTAGCAGCCTTTTCTTTGGCTTTAGGATCACTACTGCTTCCTTCAGCAGCTTTTTTAGCAGCTGCTTCTGCAGTAGTCGCTTCTTTTAAAGCTTTATCGGCAGCCGTTACTTTTTTCTGAGCGGCTGCTTTAGCTTTCTTGGCGGCAACAATTTTTGCTTTATCTTTTGGATCTTCTTTTTCCGCTGCAGCAAGGTCATCATCCGCTTTCTTTAATTCTTTTTTAGCGGCATCATCCGCTTTTTTAGCAGCCTCTAATTTCTTTTTAGCAGCCGCTTCTTTGGCTTGAGCATCACCGCCACTATGTGCATCTTTTTTAGGATGAACAGCCTCTTTCTCAAGGGCTGCAGCTTCTTTAGCATCAGCCTCTTCTTTGGCTTTAGCCTCTTCCTCTGTGGCTTCTTTTAAGGCAGCATCTGCATCTGATACTTCTTTCTCAGCCTTTTCTTTGGCTTTTTCAGCGTCTTCTAATTTCTTTCTTGATTTGGGTGTTGAATTCTTTTCATCTTCTGCTTTCCCCTTTTCATAGGCAGCGTTAGCTTTCTTTAATTTTGCTTTCGCAGCAGTATCCGCCTTTTTCGCTTTTTCTAATTTTTTCTTGGCTTCTTCTTCTGTCTTTTGTGCCTCGGTGCCTTCTTTGGCATTTTCAGCATCCTTGGCAGCTTTGTCTGCTTCTGCTTGCGCTTCTTCTAATTTCTTGTTTGCTTCTGCAGCTTTTGTCTCAGCTTCTTCGGCATTTTTCTTAACAAGCTCTTCTCCTTTGGCTTCACTAGCTTTCTCTTCCTCTTTTTTTGCTTCTTCTTTTTTTGTTTTCGCAGCCTCTATTTTTGCTTGCGCTTCTTCAGCTGCTCTGATTGCATCCGCTTCTTCTTTTTCTGCTTCTGCAGCTTTATTCTGCGCTTTTTCGACATCATCTTTTGGAGATACAACGGGTTCATCTGGAACAGGTTCAGCAACAGAAGAGCTGGAAGCAGTGGCATCAGTAGTTTCTGGTGCAGCTGGCGGTTCAGAAGGAGGTTCTTCTGTTTTAGCCGGTGCATCGCCAGTAGGAAGGCCAGGAATTCCTGCAGGCAATCCTGGAATCCCAGCTGGCAATAATCCTGCGGGAAGACCGGGTATCCCTGCGGGCAGTCCTGGAATACCTGCAGGAATTCCTGGTATACCGGCGGGTATTCCCGAAATTCCAGGGATACTTGGAGCAGCGGCAGGCGTAGGCGGAGCAGCAACAGGAGCAGTCGCATCTGCAACAGCAGGTGTTGCAGTTTGCTGACGTTTTAAAGCTGCCATTTCTTGCTTAAGTTTAAAAAGTTCATCGTCTTTGCTAGCAAAACCACCGGCATCGCCGCTTGCTTGTGCTTTTAATCCAGCAAAAAGCTCATTTGAAATAGCATCAAAAGGGCTACCTCCTCCTGGAGCGCCTACTGGTTTGTCCACGCTAAATTCAGCCAAAGCAATCTCTGGCTGAAACAGTAACGCAAAAATGATGATATACAGCAGCTTAGTCACAAAAATAATTCAGAATGTTAAATGTCTTCAATTCTGATTATTATTTAAAATGATTAAGAATTACCTAACGCAATGCGCTAGATGAAATTTGCACAGCCAATATAATTAATTTCTAAAGATGGTGTCAGTGACCATTCTTGATTCAAGGGATGATACGACATTCCTTTAAGATCGCTAAATTGTAATCCATGCTCTCTCAAAAGATGGGCTAGTTCTGACGGTTCCTTGAATTTGCTCCAGTCGTGCGTTCCAACAGGCAACCACCGCAGTAAATATTCAGCACCAACGATCGCACCCAAATAAGATTTCCAGGTTCGGTTCAACGTTGAGAGAAAAAGAAGTCCCTTGGGTTTTAAAAGCCTGGCGCAATTCTGGATAAAAAGAGAGGGATTGTCGATATGTTCGATAATTTCAAGAGCTAAAATAACATCAAATTTATCGGACTCAAAATTTTCAACGGTTGTGCAATGATAGTTAATGTTCAGATCATTTTCTTTAGCGTGATTTTGAGCCGTTTCAATAGCAACAGGGCTAGCGTCAATTCCAGTTACCGTTGTACCAAGACGGGCAAAAGGCTCAGACAGTAATCCCCCGCCACAACCAATGTCGAGTATTTTTAGGTTTTTTAATGGATCCTTAGATCCTCGGAACAAGTCCGAGGATGACAATGAGGGGCGCGAGGAGGATAACGCATGAGAAGAGGATGCTACATGAGAAGAGGAGGAAAATGATGAAGAACCTTTTAGCATTTCCTTTTTATTAAATGATGCAGAACCTTTTAGCGTTTCCTTTTTATTACAAGACTTCTTCATGCCATCTTCGAACTCCCAACTGTCATCCTCGGACTTGTTCCGAGGATCTAAAGAAAAATGTCGTAAAAGATGCTCTTTAATAAACTTCAACCGACAAGGATTCATTTGATGCAACGGCTTAAACGGGCCTGTTTCATCCCACCAGGAGTCAGCGATTTTATCAAACTGATCAACCTCCTCGGCGTTCAGAGTTGAGCTTTTGTGGAATTGCATATTTTTTACCATGACAACCTTGCATGTTTGCTTCAAGACAATGTAGTGTTTAACCATGTGGTTTGCATGATATTACCCTAAACAATGGCGCGTTTAGTATTAAAATTTGGTGGAACTTCTGTTGCCAATGTTATGCGTCTTGAGCATGTCGCAGAAATTGTAAAAAAAGAAGCAGAGGCTGGGCATCAAGTTGTGGTTGTCGTTTCAGCTATGGCTGGCATTACCAATGAATTGGTCAGTTACGTTAATGCGTTATGCCCGTCTAAAGTAACACCGGAACATGATGTAGTCCTTTCATCTGGAGAACAAGTTACTTCTGGATTGTTAGCCTTGGCTTTGCAACGTCTCGGTTTGAAATCTCGCTCTTATTTGTCTTGGCAAATTCCCATTTTAACGAGCACTTCTTCTTCGCAAGCAAAGATTCTTGAGATTCCAACAAATCAATTAGAATGTTGTCTTAAAGAGGGTTCTATCCCTGTTGTCGCTGGATTTCAGGGTATGACGAAAGAAGGACGTCTAACAACCTTGGGGCGGGGTGGGTCTGATACAACAGCGGTTGCACTGGCAGCAGCCTTAAAAGCGGATCGCTGTGATATTTACACAGATGTGAATGGGATTTACACAGCCGACCCAAGATTGGTGCCGCGTGCTAAAAAATTAAAAACAATTACCTATGCAGAAATGTTCGAATTAGCGTCTCAAGGAGCAAAAGTATTGCAAGCGAGATCAGTTGAGCTGGCTATGAAACATAAAGTTAAATTAAGAGTGTTATCGAGTTTTTCTGAATCAGAAGGAACAACCGTTGTTGAGGAGAGAGATAAAGTGGAAGGTACACTCGTGAGTGGAATTGCTCATACCCAAAACGAAGCAAAAGTGACGTTAATGGGCGTTCCGGATCAAGTCGGAATCGCTGCCAATATTTTTGGGTGCTTGTCTGAAAATCAGATTTGTGCTGATATGATCGTCCAAGGCTGCATGCAAGATGGGAAATCAGATTTAGCATTTATCTTGCAAAAAAGCGATCTTGATCGCGCCGTGCCTTTATTGGAAGATGCTAAAAAGAAAATAGGGTTTACTGATGTTGTTATTGATAAAGAAATCGCAAAGATTTCCGTTGTTGGCATTGGTATGAGAAGCAATTTAGAAATCGCCACCACACTATTTAAGACACTTGCTGAAAAGAGCATTAATATTCAAATGATTTCATCATCTGAAATTAGAGTGAGTGTCGTCATCAGTTTAAAATCCATGTCTGTGGCATTGGAAGCTTTGCATGCAGCATTTAACTTAGATGAGAAGAAAGCATGAATCGAAACGGCGAGTCTATTTTAAATAATTTGTGGCAACAAGGTCGTTGCTTTTTAGGAACGGACGCTGCCCTTTTAGGGGGAGCGATGACGTGGGTATCGAATCGAAACCTAGTTGCTGCCATATCGAATTCGGGTGGGTTTGGAGTCATTGCTTGTGGTTCGATGACGCCTGACCTTTTGAATGCGGAAATTCTAGCCACAAAAGCTCTAACCTCAAAACCCTTTGGTGTTAATCTAATCACGATACATCCTGATCTTGAAAAATTAATTGAGGTGTGTGCAAAACAAAACATAAGTCATGTTGTTTTGGCTGGCGGTTTACCTCAAGCGTCTTCTATTAAGAGTTTGAAAGACTTTGGAGCAAAAGTGATTGGTTTTGCGCCAGCTTTAGTGATAGCTCGAAAACTTCAAAAAATGGGCGTTGATGCCTTGATTATTGAGGGAAGCGAAGCTGGCGGGCATGTTGGGCCAGTCTCAACAGGCGTGCTTGCTCAAGAAATATTACCTATTGTTAAAGAAATCCCCGTTTTCGTAGCAGGTGGTATTGGACGCGGTGAAGCTATTGTCACGTACCTCAGAATGGGAGCATCTGGCTGTCAATTAGGCACTCGTTTTGTCTGCGCTTCAGAATCTCCAGCGCATCCGAATTTTAAAAAGAGTTTTATTCGTGCGCAAGCCCGCGATGCTGTTGCTTCTGTTCAGCTGGATCTGCGTTTCCCTGTGATTCCAGTCAGAGCACTTTCCAATGGAGCCACGGAACGGTTCATGAAAGTACAGGCTGAATTAATTACGCGTTATGAATCAGGCGAGTTGTCGTTGAAAGAAGCCCAATTAACCATTGAGCATTTTTGGGCAGGTGCTCTTAGAAAAGCGGTAATTGATGGTGATGTAGAAAATGGGTCTCTGATGGCTGGTCAAAGTGTCGGCATGGTGACATCTGAACAAACAACAAGTGAGATTATTCAGGAATTGGTTCAACAAGCCTCAAACTTTATTGAGGGCGGGTTGATGGAAGAAAGATGCTCCGAGAGTCGTGTTTAACGGCACAATTTCATCGCTTCTAGTGGGAATTTCAAGGGTTTCATAACCTAAATCTTCATTTTTCATGGTAATTTTCTCGCTTATGTTACATCATAATAGAAAAATAGAGGGTTATTTTGCATGCTAAATTTTCAAGATTATCTTCCCATTTTGGTGTTCTTAGGCATAGGGTTTGGGCTCTCAACTGCCTTAATGTTTGTTTCCTGGTGGCGCAGTAAAAAGGCTCCTTACAAAGAGAAACTTTCTCCTTACGAATGCGGTTTTGACACATTTGACACCCCAGGTCATAGTGCTCGCGGGCGTTTCAGCGTTCATTTCTATCTAGTTGCTATTTTATTTATTATCTTTGATATCGAAATTGCTTTTTTGTTTCCATGGGCCGTTAGTCTGAAAAAAATAGGGGTTTTTGGATTTTGGTCAATGATGCTCTTCTTAAGCATTTTAACCATTGGTTTTATTTATGAGTGGAAAAAAGGGGCGCTAGAGTGGGAATAAAATCACCTTTAGAAGATTTAAAACCATACCTTCCAACCGCTTTGCAAGATGAACACCAGTTGTTCAGCCTTGTTAAAGATGAGCTGGATAATAAGGGATTTTTGATCACTCAATTGGATAAGCTGGCCGCGTGGGCTCAAAGCGGTTCTTTATGGCCAATGACCTTTGGTCTTGCTTGTTGTGCCGTTGAAATGATGCATACAGCTGCGAGCCGTTATGATTTGGATCGCTTTGGTGTTGTCTTTAGGCCCAGCCCCAGGCAATCAGACGTGATGATAGTCGCTGGAACATTAACCAACAAAATGGCCCCTGCTTTACGCAGAGTTTATGACCAAATGCCAGAACCAAGATGGGTCATTTCCATGGGCAGTTGTGCCAATGGTGGCGGGTATTACCATTATTCTTATTCTGTTGTCAGAGGTTGCGATCGCATTGTTCCCGTTGATGTTTATGTTCCGGGATGCCCCCCCACGGCAGAAGCTCTTTTGTATGGAATTTTATTGTTGCAGAACAAAATAAAAAACCAAGTGCAAAATAAGAATTTCATCAAGAGATGAGTATGAGTGAGATTATTGAGGTAAACGAAAAAACGGTTAAGTGCGATGGAGAGTTTCTGGGCGAGGGAAAAACAAGCTCAGGACATCCAGCTGTTTATCTAAAAATAGATCAAAATTCAAAAGTGGAATGTCCCTATTGTGGGCAGGTTTTTGTTTTTAAGAATTAAGCAACTCTAAAACCCTCGCTCAAGTGTGGTATTTTGCCTACAGTACGAGGGTCTCTGCACCTAGAAAATATCTTTTTATCTTTTACTAAAATTTAATTGTTTGTTAATGTTTTTATGGTTTATATTGGTAACAGCTACATACTAACTTATAGGATTTTCAAATATGAAAAATAAAATTTTTACCGTTCTTGCTGCTGGCTTGGCTTTAGCTGCCTGCGAATCAGGAAATAATGCTGACTCACAAAACGTAAGCGTTGGTCGCGCTGCAACTCCTGGTACGCCAGAAGATTTCAAAGCGAACATTCGTGATCGCGTTTTCTTCGCATTCGACAAATCAGCAGTTTCTGCTGACGCGAAAAAGACTCTAGAAGCTCAATCAGCTTGGTTGAAGACACACTCTGCTACGACAGCAACCGTTGAAGGTCACGCTGACGAACGTGGTACACGTGAATACAACTTAGCACTTGGTGCACGTCGCGCTGAAGCTGCTAAGTCTGCATTGGCAGGTATGGGTGTTGATGGCACTCGCATGAAGACAATTTCTTATGGTAAAGACAAGTCACAAGCTGTTGGAACCACAGAAGAAGCTCACGCTCAAAACCGTGTTGCTATTACCGTTATCAACTAATTGTTGATAAAGTAAAATTAAGCCTGTTTGCGAGAGCAAGCAGGCTTTTTTTTATTGGTTTAAAGACCACCTTTCATCAGCTATACTCTAGGTAGCTAGAATTTTTCTTTTCGTATCCATTTGTGAATAGTTTCGAGTTCAATAAAATAGCCGCCGCTGTTCTGATTGCTCTTTTGGTTGCAATGGTTGCAAGCTTAATAGGCGAAGCGTTGGTCTCACCATCAAAGCTTGAAAAGAACGCATATGTTGTTGACGTCTCGGCTGTTTCAGCTCCTTCTTCTGATTCTGAAAAAGAAAAACCTCTCGCATCTATTTCTCCCTTACTGGCCAAAGCTAATCCTGCAAATGGGGAGATTATTTTTAAAAAATGTAAAGCCTGCCACACAGTTGAAAAAAGCGAGCCTCCAAAAATGGGGCCAAATCTCTGGGGGATTGTTATGAACAAAATTGCCCACGCCGCTGATTATGCTTATTCTGCTGTAATTAAGGAAAAAGGTGGGCAATGGGATTATGAGAATCTGAACCATTTCCTCCATAAACCCCGTGAATTTGCCCCTGGAACCAAGATGACCTTTATTGGCATTGCATCCGACCAAGACCGTGCAGATTTGATTGCATTCTTAAGGCAAAAAGCGGATACGCCAGCGCCGTTACCTTAGATTATTTGACATTAATTATATTTTTAATTATAAGTAAAAATACCTTCTATAAATATAAGTCAAAATTTATTCATGTTTAAACTCTTACTATGCATGCTGTTTATTAGTATTCATGCTGTTTCAGCGACTTTGCTTGATGACACGGTCTCTCAAGAACCCAACTCCTTTCCATTATACTTGCGAACCCTTAACCCAGCTAAAGGTGTAACTGTATGGAGGTCACCTGAAATTGTGAAAACGATAAAGTGGTGGAGTCGTTTTGGTGAAATAAAAACCTCAGTGGTCGTTCTGGATGGTGAGTTCGAAATCACTGTGTCACCTTTTACCTGGCGTAATGACTACTCTTGTCTGCTCTTTGGTCTGCATCATTATAACCTTAGCAAAATAGATCCTTCATACCATGCCGGAAAATCATTTAAATACCCACATTCCGAAATTAAAGGAGATATTTATGGAGAAAGCGTCGATATAAAGAATTTGACCCTTAAACATTTGACGGTATTACCAACCATTGAAAAAGATGCTTGGACTGAAGGTGGAAGAAGAATTTATGTGGAACTCGTCAATGCTAGAGAGTTAGGAACTTCAGATCCCGAAAATACAGCTCTATATACCCTGCTCCAAAAGCAAGGATATTCAGAAGTTTCTTGCTATAGAAATTTTATGACTGGGGGCTATGTCAGCATGCTCATGAAAGAAATAACAGGTACAGACACAACAGCCCCCTTAACAATTGAGTGGGAAACCGATATAGATACAGCCCCAACAATCCCTGTATTGTCTGAAAACTTTGGCGTATTTGTGCGGGACTCCACAGGAACGGTTCAAGGAGGAATATGGGGCTCTTTGGTTAAGGGTGCCCACCACCCACATGCCGACATTCACACCTTTTTTATGGACGAATCTGTACGTGGTACAGGTCTTGGGAAATTGACTATGGGTCAAGTTGAAGATTACGTTAAAAGCTCTGGAATCACTTTACTTGCTCTTGGTACTTGCGATTTTCAAGCACCAAAACTTTACGAAAAAATAGGCTATGTACGCGATGCGACAACACCAAAAATACTTAAGGGAAGAGATAGAGAGTATTGCAGCAGTTATCTCTATCACAAGCCGTTATCATAATTTTATGTATCCATTCGTAAGGCCGGATGAATCCACCGGTTGAGCTGGCAGCTTCTGAAAGCCACAAGCTTTATAAAACGCATGTTGATCAGGTTGATCATCCGTTAAAAGAGCATGCTGACGAACATGTTTATAGTGATCTAATAAAAGTTTTATCATGTGTTTGCCAATGCCTTGACGATGGTAATCATTCAGAACAAGAATATCTTGAATAAAATGGATGGAAACGTCGTCACTAAGAGAGCGAGCCAGGCCAACCAGTATACCATCGTGCAAAGCACAGACAATATGCGAGGAGTTCTTTAGTGCCTTTTTGAGACTATCTGGGTTGTTTGTGTATTTTGTCCAGCAAACGGAAGTGTACAAACCTAGAATGTTCTCAAATGTTATGTCAGATATGCCTTCAGAATATCGTATGGTTTGCATCTCAATAATTTTTTCAAGTTTATGTTAAGCAATCATACAGGAGACATCAATGTGCAACTTTGAGTCTCAGAAATGTCCGGTTTGTTATTGTTTATGTAGTCAGCCGGTCCATTCATCTAATTCTGTTAAAGTCAGGCGATTAGGCCAATCAAATAAGTTGCGGGATAATTGGGCTTCTATAATTTTCCTTAAACCCCTCACCTCATTTACCTTCTTCGTCTTTTCACTCAGAGAGTTTAGAGCAGCATTTAGTGTCTCGTAGGAATATTGAATCATGTGCGTAAGAAAGTAATGATATTTAATGTTAGTGGTAGAAGAACTATGTATTATTTTTTCTATCCTTTCGATGTCTTTACAAGCTGTTAGAAAATCCCCGTTTCTAATAGAGTCTTCAGCCGAAAGCATCAGTTGTGGCAATTCATTCAAACAATCAACAAACAGATTAAAACTCTCTTTCTTAAAACTCTTCCTATCAGCTTTATAAGCTGAGAATCCAGCAAAGAAAGCTATACGTGACGCCAAAATGAATAAAGATTCTTGAGAGTCATAATAGACTCTAGTCTTACCATCTACTTTTCTTTCCCCAACAACTTTGTATTTTAGATCAAAACTTTTATTGTTTTCTATCAACAGATCAAGGGATTTTACAAAATATTTTTGAGAAAGTTCATATTTTCTTTGTTCATGGTATTGTGCTGCCAAGAAAATACGGCGAACTATTTTTCTCTGCTGTTTGCCTATATTCGGTGGCGCCAAAGGATTTAGGAGGCCTTGCTCTCCCTCTATGCGGACTGTAAACTTCGTGGTGGACAAAAGCTGGTGCAGTACGTCTTTTGATTGAGTATCGTTCCAAAAACATCCACACGCAATTACTGTTGTGTTCAACAAAACATAAATAAATATGGCTTTTATTAAAAATTCAGACACCTTCAGTATCTTTCCCAGATTCTAAAATGAAGTGTACGCACCATAACGGATTAGAGCAGTACATTCAAGTGTCGGGACACCTGGTAACCACTCCAAAGCAAGAATCTTTAGATCTTCCGAACAAGTCCGAAGATGACAAAGCAAATCAGAATTTTATTGCCATACACATACCCATTTATTACAATTTTCCTTATGTGATTTTAATTTCTTATCGATAATGTTGCATTTCTCTAGAACTAAACATTCCCTTCCCGGCTTTACACTCATTGAAATTGCCATCGTCATGTGCATCATGGGAGTCTTGTCTGGCCTTGGGTTACCCTTGCTCAATCAATACATTAAGCAAAAACGGGCTCAGATGTCAGAAGATCATTTGGAAAAAGTAATGCACTCGCTTGCAACTTTTGTGGTTATTCATAAGAGATTACCCTGCCCGGCTGATCCTGCAGCATCGCCTAGCGAAAAAGGAATTGAACAAGAATCATGTTCCTATAAAAAAGCTTTCAGAGGAATCATCCCCTATAGATCGCTTGGGATTCCAGAGAAAATTGCCAAAGATGGATATCATAATTGGATGACTTATGCTGTTAACCTTGATCTGACGTCTCTTGAATTAAAACACTTAAGCACCCCTGATGATACAGTGCCACCGACGGCTGTTTTTTGTGAGGTTAAAAAAGGAGACAATGAGCTGAATGTTAAAAACAGCGATCATGTGTCAGTCGTTGATTCTTCTTCAGATATCATTGCCTTTGTGCTTATCAGTCACGGTCAAAGTGGCAAACAACCGTCGATCTCAGGCCCAGATAAAACAAATAATGCAACCTCAGACCAAACGTTTATTGATAAGCCCATCTCTCTTTCTAAGGAAGATTACTTTGATGATGTGGTAAAATGGGTAACCCGAGATAACTTGATGGCCTTTTATGGAAGAACTCCTTGTCATAGAGAAAAAACAGCTTCGTGAAAAGATGCGCTCTTTAAATCAATCTGTTGATTGGGATGCTATCTCAATTGACGTTTTAAAAAATCTAAGAAAACACAGTACTCAGTTTGCCAAAAAATCCATTATTGGCGCGTATTGGCCCATGGAGGGAGAGATCGATATTCTGCCCTTTTTAGAGGAATGCTGCCTGCAAGGTGGCATTGCCTGCTTGCCATTCATTGCAAGATCTCAATTGCCGCTTGTATTTTACCCTTGGACACCTGGGGTAGAAATGGAGATTGGCCGTTATAAAATCCCGATTCCAAAACAAAGAGAGAAAATCATTCTCCCTGATATTTTGCTAACACCTCTTTTAGCCTTTGATAACATGGGTCACAGACTAGGTCGTGGCGGTGGTTTTTATGATCGCACTATCCATGAATTGCGTCGGAGAAAGAACATATGTGTGATTGGTCTTGGCTCAGAACATCAACGGGTTTCATCGGTACCATTTGACAATTATGATAAAAAACTGGATTGTGTGATTACAAATGAGGGGATTTATTCTTTTTGACAAAGAAGATTCCCCCCTTGCCACACCCCTCAAAAAACAATATATTGTGTTTTATCAATGAAATTACATCAACATATAGAAAATGCTACATCTTCCCCCTCTGTTCTTTTTTCTTTTCTTTTTATCTCAAAACGCTTTCAGCGCCTCTCTCCCACCCGTTGTTGTTAAGGCTAAAAAAGAGCCCTTTACACCATCATCAACCATTCATGTTTCTAAAGAGACACTCGAAGAACATCAGCAAAATACTGTTTTGGATGCGATCAAAGATCTGCCGGGTGTTCATGCAGTGCAACAGGGCAGCACTGGGCGTTCAACAGCAGTCTATATACGCGGTGGCAACCTTGGGCATACGCTTGCTTTAGTTGATGGCATGAGAGGAAATGATCCAAGTTCTCCCACAAGTTCTTTTGATTTTGCGCACCTTGGAGTTGAAGGTGCTGAAGAAATTAACGTTTTAAAAGGACCTTATTCAGCTCAATATGGTTCTGATGCAAGCACAGGTATTGTCAACATAACAACTGCAAAAGGGTGCGGAAAACCAAAACTTACAGGTGTTGCTGAAGCGGGATCTTTTCAGACATTTCAGCAACAAGTCTCAGCTCAAGGAGAACAAGGAAACATTGATTTCAACATCAATGCAAATCATCTTCAAACGGACGGAATTCATTCAACTCCGCAAGCAAAGAGAACCGTACAACGGCAATGGAATCCTGACCCTTATAGCAGAAACGCGTTCTCTTCAAGACTGGGGGCAGCCGTAGGAGCCGATTGGCACATGAGCTTATGGAACCGATATCAGAAATATCGCACTCGATACGATGATTTATTCACTGCGAACCCTTCTCTTCAAGATGTGGGACATCAATCTTTAAGCCGTTTTCAGGTTGAAGGCGATTTGGCCAATAGCAAATGGCAGCCAACATTAGGCGTTGGCTATTTAGAAGCGGAACGCATCAGTGAAAATGACATCAATCCCATTGTTTCTAAAACCACATATCATGGAGATAATTTAAAATTAGATTGGAAAAATAAAGTCAAGGTGTCAGATGGCTATACAGTTCATTTGGGTGCTGAAAAAGAAAAGCAAAGTTATAAATCCGTTAGTATCAGTTATCCCAAAGCGAATGCGCAAGCCGATGAGAAATCATTTTTTGTAGGCAACATTTTAGAACCGCATCAACGTGTAAAACTAGAAGGGTGGGCCAGATATCACCGTCATTCTAAATTTGGCGGGCATTATTCTTATCGAACGACAGCTCAGTATCATCATCTTGAAACCGAAACAAAACTGTTTTCTGCTTTTGGCACGGCTATCAAAGCGCCGAGCTTATATCAATTGTTTAATGAGACATATGGTAACTCGGGCTTAAAACCGGAAAAATTAAAAAGCTGGGATGTTGGCATTGAGCAACAGATCATTCCCAAAACACTGACCATTGGAACAACGTTTTTTAGAACTTTAGTTTCTCAAATGGTTTCGTTTAAACCCCTTGGAAACTATCAATACACTTATCTAAACATTGGCGAAGCTGAAATGCGTGGTTTTGAGACATTTTTCCAGTGGCATATAAAAGAGTCTGTTCGTTTTCGCGCAGACCATACTTATCTGAGGGCCAAAGATCTAAACAAAAATCTCCAACTAACAAGGCGCCCCTTACATAAATTTGGCGCAACCTTAGATGTTGATTTATCTGAGGCCTGGGAAGTAGGATTGGGGGCAAGTCATACGGGAAAGCAAGCGGAAAATCTACGTTTCCCTGTTGATGGGGGTAGAATTTATATGGGTGGTGTCACAACAGTGCGTGCAACAACAACTTATCATCTCAACAAAACGTGTGATTTATTTGGACGCGTTGAAAATGCTTTGAATAGACACTATCAACAACCCCCAGGTTATATGCAACCAGGGTTGGCTGCATATGTTGGTGTTCGGATTACGACATGAACTACATCCGTGCGTTGATTGTCTCTTTTTTGTTGCACAGTCTTGCCTTTGCTGGCTCGTACATTTTTCTAAATCAATTTTTTGCAGCCCATAAAACCAGCAGTATCCAAGGACCATTTCTGACTGTCAGTTTAATCAATGAGACACCTGCTCTTAAGGCTTCATCAAGAAAAGAATCATCTCCTTTCGTTAAAAAAAATGAGGCGTCTAAACCAATCAAAGGAGTAGAAACAGCTGTTGTATCTGCTTCATCTGCTCATCCACAAAATTCAACAGAACAAGAAAGTTTTGAGGCAAAAGAAAATGGAGATGGTGGCGCTAATTTAATGCCCCATCCTGAAAACCAACCACCACACTATCCAGAATTAGCCCGTAAAAAAGGATTAACAGGGAATATGGTGTTAGAGCTCACAGTCAATGTTGGAGGACGCGTCGACCACGTTCAAGTTAAGGAAGGTCATGATACTGATGAAATACTACAAAAAACAGCTATTGATGCTGTAAAAATATGGCGTTTTCTCTA
This sequence comes from Alphaproteobacteria bacterium, assembly GCA_947475175.1. Taxonomy (GTDB): domain Bacteria; phylum Pseudomonadota; class Alphaproteobacteria; order Paracaedibacterales; family CAIULA01; genus CANJLN01. The sequence goes on from CANJLN010000018.1 coordinate 13,978, forward strand.
TAAAACGCTCCCAAGAGGCCCCATAATCATTCAGGTGCCCGTAATTTTTAACCTAGAAGCTTAGAGGAGATGCCAGAGATGACACCCCATCTACCTACCGATGATATGGAATCTGCTCAACTGGTACGCCTGGTAATTTCTTTGAAGCACGAATAACCATACGTGTTTTTATCTGAGCTACTTTCGGCATTGTCGAAAGCTCTTTCGATAAAAAGCTCTGGTAAGCATCAAAGTCTTTAGCGACAATTTTCAAAAGAAAATCAGAACCACCGGTCACCATATAACATTCTCTCACCATCGGCCATTTCTGCACCTGCTCTTCAAAAGCGCGCAAATCCGCATCATTTTGACTGCTCAACGCTACTTCAGCAAAAATTGCCACACCGTATCCCAATGCAGGTGCATTCAGATTTGCATGATAACTTACAATGATGCCCTGATCTTCGAGGTTTTTAACTCTTCTCAAACAAGGCGGAGCAGAAATCCCAGCTCGTCTAGCAAGCTCTACATTCGTCAAGCGGCCGTCAGCTTGGAGATCTTTTAAAATACTTAAATCAATTTTGTCTAATTTGCCAATCACAATTTCTTTTCCATTTTCAACTCACATTAGCAATGTTTTGTTTTTTACTAATTTAAAAACAAAAAACTACATCCTTTTAAAAACATATAACAGACGCAAAGGCGAAAGTCACTACAATTTCTCGGAATAACAAGTCATTAATTTCTATGCATCTAAAAGGATTATACCCACACTTTTTTCTAAAGTTAAGAAAATTTTAATAAAAATGAACAATACTGGTTTTAAGAACAAACATAAAAACAATTTAGGTGACTGAATGGCTGACGAGGAAGAAAAGAAAACAAATGAAGAGGGAGCTGAGGGAAATACTGAGGTCGCAAAGTCAGAACAAAAGAAATTCCCCTTAAATAAAAAGCAACTCACTTATATAGGAGCAGGCGTTGGCGCACTTTTAGTTGGGCTTGGAATTTATTTATCACCATTACCAACTGTCGTAAAATCGCTTTTATCTCCAAAAAATGAAAAAACAGATTTATTGGAATTAGCATTTCTATCTCTTCCTGAAATGATCGTAAATCTTAAAAGCACCAAAAGTCGTGGAAACATTTTAAAGACCATTTTTGTTCTCGAGATTGAATCACTTGCGGAAAAAGAAAAGATTGACCACTTAAAGCCCCTTATTATTGATCAATTTCAATCTTATCTTCGCGAATTAGAAGCCAACGATATTCAGGGAGCAGCTGGAATGGAGAGAGTTCGGCAAGAATTATTCAATAGAGTGAATACTATTATTACCCCCTTAAAAATTAGACAAATACTCGTAAAAGACTTTTTAATCCAATAGGAAACAAGAATGATAGATGATGACGACGATAAAAAAGATGAAGTAAAAGAAGAATCTGACTCTGTCTCTGACAATAAAGCTGGAGAAGGTGAGACTGTTGGGGAAGAGGAATCAAAAACATCTAAAAATTCAAAAAAGAAAGCCTCTAAAGAAAAAACAGAAATTCAAGAAGAGGTTTCTGATGAACAAGTAGATGCCTTAATAGATAGTATTGCAGATCCCTCTATCTCTCAAGCTGCGCCCACTTTAGATCAAATCGAAATCGATAGCCTTTTAAAGAAAAAAGTAAACCAAACAAATATTGACGCCATCATCAATAGCGACCTGATTTATTACGAACGCCTTCCTATGTTGGAAGTCGTTTTCGATCGACTGGTTCGTATGCTATCGACAAGTCTTCGAAATTTTACCTCGGACAATGTGGAAGTCTCATTTGATGGTGTTACAACGCTTCGTTTTGGTGATTACCTAAACGGCATGCCCTTACCGACCATGCTCAGTGTCTTTCGTGCTGAGCAATGGGACAACCAAGGTCTTCTCGTTATTGACAACCAAATGATCTATTCAGTTGTTGATGTGCTTTTAGGAGCACGTCGTGGTCACAGCGTTCGCTCAGAAGGTCGCGCTTACACAACAATCGAACGCAATCTAATCCAGAGAATGATGAAAGTGATTCTAACTGATTTCCGCTTAGCGTTTGAACCAATCAGCAATGTTAGCTTTAGATTCGAAAGATTAGAGATTAACCCTCACTTTGCCATGATTGTCAGACCTGCAAACGCAGCCCTTCTGGTTAAAATGCACGTAGAGATGGAAGAACGAGGTGGAAAAATAGAAATTTTACTCCCCTATGCAACCATTGAGCCTATTCGAGAATTATTGCTACAGAACTTTATGGGTGAAAAATTCGGTAGAGACTCTATTTGGGAGAACCACTTATCACAACAACTTTGGAACACAGACATCATGCTTGAGGTTGGTTTAAAACCCGAAAGCATGACCTTACGCGATGTTCTGGAGTGGGATGTTGGTACGCAAATTTTATTACAAAGCACTCCGGATTCTATCGTTTATTTAAATTGCGGAGGACAACCTTTGTTTGCTGGAAAAGTTGGCCAAAAGTCAGGAAAGGTCGCCATTAAAGTTGAAGAAGTAATGTTTGGTGAAGAAGAAAGAGAAAGATCAAAAGAAAAAGAAGGAGAAGAAAGACATGAATAATATATTACTTGATGGGTTTATGGTAACCCTTCTTTTTATGGCTATTATCTTTTGCTGGCGACTCAACAAGAGATTAATGGGCATGAAACAAATGGGGGCGCAACTGACTCCCTTCGTTCGAAACTTTTCGAGTTATTTGACTCAAATTTCTCAAAGCATCGACAAACTAAAAGAGACAGCTGACGTAGGACAAAAGGGATTAACTGAACAAATTCCTCAGGCTATGGCTTTGAAAGATGATTTTGATATTTTGCTTGAGCACAGTGATAAAATCGCAAAACGCTTAGATCAAATTATTGAAAAAGCACAACAGACAGAAAAGCTTCTGCAGCAAGCTGTGCAAATGGCAAGTAGAGGCAATCCAGGTGCATTTGCAGAACCATCTATGAAAAAGACCCCTACTTTATCCGTTTCAAAGACACCTTATGACCCCTCGCAAGCTAGAAGAGAGCAAACAAAGAATTTTACTGATGAAGATTTTGCTGATGAGGTACCCTCTCATGAAGTACAAAGCAAAACGAATTCCAGAGAATTTGCAATCGATCGAGGACTTATGTCAGTTTTGCGTGGAATGAGGTAAATTATGGCAATCCCTAAAGCCTATCAAACTGGGGCCTCCCAGCCTCTCGCAAATGATTCTTTAGAGGACGAGAAAGGATTCTTTTATTCAATCTATAATAACTTAAAATACTATTTTGTTTTTATCAGTATTTCAGGTGCCTTTATTCTTTGCCTTGGTAAGGTTTTTCAAAGAATTGAAACGGCATATCAAAGTCCAACACCATCTTCAAGCCCCACACTGTCATCCTCGGATTTATTCCGAGGATCTAAAAGTCACATAGATTCTCGGAATAAATCCGAGAATGACACCATAGAAAAAAGCAAAGAAACTTCATTTCTTGAATCTATTAGTAAATTCTTTCCCTTTAAAATTGGTAAAGATGCAAGAGCTGCACCTGCAGCTCCAAATACTACTCCCAGTACCACGCCAGGTGCCGCTCCTCAACAAGCCGATAAAACCAAACAAGGCGCAGATCAACCAGCTACTCCTGAGTTTGATCCTCTCTCTTCAAGCTCTGAAGAAGAAGTAAAAATTCTACAAACTCTGGCTCATAGAAGAATAGAACTCGATAAGAGAGAAGAAACGATTGTAAAAAAAGAACTCGTTCTTGTAACTGCGCAAAATCAAGTTAGGGACCAAATGGCTTCTCTGCAGAAATTAAAAGCAGATATCGAAGAAACTCTCAAAGTTGCCGATAAAGCTGAGAAAGACAAAATAACGGGACTTGTGAAAATATACGAGAGCATGAAGCCAAAAGATGCAGCACGTATCTTTAATCAGATGGAATCAAGACTCTTAACTGATGTCGTTAAAATGATGAGCCAAAAAAAGATCTCTCTCATCCTAGCGAACATGAATGTTGGTAAGGCAAAAGAGATAACAGCTTTGATTATTAATCTTAAGAGCCCTTACTCTGTGCTTGATACCAGAAAGAATGGTTAACAAGTTTCTCCCCACTCTTTTTTAAGCGATTTTTTATAAGCTTCCTTATCTTTGCGGCTTATCGTTTCTCTCTTAATTCCATCAACAGTGCATAGATCCATGATAACATGACCCGATTTCTGGATCGGTCTTTTGATAATTCTTTGAGAGGGATTCTTGGTGGATTCCTTGCCAAAAAGAAGATAAGCGTATTTTTCATCTTCATAGGAAAGCGAGGCTTGTTTGATTTTCTGATGCTCTTTTGTTCGATTTAAACGAACAGAAAAATGACACCAGTCTTTCGTCTCTCTTAAAGGACATTCTTTTTGATGAGGGCAAGGAGCCACTACAAATCCACCCTTTGAAAGCAAAAAATCTCTTGCATGCATTAGAATGTCATAGTCAAAAGGAGTGCCGGGTGAAACAATCAGAAAAAATTGAGAGGTCGCATTCCAAGCATTTTCAATGACTTTTAGCTGTTCTTCTTTTCCAAGCTCTCCCAAAACATAACCCAGCACAACCAAATCAAATGATTCCTTGAAGCTTGTTTTTACAAGATCCGCCTGAAGATGTCTGATAGATGTTGGAAGATCAAGAAAGGAAAACAGTCTGCAGCTCAGATCAAACATTAATTGATGCTGTTCAACCAAGGTTGCCACTTTTAAAGAAGGCCATTTCTCTAAAGCAGCTAAAGTCGCTGTTCCAGGCCCCGCCCCCAAATCAAGCATGGTCTCAGGTGGACTCTCAAAAGGTAATTCAGATAAACATTGGTAAATACTGGCAAAAGTAGCAGGCATTCTAGCTGTAAAATAAGCCTTGATGTGTTCACTGGTTGTGAGACTGGATGTTCCTTTTTTCTGACGATATGCATTGCTTAAAACGTCATGTGCTTTATGAAGTTTTTTTATTGCAACCCGCTCTTGATCAATGTAATCCAGAGCTTTAGTCAAAAGGATATTCAGAGCAACCATATTCTTGTGACTCTAAGGCAGCGTTACATCAACTCTAACGATTTGGGTATCTGCAGAAAGAACCGTCCCCGTTTGGAACCACAAACGCTCCCCCGGCAAAATGTGAGGACGCGTCCAAGGATGCTGCCAATCTGCTTTTATACAATTTGCACCCGACACGGTTGTTTGAATGCTGGCATTTTCGGGACAGTGAGACCATACAACGATACGCACGGGTAATAATGTGACGGTGGAGGGATTATCATTTAAGATCTCACCAACAACTGTCAGAGACATTTTTCCATCAGCAGTGGGCTGAACTCCATATTTTACGTTTTGCAAAACCAAGGGTGCTGCTAATGCCGCCAATGATTGTTGGGGTGGGAACAGCACGTCTTGTATTGCCGGACAGAGTTGATCTTTGTAAACAAAACTCAAAGCCCCAAGAACACCGATAAAAAACATAACAAAAAGAGTCAATGCGATGCGCGGAGCGGAAAGAACACGTTTGATGCTTTTAGGATCAGCCTTTAAGACACGTGCAGCAACAGCAATAACTTCCTCTGATGAGGTTGATCGGCTTTTATCTTTATCAAATGACTTATAAAATTCTGGCGTTATCTTCTCAGACGTCGGTTCAGATTCACGATCAACTTTTTGAAGTCCAGCAAGATTTGTAAAATTCTGAAAACCACTTATCGGAGCTGACGCCACAGACCTCTGAGACGGCGTTTTCTTTGTTTGATTCCACCACTGATGATTGCAATTTTCGCACGACATCCACCACCCTTCGCCTTGACCCTCTAGAAATTTGGGGCTCGGAAGCTTATCAGGATTTAAAAGATATTCTTTTGAACACTTAGAACAACGAATCAGCACAATGATATATCCTTCACCTTTTCAGAATCTAAATCTTTACAGAGTTCATTTTTTCTCAAGCTTAGCCAATTCTACCTGCGCTCTGGTTTCAACTTCGCGCATTAATTCTTGCAATTTTGGATCCAACTCATCTGGTATATGTTTTTGAAGAACTTGACTCAAGTTAGATAAAGATTCAAGCCCAATTTCACCTGTGACAAGACCCAGATGAATTCTTTCTAAATAATCCAAAATAAGATCAGCTCGATCGAGAGCTCTTCTTTTCGGCGTATCATTTTTATCAAGCAAAAAGAATAGGGCGTCAACGGCCGTTGAACTCAGAGCACTTTGCACAAAGGAAGCAGAAGATGAATGTTGATCTTCTACACCAAAAGCTGCCCCTTTATTTCTTTCAGTTTTTCGAATCTTAGGAGACGATTGAATATGGCTAGAGCCAGAAGATGTGACACTTTTAATGTCCATTTAAAATTCCATTTACAGGGTATGAGATTCAACGAATGATACAAGAGAGAATATCATTCTTTTCCTCTTCGCAACAGGGAAAATCAAGGATCTTCAAAACGAAACAATTCGTAGTTTTTTTAAAAGGGATTATTAACAAATGCTTAGTTCTTCTATGAGAAGCATAAGAAAATAAAGTCATAAAATATTTATAAACTTTGAAATGCTTAAACTAAGAATTAGAAACCTTGTTCATCATCGCTGTAATTCTTATCAACAGCGTCGTTCTTGGTTTGCAAGCCTCTTCTTCAACGCGAATTGAATATTTTGATCATTTTTTATATGGATTCTGTTATAGCGACGACTTATTTTGGAGAAAACTTTCCAGCCCTATTTGGAACTATTGCTGCATCAACATATACATTATTTCAAATCATGACGCTTGAAAGTTGGTCAATGGGTGTGGTTCGTCCCATTATGGCTGTATTTCCCTATGCATGGGCGTTCTTTATCCCGTTTATCCTGATGATAACTTACCTTGTTCTTAATCTGTTTGTTGGCATTATTGCTCATGCCATACATTCTGTTGAAACAAAACATCGCAAAAAAATCCCAATAGCCATGACTTAGAGGAAATATCAAGACGCCTTGAATCCATCGAAAGATGTCTGCAGCAAGAGGTTCGACAGGGTGGCTGGACATTAAGTCAAAATGCCGTTATAATGATTTATACGCTGTTTGCATTTTTGCATCCAGGCCCAGATAGCTCAGTTGGTAGAGCAAGGGACTGAAAATCCCTGTGTCGTTGGTTCGATTCCGACTCTGGGCACCATTTTTAGGTATCCAAAACATCCTTCAATGAATATGTAGCGCTTCCAGGTTTAAGGGGTTGCTGCTGCTTTGAAGATGGGCTCCACCCACTCATAAATATCAGATCCAAAGTTACTTGTATTCCTCCATCCGGAAGGAAAAAGTCTTTTTGGTAAAGATCTTCAACCCTCTTTAGAAATCCTTTTGTAAGAGGCGGAGATTGACGATCCAAAAGCATATTTCCATGCCCACTGTCTTTTATATCATTTAATAACGTCGCTGCATTTGGATAGGACAGGATAATCCGATCTCTGTCCACAACCGGCAAAGCAAACCCGCTGGATTGCAACAAACTCGCAGCGTTCTTACTTGAAATCAGTGGCGCAAAGCGATTGCTGACGCCTCCATGTACATCTAATTCTATTTGCCTAAAAACAGACTGCAGCTCCCATAAACTGTCTTCTCCAACAAAAGCTGCCATCATCAACCCATCTGGTTTTAACCCAAACAAACACTGCAGTAAAACGCCTTTAAGGTCATTGACCCACTGGAATCCCAAAGGACTGATGATCATGTCAAGGGTGTGAGGGCCTATAGGAAGGGCTTCTTCGTCGGATACAATGAAATTCAATTTTGCCGAAATCTTGTCATCCTCGGACTTGTTCCGAGGATCTAGAGATTCTCGGGATAAACCCGAGAATGACAGTATCGTAGTGCTGCTTGAAACAACAAACACTTCCATACCCTGCAAACAAGGAACAGAAGTCGTAGCCCTCAAAAAAGCCCCACCATCAAGCCCAATCTGCCAACAGCTCTTGAAATCTTTTTTTAGGATGCTGAGACGATCAATTAAACGGATAGCAACTTCGCTAGCCAGCTTAGAAAACGCCTCAGAGTTGACTTGCAGCCCCTCGCGACGTTTTCTATATAAGTTTCGATCAAAGATAGGTGTGTGCTGGTTCATCCGGCATATCTGGTACATCAACAGAAAGAAGAGATTTGCGGTTTTTCGCTGCGAGATACGTATAGAATGCAGGAATTACAAAAAGAGTGAACAAAGTACCAATTCCCATACCACCAACAATAACCCAACCCAATTGGCGGCGACTTTCTGAGCCTGCCCCTCCTGCAAAAGCCAAAGGTAAGGCTCCCAAAATCATCGCAAATGTCGTCATTAAAATAGGACGCAAGCGAAGGCGGGATGCCTTAATCATGGCTTCAAAAATATCAAGCCCCTCTTCTCTTAGGTTGTTTGAGAAATCAACCATCAAAATACCATGCTTGGTAATAAGACCAATCAAGGTGATCAGACCAATGTTTGAATACAAATTGATACTTCCCCCCTCAATTAACCCAAGTGTGATCACAGCACCTGCTAAGGACAACGGTACGCTTAAAAGGATAATAAACGGATCTCTCCAACTTTCAAACTGAGCTGCCATCACAAGATAGATAAAACACAAAGCTAAGCTGAAAATCAGCTGCATAGTTTTGCTTTCTGTTAAGTATCTCTTGGTATCTCCCACAAAATCCAAACGAGCATCCGTTGGCATAATCTCTTTGCCAAGTTCGGTCACTTTTGTAATTCCTTCGCCCAAGCTCAACCCAGGCTTTAAAAAGGCATTGATCATAATTGCACGCATACGATTTTGGTGATGTATTTCAATAGGTCCAGCTCGTGAGTGAACTTTAACAAGTTCAGATAACGGCACCAACGTTCCTTCTTTATCACCAGCCTTAATAAAAAGATTGGTAATGTCATTGGGTGTTCGTCTGGCCGCATTTTCAACTTCAACTTTGACATCGTACAACTTGTTATCTTTTTTAAAGCTGTTTGCTCTTCGGCCTCTGATCAAGGCATCAATCGTCTCTGCAATTGTTGCGGGTTCAATATTCAAAGAGGAAACCTTATCTCTAATAATGGTCACGGTGAAATCTTCAGTGTCTCCTCGTATTTCAGAGGTAACACCCATCACCATTCCTGAAGCGTATAGATGTGCTGTCATGCTTTGAGCTATATCTTTCAATTCACGGTAAGTCTTGTTGCCTCTTACCACAAACTGAACGGCACGATTGTCATCACCGCTAATACCGGTGGATCCGCTGCTTATTTTTGCCTCAACACCCGTAATATCTTCTGTTTTTTTACGCAAGTCATTCGCTATTTCTTCCGTTGATCTCTTCCGATCGGCCTTTAACTGAAGTGTTGCATCAAAAGTTGGGTTAATAATTTGTGTAACGCGGCGGTCGATCTCTGGAATTGTGCCGATAATTTCATCAAGCTTTGTAACATATCTCTCGGTATATTCAAGTGTTGCTGTTTGAGGCGATTGCCCCTCAATTGATATCGACCCTTGGTCTTCTTTTGGCGTGAATTCAGAGGGCAAATGGCGATGCACAACGAATCCAATGAAAGCAAAAGCAACTGCTCCAGCAATAATATATAATCGACAGTCTAATGCCTTTCTTAAATACTGTTCGTATTTCTCTTCGACAATATCTAGCCAAGTGCCTTGTATGAAAAGATGAGCACCGTTTGCAAATTTCGTTAAAAAGCTCAGAAGAATTTCAGAAAAAGACGCCTTACTCGTCTGTCCTTTTTCACGAAGTTTTTCGATATGTGTTTTGTATTGATCGAGCCATCCAGCAACTCTTTTTTCAAAACCAGTAAATCTCTCTTTATCTTTTTCTTTATCATGAGGCACTAAAAGTCGCGCACACATCATCGGTGATAATGTTAAAGCAGCAAACCCAGATATAATAACAGCCCCTGCCAATGTAATTGCAAATTCTGTCAGTAGTTTTCCAGTTAATCCTTGAGCTAAAGAAATAGGTGTGTAAACAGCTGCTAATGTTAATGTCATAGCAATAACAGCAAAGCTAATTTCTCGAATTCCTTTAACCGCGGCTTGGACAGGTGTGAATCCCAACTCCATATAACGATAAATATTTTCCAGAATAACAATGGCATCATCGACCACAAGTCCAATTGCTAAAACCATAGCCATTAACGTAAACATGTTAATGCTAAAGTTTAAAAGGTACATGATGAACAAAGCACCAATCAATGAAACCGGAATAGTCACAAGCGGAATCAAAGAAGCTCTGGCTGATCTTAAGAATAAAAACACAACCAAAATGACCAAGAATGTTGCTTCAGCAATTGTTTTGAAAACCTCTGATATTGACCTTTCAATGAACAGGGTCTTGTCACTTCCGATATGAATTAAAATTTCAGGCGGCAAATGCCCTCTAATTTTTTCTATTTCAAGCTTAACAGCACGGGCAACTTCAACTGGGTTCGCTGTTGATTGCTTAATAACACCGATGCTAATACCGGCTTTTCCATTGTAACGGGTTCTTGTTTTTTTATCGTTGGATGTAATTTCTGCACGACCAATATCTCTCAAGCGAACAAGATGGTCTTTTTTCGTTGCAACAACCAAGCTTTCAAACTCTTCTGGTTTTTCAAGATTTGCAACAGTCGTGACCAAATACTCGCGATTATGACTGATCAATTTTCCAGCGGGTTTTTCAATGCTTTGACGTTTAATGGCCGTAATCACTTCTGAAACGGTAATACCATAGGCAGCAAGACGAATTGGATCAAGATAAAGATTCATTTCATACTGACCTGCACCCAGCACATCAACACGAGCCACACCACTGACTGATTCTAAATCCTTTTCAATTTCACGTTTAGCAAAGTCATGAAGTTCACTTGGAAGGATAGTGTCGCTAGTCAGGGCAATTGTAATAACAGGACGATCTTCAGCACGTGATTTTGTTAGAACAGGTTCTGTTGCTTCATCTGGAAGCTTATTATCTTTTAATTTACTAAGACGGTCACGAATGTCGTTCGTTGCGTTGTCCATGCCGCGTTCTGGACGAAATTCGATTGTAACTTTACTTTCTTCAGTGCTGCTGATTGACGTAATATTTTCAGCACCCTCGATACCAGCAACCGCATCTTCAATTACGCGTGTTACCTGTGCTTCAACGATTTCAGGACCCGCACCCGGAATACTTGTTTCAATCGTAATAAAAGATCTTTCGATTTTTGGATACTGTTGTAATGGCAAACGTGAACCACCGACGATCCCAACCAAAACGAGAACGACCGTCATCACCCATGCGAAAACTGGGCGTTGAATACAAATTTCTGATAATTTCATGTATGTCTACTCAGCATCAATTCTCTAATTTTGAGTTCCTGGTTTTTCTTCTGCTTTAGGCTCATGAGTCGAAGGTGCTTCAGCCTGAACAACGGGGCTTGCTTCAGGTTTTGCTGCATTAGAAACCTCTTCTTTTTTCTCTGCTTCTGCAGGCTTTTCGGGTGCTTTTGGCTCTGGTAAAGCAGCAGGATTGGGCTCTACCACAACAGCTGGAGTTTCTGTTTTAATTTCAGGAGCTGGCTTCTCCGCAGCTTTTGGTTCTTCAACTTTCTGTTCTTCGACTTTTATCTCTTCAGCTTTTGGTTCAGGAGCTTTTCCTTCCGGATTTGCAACAGGCTCTTCACCCTCTTTCTTAGGAGAATCTTCTTTGGCTTCAATTTCTGGCATGTTGGTGATTTTCACGCGAACACCGTCACCTAGTTTCAGTTGACCCGCTGTCACAACAATCTGCTCTGGTTTTAATCCTGCAACAATTTCAATTTTTCCATCTTCTCTTGTGCCCGTTAGAATACGACGACGACCCGCTTTCCCTTTTTCAATGATCCAAACGAATTCTATTTCTCCTTCGCGATCAACAGCTGATTCATCAATCAGAATCGTTTCGCCTTTCTCGCCAATGATCAAGCTTATGTTGGCGAACAAACCTGGCCTTAAAAGACCATCTTCGTTTGATATAGCTGCTTTTATGGAAATACTATGACTTTCAGATTGAACTTGTGCATCAACAGCATCAACTATCCCTCTAAATATCTGATCTTTAAAGGCATCAATACGCACTTCAACCGTTTGACCAACACCAATATCATGAATGTTTTTCTCAGGTACTTTGAATTCTACTTTAATAGGTGTGCTATCGACAATTGTGACCAAATCCTGAGCGGCTTGAACATAAGCACCAACGCTAACGTCAATTAATCCAATCGTTCCAGAGAAGGGAGCATGAATAACTGTCTTATCTAATTTAGACCGAGCAGAATCCAGACGCCCATCTGCAATACCCAGCTCAGCTCTTGCCTTGTCCAAATCTTTCGCGCTGCCTATTTTTTGGTCATGAAGCTTCAATGAACGTTCAAAGTCGGCTTTTCGAAGCATCAATTCAGCTTCAGCTGTCTTAACTTCTGCTTGGGCGTCAGAATCTTCAAATTTAATAATGGATTGGCCTTCTTTAACACTGCCCCCTTCCGTAAAAGAGAGTTCTTTTATACGTCCATTCATCTCAGACCTGATTGTAACAGACGCATTCGCGCGCAATTTACCGACTGTTGCGATCCTTTTGCTCATCGTTCCCATCTTAACAGTCGTTGCTTCCACTGAAACCAAACGTCCCTGACGATTTCCGCCTTTATCTTCATCTGACTCCAAAACATAGGTACAAACAGAGCGAACAACGGGTCTTAACGCTTTTAACGCTAACCACATAGCCAAAAGTCCTACGACGACACCCAGAACAACCATTAACCAAGTATTTCGGTTTTCTTTAAAATAATTTTTTAAAAACATAATGCCACGTTATTAAATATTTGAATATTTATACAAATCTCACCCTATCTCATATCATAGATTACGCCATTAAGTATTAATTTTTTTCTAACAAATTAGATTTTACATCACTTTTAAAAAGAAATAAGGTTCCGAGTGATCGAGAACTGCTTGACGGTTGCCAAGGATTAAGCTTATAAAGATTGAGTAGTTGCCAAACGCAATCTCGCAATAAAAAAAAGGGCCCTTAGCTCAGTCGGTAGAGCATCTGACTTTTAATCAGGGGGTCGAAGGTTCGAATCCTTCAGGGCCCACCAATCAAATAAAAGGTTCATAGCCTTTTATTACCCCTTCACGAAAATTATCCAGGTAGTATATAAATAGCAGACTCAACTATATGAAAAAAATATTTTTTGCTCTTCTCACCCTTTGTCACCTTACAGTTTTTTCTAATTCAATAAGAGCTGGGGTAATGCCTACTCAGCCTTCGATGGGTACTGGTCAGAATCTTGTAAAACCAATAGAAAAAGAAGACCCTAAAAAATTGATAGCTGAGTTTTTGCCACATCGTGCAGAGTACATCATTGAATTAAATAAAAAAGAGAGCAAATCTGAAATCTCAAATATTAAAGGCAGCTTAACAGTTCAAATTACAGATACAGGTGATGGTTGGGCTTTTGAGCAGCATTCTGTCTTGCAAGTTTATTATAATTTGGGATATTCGGATCAATACATCACAACAATTGCCTCATGGGAATCCAAAGATGGGCAGCGGTATCGTTTTAACGTGAGATCTCTTCGAAATGGAACGGAAGAAGAATTCATGAAGGGTGACGGGGTTGTTATTCCTTCGCAAGAAGGGCATGTTGGGTATCAATTGCCTGTTCGAGCAGATGTTACCTTACCGATTGGCGCTTTATTTCCTCTCCAGCATTTAAAGCAGGCTATTACTGCAGCGATTGATGGTGAAAATGTCTTTCCAAATAAGATTGTATTTGATGGCAGTAGCGATACACGAGAACCTGTTGATGTGAATGTCTTGATCAATTCAATTCCAAAATCAAAAATAGTTGTTGATAATCCAGGTTTGATCTCAACTGACAAGATGTGGTCCTTGCAAATGGCTATTTTTGCAAGAGGAAGCCGTAACCCTGAACCTGATTATGAGATAACACAAACTGTTCTTCCTTCTGGCATTATTACATCGATGATCATGGGGTATACCGAGGCTGGATTTAGCACAAAACTAACCTTAAAAAAGGTTGATATCTTCCCAAAGTCAGTAGATCACTCGCAAGCACCGCAGCCGAAAGCTTAGTGAAATCTAATGCGTATTCTTTTTTTTCTTTTACTCTTCGTATCTGTAAGCTTCGCCTCTTCTCTTAATACTGCTTTGCAAAAATTAGATCAGCATATTCAAAAAGAAATAAAAAAGGGAAAAGCCGTCGGTTGTGCCGTCGCCGTTTTGGATCATGGTAAAGTCGTTTTTCTGAAAGCTTATGGAGTTCAGAAAAAAGGAGAAAACGCACCAGTTGACCTTAATACCGTTTTTCAATTGGGATCAACTTCTAAACCTGTGATCTCGACTTTAGCGGCTATTTTGGAGAAGCAAGGGGCTATTAATTTGGATGCGCCTGCTCAACCTTATTTTAGCTGTTTAAAACCCACCACAAAAATCCGACATGTTTTATCCCATACAACCGGATACAAACGAGCGGGATGGAATAATAAAATTGAAAGCAAAGTTCTAAGAGAGCAATTGCTAAAGCAGCTAACAGAAGCACCTCAAGATGAACCCGGCATCGCTTTCGACTATCACAACTTTGTCTATAGTTTAATCCAAGGCATCATCGAGCAATCTCAAAATCAACCCTTTAACACTGTTGTTTATCAAAAGTTGTTTGCCGCTCTTGGCATGCAGCGAGCCACCATCGGATTTACAGATTTTAACAATCAAAATAATAAGGCTTGGCCACATCAGCCTGATCAAAAAGATGTAATAAAGCCGTCAAAAAGTTATTCTCACCTTTACCATGCCGCTGTTCCATCCGCAGCAGGGGTGAATGCCAGCATAACCGATATGATTCCATTTCTAAGGTTGCAGTTGGTCGGTGATTCAAGGTTATTGAGCACATCTGATTTGGAGCCATTTCATTCGTCCATTACCGAAGCAAAAGATGCTTTAGGATGGTTTAAAGGTGTTATAAAAGGGGATCGAAAATCCTATTACGGACTTGGTTGGCGCATTATAGAAACCGATCAACGTCGTATTGTTTTTCATGGTGGTTGGGTCAAAGGATTTATAAGTTTCTTAGGATTCTTGCCCGATCGCAAAATCGGCATTGTGGTTCTGCATAATGCCGAGAATGGGTTTTCCGGCAAAACAGGAATGCAATTTCTCAATGAATGGGTGAGCTGAGAAAGGCTATTATACCAGGGCCTACGCACGAAAATTTTAGGGAAGACTAAAGGGTTGAGAAGTATTAGATTTTCTTAGAGTAATTTAATAGATTTTAAGAAAATGCAGGATAAATTCGCAGAGTATTTCAAAGATGTTGAAGACCCAAGATCAATGAGAAAT
>CANJLN010000019.1 GCA_947475175.1 Alphaproteobacteria bacterium
ATGGGACACAATTGACAGATGCAGGAGCATTGGCTTTTGCTGCCTATATTAAAAGTTCAGGTTTAGGAATGTCTGTAAAAAAGATTTCTTTCAGAGATAATGCAGGTATTACCGCTGAGGGTATTGCTGCATTGAGAGCGGCTTGTACTGGTGGGATGTATCCAATTACATTGATCACAAGTGATGCAGATGAGGTGGAAGTTG
This sequence comes from Alphaproteobacteria bacterium, assembly GCA_947475175.1. Lineage (GTDB taxonomy): Bacteria > Pseudomonadota > Alphaproteobacteria > Paracaedibacterales > CAIULA01 > CANJLN01. The sequence continues at coordinate 205 of CANJLN010000019.1, forward strand.
CGCACGCTGCAACTGCAAAAGCAGCAGAGGACGCTATACCCTATCTTGTGCATCCAAGCGCAGGTGTTAAGGGACTGAAGGCGCGTGATCTTAATGATGAAAACTTGAAAGGTCTTACAGGTTCATCTTACATCAGACAACACAAAGAGCTCAAATTAGATGGGACACAATTGACAGATGCAGGAGCATTGGCTTTTGCTGCCTACATTAAAAGTTCAGGTTTAGGAATGTCTGTAAAAAAGATTTCTTTTAGAGATAATGCAGGTGTTACTGCTGAGGGTATTGCTGCTCTTAGAGCAGCTTGTACGGATGGTATGTACAAAATCGAATTAATTACCGAATAAAGTCCACGGTTTAAAAAGGGAGAGAGCATGAGATTGCTCTCTTTTTTATTTGATGTTGTCATTCTCGCATTTATTGCGAGAATCTCTAGATCCTCGGAACAAGTCCGAGGATGACAGTGTGAGGTTCGAGGATGACAGGGACGTTTTTTCAAATTTATGCAGCTCCCCTCAAATCTTCAAAAACTTCCCTCTAAACACAGTGACAGCTTGGCCTGTTAAAAAGACCCGTTCATGGTCATATTTTAATTTCAAAACACCGCCACGCTTTGAGGCTTGATAGGCTGTGAATTCATTTTTCCCCAAACGCTCTGCCCAATAGGGCGCTAGTTTACAATGCGCAGATCCAGTCACGGGATCTTCGTTAATACCAACTTGTGGCGCAAAAACGCGTGAGACAAAATCATATTCTTCGCCTTCTTCTCCGTCGGCTGTAACAATGATGTCTCCACAATTAAGCTGGCTCAGCTTAGCAATATCAGGTTGCAGATCTCTTACTTGCTGTGTGTTATGAAGTTCAATGATCCAGTCATCCTGAGCTTTGCTGATACAGACAGGAGCAACACCTAAAGCATCCATAAGTCCATCTGGCATACTCATCGGTTCAGCCTGAAAAGCTGGAAAATTCAACGTGATACTATCACCCATAGTATCACCATTTTTTTGAGCCATCAGAACGCCATTGTAAGGGGAATCAAAATAGATTGTGTCAGATGCAACCGGAACGGCTTCTTCTGTCCATAATATATGAGCGGCGGCCAAGGTGCCATGCCCACATAAGTTAATTTCTGTTATAGGCGTGAACCAACGGATGTCGTAATGAGAATTTTGTTTTGGAACGATAAAGGCTGTTTCGGATAAATTCACTTCTGCTGCAATTTTTTGCATCAAGTCATCGTCTAAAAATTGATCAAGGACGCAGACAGCGGCTGGATTTCCTTTGAATATCTCATTCGTGAATGAATCAACGGTCCAAAATTTCATACCTTATTATTCTCCATAATTTTTCATCTTTTATTTGCAATTGCGCAAAGCACGCTTACAAACATACGTCGTCGCCTCTGTCGGGCTTTCTTGCCGCCAGAGTTGACACAAATCTTTGACCCACTGCGTCTTCGATTTTGCAGCGTCATTCAACCAGTTTGCCACCGAATTCTGAACATATCTAGAGGGATCTGTTTTAAGAGCATTTAAAATTGGCAAAGCGAGTTCGGGTTGTTCCTTAAGAATGGGGATGTGAGCGCACCAAACGCCGCGAGGGCGGGTGATTTCACTGACAAATCGTCTTTTGTTTTCTGTTTGCGTGAGCCAGGGTTCCAAAAGTTTTATGACAGAGATTGGATCTTCAACACAATAGGGACGCATTGCAAGCCAAGCCCACTCACGCACTCCAAAGTGCTGATCATCAGCGAGATTTTCTATGAGGGTGAATTTCTGCTTTAAAGGAATGCGGGAATCAAAAGAAATCATATATCCAGCCCATCCTCTTACCGTGTCAGAAGGGTGCTTTGAAAGAGAATCAATATCATGCTCGTTTTCCAAAAGAGAACGCGCTGCCTCTTTCATTCTTTGAATAATTCCAAGCGACTCAAAGTGATTTTTCTCTGGCGTGTGCCCCAAGATTGATAGAAGTTGTGTAAAATCAATGGAGAGTGCTTCCATTAAATTAGCGGTTTCAAGAACGCCCTTGTTGAGTTGTTCGACAATTTCCAGTGGAACATCTTTTAGGGTCCTTGAACCTTTGCGCTGAATTGAGGACATAACCGATTCAATGAATGAATTTTTTCCTTTTCAATTTATTGATCATTTTCCCGATTTCGTCCAGTACCGATTGTAAAGAATGAACAAAGCTCAAAGATGTAAACTCTGTCAGACCGCAGCCCTGTCCATTATCAAGCAAGATTAAATCGATAATTTTATGGTTGAGAGGGCAATCATTTTTAATTTCGAACAGAACAGCCCTCAGCTTTTTCCATTTTTCTTCTATTTCTCTGCACTCAAAATCATCTTTATTAAGGCACCGAATTTCCCCCCATTTCTGGCTGACACTACTCAGCCTGGTCCGAATTCCCATGCTTCTTGAGGCTAGAAGAAAAATTTTGCGGCAAACAAGTCCCGTTCGTAATTGCTTTTGGTCAATATGTCCCAAACTAAATTGTTGATGTAAAAATGAACCACTCAATGCTTGAGATTGAATGATAGGCGATCTTTCTTGCAGTAAAGAAAGCAAAGAATTTCTCTTTGCCTGTTGTTCTGGAGTTCCGAGATCAAAGATGACCTTATTTTTTAAAGGGCGCCCTCGGCCTTTGCTTTTATACGTTACACGTCCTACCATGAAACCTCGCTAACGAGAAAAATAGGTTGTTTTTCTGCGAGTCGAAACTCATTGGCCATAAAAAGAAGTTGTAGGGCTGTTAATGGTTTATGATCTAAAATAAATTGGGCTTCTGAAAAAAGGTCTGGAGTGAGTGGTTTTGCTAGAATTTTTAAGGGAAGGCCTCTGCTTTTCACGTAACTGACAACTTCAGGAAGAGCCACCCACACAGAATCATTCCTTAATTTTTTTCGACGTTTAAAACGCAGAATCTTTTTACCAAGGAGTGTTTCTTTTTTCTTTTCAAATCCAATAAAAGAAGGGATGCCGCCTTGGCAATGAGGATCGTTGGGGGACCACTCTATATATTGAAGTTTTCTTTTTTGTAAACGAATTTCAAAACGGTTAAGAGCTTTGTTGAGTGCTGATGCCGTTTTTCCTAAAGTTCTACCGATTTCTTTGAAAGCAATGCCTTGTAAAAAAGAAACCTTTAATAATTCGATTTTATTTTCAGTCCAGTCTACTGTGTTTTTCATAATGTATAGATTCCCACCGTTATGCAATTTAAACAATTCTGATATGAGTTAATAACATGACTATTTTCTGCATATAGGTATTTCTATGTCAAATTAAAATAATTAATAAAAAATTTAAATAAAATTTTATTATAATTTAAGATGAAAATATTTAATTTTTCAATTAAGAGGTGCTTGACAGAAGTTTGTTTTGTGTGAACATTCGCCATTTTGATAAAAGATTGTGGAAATAGTCAGTATGGGGTTGAACAAGCTGATCTGATTTGATATTCATTAAGAAGTTGTTTTTATAAAACACAAGCGCTGTGCGGGCGTGGTGGAATTGGTAGACACGCCAGATTTAGGTTCTGGTGACGAAAGTCGTGGGGGTTCAAGTCCCTTCGCCCGTACCATATTTAGGATTTTAAGGTAGTATTTGGGATGAACATAGTAACAACAAAAACAAGTGGTTTGACCACAGACTTCAAAGTAACAATCCCCTCTTCTGTTATTGCAGGAAAGATTTCCTCTTGGTTACAAGAAAAATCTAAATATGTACGCATCGATGGATTTCGTCCTGGAAAAGTGCCTTTAAACGTGGTGCATCAGAGATACGGTCATCAAGCGCAACAAGATGTTCTTGAAGAAGCTATTAAAGAAACAACGCAAAAAATTTTGAAAGAGCATAGCATTCAACCTGTATTGCGGCCTGAGTATGAGGTAGAACAATACGAAGAGGGTAAAGATTTTAGCTTTTCCATGTCGGTTGATAGTATGCCTGAAATTCAACTGCAAGATTTTAAAGCGATTAAAGTTGAGAAGCTTAATGTTGAAATTGCTGAGAAGGAAATTGAATCAGCTTTGCAACGTCTTGCAGAAAGATATACAAAATTCAAACCTGCAGCTGCCGGCTACAAGCTTAAAGAAGATGATCAAACAACCGTGTGTTTGGTTTGCGAAGATAGCAAGAAAAAGATAATTGCCTCTTATACCGGCGACAAGGTGAATATTGTTGTTGGAAAGAATGAAATGGGTCTTGGGTTTATCGAGGAAAAGATCTTGGGTCATAAGGCTGGGGACATAGTTATGGTTGACCATACTTTCCCTAAAGACTATGAGGATAAGTCCGTTGCTGGAAAGTCAGTTTCTTTTAAAGTTGAGATCACAGAAATTGGGCAGCCAGAGAAGAATAAAGTTGATGACGAGTTTGCCAAGGGATTGGGCTGCGAAGGTTTGCAAGATCTAAAAGATAAGCTTAATGAAAACATGCAAAAAGAACATGAAAACTTAGCTAATGTTTTCCATAAGCGCTCTGTACTGGATGCTTTGGAGTCTGCTTATAAGTTTGACTTGCCTGCACGTATGGTAAAAGCAGAGTTTGAAAGCATATGGGATCATCTGCAAAAAGAAATTGCTGCTGCCAAAGCAAAGGATGAATACGAAGACGATGGCGATCAAACCGAAGCTGAACTAAGGGCTGAATACGAGAAAATTTCGGAGCGTCGTGTGCGTTTGGGGCTTTTGATCGCCGAGGTATCAAAAGTAAATAGTATTCGTGTCTCTCCTGAAATAGCACGAAATGTTATTTTTAAAGAAGCGATGAAATATCCAGGGCAAGAGAAAGAAGTTGTAAAATTCTACCGAGAGCATCCTCAGGAAATTGAAAGACTGACCTCGCCTGTTTTGGAAGATCTTGTTGTTGATCATATTTTCTCGCAGGCAACGCAGAAGGAAGTTAAGGTTTCTATTAAGCAGCTACACGAAAAACTAGTAGGTGTTTTGCCTGGCTATGACGGAGATGAAGCCGTTGCAGAAAAGCCAGAAAAAGAAGCTAAAGCGGTTGCAAAGAAGTCAACAAAGACCAAATAAACAATAAATTAGGAAGTGAAACAGTATATGACGTCAGTTAATTCTTTTCTTGTCTCAGCGGTGAATCAATCTAGTGCTGTTCAGAGCAATCTTGTCCCGATGGTGGTTGAGCAAACCAGCAGGGGTGAGAGAGCTTATGATATTTTTTCACGCCTTTTAAAAGAAAGAATTATTTTCGTAACAGGACCTATTCACGATGAAATGGCAGCGCTTGTTTGCGCGCAACTTCTCTTTTTAGAATCTGAAAATCCAGATAAAGATATTGCCATGTACATAAATTCTCCTGGCGGTGTTGTAACGTCAGGATTTTCAATTCTTGATACGATGAATTATATTCGTTGCGATATTGCAACCTTATGTCTGGGGCAAGCTTGTTCCTTTGGGTCCATGTTGCTAACTGCAGGCACCAAGGGTAAACGCTATGCTTTGACCAACTCGCGTGTCATGGTGCATCAGCCTCATGGAGGCGCTCAAGGTCAAGCAACCGATATTGAAATTCAAGCGCGTGAAATTTTGAAACTTCGCGAAAGATTGAATAATATCTATGTGGAACAAACAGGACAATCTTTGAAAGTGATTGAAGAAGCTGTGGAGCGCGATCGCTGGATGTCTGCTGAAGAGGCAAAAACTTTTGGTTTAATCGATGAGGTTGTGGCACAACGTCCTGCAGCGTTAGATTTATCTCCCAAAGTAGTCTAAAAAAGAGCCAAAAATTAACCGTTTGTTGACACTTTTCGCTTCATAGTAATGATATAAACTGTTTAAACATGTGTGAGATTTTTCGGTCAATTATGTCGTGTAAACGTGTAAGGCTAGCTTATGATCTCCACTGTTCACAAAGGAAAAGCGAGATAAAAAATTATGAGTAAAAGTGGTGGTAACGACGCAAAAAATACGCTGTACTGTTCCTTTTGTGGAAAAAGTCAGCATGAAGTACGCAAACTTATTGCAGGACCAACGGTCTTTATCTGTGATGAATGTGTAGAGCTATGTACGGATATTATTCGTGAGGAGAGTCATTCCTCGAGGCTTTCTGTTCAAGAAGGTGTGCCGACACCTCAGGAAATATTAACCTTTTTGGATGATTATGTCATTGGCCAGAAACATGCGAAAAAGGTTTTGTCAGTGGCTGTTCATAACCACTACAAAAGATTATCACATGGCGTTAAGGGTGCTGAGTTAGAGATTGCCAAATCGAATATCCTTTTGATTGGGCCAACTGGCAGTGGTAAAACTCTTTTAGCGCAAACACTCGCTCGTATTATTGACGTGCCTTTCACCATGGCTGACGCTACTACTTTGACTGAAGCTGGTTATGTTGGGGAAGACGTTGAAAATATTATTCTAAAGCTTTTGCAAGCTGCTGATTACAATGTCGAAAAAGCCCAACGTGGGATTGTTTACATCGATGAAGTTGATAAGATATCTAGAAAATCAGACAATCCATCGATAACGCGCGATGTGTCAGGTGAAGGTGTTCAGCAAGCTTTGTTGAAAATTATGGAAGGGACTGTTGCGTCAGTGCCTCCTCAAGGGGGAAGAAAGCATCCTCAACAAGAGTTTTTACAAGTTGATACAACCAATATTCTCTTTATCTGTGGTGGTGCTTTCTCTGGATTAGAAAAAATCATTGGAGCTCGTGGAAAAGGTGCTGGTATTGGTTTTGGCGCCGATGTTCGAGGTCCTGATGAAAGACCAACAGGGGATGTTTTGCGTGATGTTGAGCCAGAAGATTTGCTCAAATTTGGATTGATTCCAGAATTTATTGGTCGTTTGCCAGTGATTGCTACGCTCACTGATTTAGATGAGCCAGCGTTGATTGATATTTTAACGAAACCAAAAAATGCATTGGTGAAGCAATATCGTCGTTTGTTTGAGATGGAAAATATAAAGCTAACAATCAATGATGATGCTTTAGCTTCTATCGCAAAGAAAGCGATTACACGTAAAACTGGAGCCAGAGGCCTTAGGTCTATTATGGAAACCATCTTATTGGATACAATGTTTGAGCTTCCTTCTTATGAAGGAATCGAAGAAGTGATTATCAATAAGGATGTGGTTGACAGTCAGAAAGCTCCTATGAAAATTCATGCGAAGCGTTTGAATGAGAATACAGCTTAGAATTTTAAGCTGTATTCCTCGCGATAAACTGATTGATTTCTTCCATTTCATAGAGACCTCATGGTAGAGTCCAGAGTAGGTATTTTGACTCAACAAGGGGACCTTTATGCTTGATTTAAAACCAGGAAAAAAATATCCCGTATTGCCTTTGCGCGATATTGTTGTTTTTCCACACATGATTGTTCCTTTGTTTGTTGGACGTGAAAAGTCAGTCAAAGCTCTGGAAGAAGTTATGCAAGGGGATCATAAACAGATCCTTCTTGTGACACAAAAAAATGCAGCTCAAGATTCACCTGAATCCAGAGACCTTTATACCATTGGTACGATTGGCACTATTTTGCAGATGCTGAAGCTTCCAGATGGTACTGTCAAGGTTTTGGTCGAGGGTATTAAACGCGTCAAGGTTCTAAAGTACGGAACGGATGATAGTTATTTTGTAGCCACTATTCAAGAAATTGAAGAAACTGTAAAAAATAGCGAAGAGCTTGAAGCCTTATGCCGTACCGTCATTTCTCAGTTTGAGCAATACATTAAGCTTAACCGAAAAATTCCTCCCGATGTTTTGGTGACAATTAACCAGATTGAAGACCCAGCTAAGCTTGCGGATACAATTGCTTCTTACTTTACGCTCCGAATTGCGGACAAGCAGTCATTGCTTGAAACGCCTGACATTAATGAGAGATTAGAAAAAGCGCTGTCTTTTATTGAAAATGAAAATAATGTTCTTCAAGTAGAAAAAAGAATCCGCACACGCGTTAAAAAGCAGATGGAAAAAACGCAGCGTGAGTACTATTTGAATGAGCAGCTAAAAGCGATTCATAAAGAGCTTGGAGAAAACGAAGAGGGTCGTGATGAGATCTCTGAGTTAGAAGAAAAAGCTAAAAAGACCAAGCTGTCTAAAGAAGCAAGAGTAAAAGCTGTTGCTGAAATTAAAAAGCTTCGTGCGATGAATCAGGCCTCAGCTGAGGCAACAGTTGTTCGAAATTATTTGGATTGGCTTTTGTCTGTTCCTTGGCAACATAGAAGTAAAGTCAAAAGAGATTTAAAAGAGGCAGAAGCCGTTCTAAACCGTGATCATTATGGTTTGGAAAAAGTTAAAGAACGTATTTTAGAATATCTGGCTGTTCAAGCGCGTGTTGGAAAAGTCAGAGGACAGATTTTATGTTTGGTTGGTCCTCCCGGTGTTGGTAAGACATCCTTGGGTAAATCAATTGCACAAGCTACCGGTCGGAGTTTCGTTCGTATTTCCTTGGGAGGGGTGCGCGATGAATCTGAAGTAAGAGGACATCGTCGTACTTATATCGGATCAATGCCTGGTAAGATTATCCAGGGGATGAAAAAAGGGAAAACCTCTAACCCATTATTCTTATTGGATGAAATTGACAAATTGGGAAGCGATTGGCGAGGTGATCCTGCATCTGCGTTGTTAGAAGTGCTGGATCCAGAGCAAAACTCGACTTTCAATGATCATTATTTAGAAGTAGATTATGATTTGTCTGATGTGATGTTTATCACAACGGCGAACACGCTTAAGATGCCACAACCACTTTTGGATCGCATGGAAATCATTCGCCTTCCAGGGTATACAGAGGATGAAAAGCTAGCGATAGCTAAGAACCATTTATTTCAAAAGCAAATAGAAATGCATGGTCTCAAAAAAGGGGAGCTGGAAGTCGATGATGAAGCTTTGATGCTTTTGATTCGAACATACACCCGTGAAGCAGGCGTTCGTAGTTTAGAGCGCGAGATTTCTAATTTATGTCGAAAAGCAATTAAAGAGATTTTGACCACTGAAAATAAGGTCGTCAAAATTACCAAAGAAAATCTTGGAAAATATGCAGGCGTTTTGCGACATCACTATGGTCAGGCCGAAACAGAAGATGCTGTTGGTATGGCAACAGGCTTGGCATGGACTGAAGTTGGAGGCGAGCTTCTTTCGATTGAAGCGATTATTATACCGGGTAAAGGTAAACCTTTGTTTACAGGTAAGCTTGGCGAAGTCATGCAAGAATCAATTCAAGCGGCCTTGAGCTATGTCCGTGTGCGTGCGCATCAGTTTGGGCTCAAGCCAACTTTGTTTGAAAAACGTGATATTCATATTCATTTTCCAGAAGGGGCGATTCCAAAAGATGGGCCTTCGGCTGGTGTTGCAACATGTACGGCTATTGTGTCAGCCTTTACAGGGATTCCGATTCGAAAGGATGTTGCAATGACGGGGGAGATTACCTTGCGTGGTCGTGTTCTTCAAATTGGAGGGCTGAAAGAAAAGCTTTTGGCTGCTCATAGAGGGGGTATCAAAACGGTTCTTATTCCTATTGATAACGAAAAAGATTTAGCTGAAATTCCGGACAATGTTAAAGAGGGATTGACGATTATTCCTGTGAGAACGGTGGATGATGCGTTGAAAATCGCTTTGATACGTCAGCCTCAGCCAATCGAGTTTGAGGACGTTGATGAGGATTTTAAAAAACCTTCTGTTGAGGAAAAAACCGTTACGGTTATGTAAAAAAAGGGTACCTATTATGCAACAAGCTGTTCAGTTTCCCGATGATTTCCGTCTTCATCCTTCTTTAAAAGCCAGCACTTTTCCAGTTGTTCATCTGGATCTGTGTAAAGTTCTTTTGCAAAATGATGAACGGTTTTCATGGTTAGTCTTAGTTCCTTGTGTTTCTGATATTAAAGAAATTTACCAATTGTCATCTGACCAACAACACCTGTTGGTGGATGAGATTTCTCGGGTATCACAAGCTCTGCAGGTCTACACCAAAGCAGATAAGATCAACATCGCTGCTTTTGGAAATATGACGCCGCAATTGCACATTCATATTGTGGCTCGTTTCGAAACGGATCCTTTTTGGCCAAATCCTGTGATTGGAATAGGATGCAAGATCCCTTATACAGAGATCGAAAGAGATGCGGTCATTAGAGATTTGCAAGAGGTTCTGTTAAGGGCTTAGTTTTTTCTCTGTCTGTCATCCTCGAGAGGCTCGAAGAGCCGAGTCGGGGATCCAGAAATTATGACTGGATTCCCGCCTTCGCGGGAATGACAATGACTCGCCTACTTTCTGGGGTGACGACTTTTTTCATATGTAGACCGTGCAGAATCTTTTGATTTGATATCTTAAAAAAAATCTTTAGACTTAATATTAAGATATTGAGAAGCATGATTTTTCTGGAGGCTAGAATGAATCTGTTTGGTAAGCTGGCTATCTGTTTTTTTATTACAGGTTTTACGTCTACAGTACTTGTCTCAGCCGCGACAGTGGGTACAGATAACGTTGTTCTTGCAAATCATTTCTATAAATATGATCACAGTAATCCAGAAGAAGACGCTTTTAAATGGATCAAAATGTTTGTTCAAAAGTTTCTTTCACTTAATTTGCGTCAAAACAATAAATCTAAGCAAGAAGCGCTAGATGTAGAATTAACAAAACTTAAAGAGAAAGTGGATGCATATTCCAAAACGCTTGAAACTAAAACAAAATCAAAGGATTTTGATGTTGACGTAAAAGAATTGTTTAAGAATACTTTTAAGTATAAATTAGAATTGCTTAATTTAGAGCTTGAAGATATAAACGCTAGTCTTGATCTGTTTAAAGCAGCCGAAAAAAATGTTACTACTCAGGAAGCAAAGGGTAATGAGCTTGAAGAAAATCGAAAGATTCAAGCTATGCGTTTAGTTTTAAAGGAACAAAGAAGAGTTTCAACAGAAGCTGAAATTACTAGATATACAGAATACGTAAATGCAATGCATTCAAATGATGAGAATGCTAAAGTGCAGGCTATGCAAACTTATCTTGTTACAAAATCTGTACGAATTCCTTTTGTATCTTTTAAAAAACAGGATCTACTAACTTTTGGTGAAAATATCGCATTATATTACCAAGGTTATGTGGTGCTCGGATCTATTCAAAAACAGGTCTTTCCTGATTTTTCTAAGGCCCCGGCTAGTTTAAAGTTTCTTGAGCAAAATGCTGGAAGTGGCTGTGCGGCAAGGCGTTATGGCACACCAAAAGAGCAATATGGATTGGACCGTGCAAGTGCAGATATGGCGTGCACTATTGCATCTAGCATTGCTGCTGCTCTCAATGTGAAGTTGATGCGAGATATTGTCTCAGGATTCTTAGTTAAACAAGATAAAGATTACGTTTATTTTAAATTCCCGGTTGCCCCGTTGTTAGAGACATATCCTGGTTTTAAAGGGGCAGTGGCTGCAGAAAAGATAATTGGAGCTGCTGAAAAGGTTTACAAAGTTAAAAAAGATGTACATCAAGGTGTGATGTTTCCGTTAGGTAATCGCGAGATGCCCTCAGTGGAAGAGTTGAGTGATTACGACCTTTGGTTTCACTGGTTTTCAAAGGCTTTTTATTCTTATCTTGTTGAGGCTGGTGAATTATCTCAAGACACGAGAGCTTACGCTCCTGGTGTAAGTTTGAGGGTTCCTCCTGACTATACTGAATTTTTTAGAATCTCGACACTTTTTGGTACGCGCCAGATACAATCTTCTGTTCCGAATGATTCAATTCCAGTCGCTGTTGTAGCTGCAGATGGAAGTCTTCAGCTTGTGGCTCACATGAGCGAGTTGCCATTTAGTGATTATCAGGGTTCTTCAAGCCGAAAATTATTAATTGATTTGCGTCAACAAGAGACTTATTTGAGTGCTTTGGGAAATTATAGAAAGTTAACAGTAAAGGTTGATGATCAAGCGTATATCGAGCTTTTTGACGATCTTCATCAAACAAGTCTTTATTTTGATGGCGTCACAAAAAAATGGATTCACTTTGATAACCAAGCTAAAGAGCCTAAAAAAGAGCTAAGTGTAGATGAGGTGAATGCCTTGTTGAAAGACTATGATGGAATTACGAACCGAGAAGGAGGTAGGAAATATCTTCGTGTAACTTTTGCAAGTGAATCTATTGTTGATGAGGCCTTAAATACCAGAGAACGTTTGTCCCCACCGTCAAGTTAATAAAAGCATAGAAATTGTGTAAGGTTAAGAGAAAGAGAATTTTTCTGGATTGCCACGGAGCGAAGCTTCTCGCAATGACGGCTTTTTCATCCTGCGAGCGTTAATACTTTCTTAATCATTCCTACCCAATACTTAATATAAGCTTCTTTGTCATCCTCGGACTTGTTCCGAGGATCTAGAGATTCTCGGAATATTTGCGAGAATGACAATGTGAGGAAGAAGGTTTGGCAAGAGATCCATTGTAGGAGAAAAAAATATGCGCGCACTTCAATCTGTTTTTAATGAACCCAAAAGCTTTCTTGGAGCAAAGCAACTCTTTTTTGATTTACTTGTTGATGACGATATGGATGAGCCATGGGAGGATACATCAAAATCTTATTTAAACGCTGATGAGTTGGTTGATTCCATTGCTTGCGAAATTTCAAAGGTTTTGAATACCAGGCTAACTGCTAAAAAGAAAGATTATGATGAGTTGATAGAAGACCCTTTGAACTTTGGATTACCATCGTTGTTTGGTCTTAGTGATTTTAATTCTTTTGATGCTATTAACCCCAAGCAATGGCTAAGAATAGCTAATTTATGCAAACATGCAATCAGTGCTTTTGAGCCACGAATTACCAAAGTTGAAGTTAAGATTGAGGGTTTTGAGCCTTACAGACAAGCTTTAAACATCACCGTAAAAGGCAACCTGACCATCAATAAAATACAAGCCGAAGTTAAATTTCCTTTGGCGTTGGATTGTGGGAATGCGCGGTGAGGTGAGGCCTATTGTAATTTATGTAATTTTCTAAAAAACCCAACGGGATCATCAAACATTTTTATTGCCTGATCAACATCAATTAATCCTCGATCATGGTATAGCTGAAATATGTGTTCGAAAATAGTTATTTTTGTTTGTAAAGGCAGTTTTCTTAAGATGGGTTGGTTGATTGAAGCAGGCAAGGTAACAGAAGTGGCTAGCTGATCAACGAATACAAAAGCAGGAGAAAAACTTTGAGCCCACTTTGAGAAAGCAAACATTGTATCAAGAGTTTCAGTTTGTTCTTTAGGAATATTTGGTGCTACCAATTTCAATCTATCATAAAATTCTTTTGGTAATACGGATATAATTTTTGACATAAATTCAATAAACACTTTTTCGGCAAGAGCAGTTTTTTCAACCTGTTGTGATATTTTAAGGCGCGTATCCATTACATCATCTGTTGGTTTAGTATCAAAAAACTTACGAACAGCACTTTGTGCTAATTCGTCAAAAAATTTAAATTTTCCAAAATACAGGCGAAATTCTATTTGTAAAGATTTTTTTAAAGCATTAAAGTACATTGGATAAAGAAGTGTGTTTGGATCTGTAGATAGAACACTGTTGGCTTTAGATAGCAAATGAGCACAACCTTGAGATGAATAGTAATCACTTCCAAATGATGCAGGTGCTTCTTTCAAAAAATTCCCAAAAAAACAAAATGGATGTACTTGTTTGCCATCAACTTTTGCAGGGGTGGTGGGCGTCCAAAACCCTAAAGGAATTTCAACAGTCCATCCACCCATTTCTTTAAGTAAAGTACGAACAATTCGTCGTGGCTCATTCAGAGGAGGCTCTTTATTTAGGTCTATTCTTTGCCAGTAGTCACTGGGGCCTTCATAGAAAGTGACAAGAATTCCTTTTCGCGCGCAGTTCTCTCGGAATATTTCGTCATTATAAAGGAATTTATGTTTACTCCTATTAAGCACCAAGATATCTCCGTCCCCTAAGGTCACATCACCTGCAACCATAACTTCTGGAAAAGAAATGCTGATTATGTTTCTCCATCTTTTTGCAAAGGGAGAGATAACCACAGCGCTATTATTATTAAAATTATCTGAATAATCTACAGGTACAATACTATTGAGAGTCCAATAACTGCAGGGCCTTCTATGGGATATTGGAACAACACCATTCCAATCAGTTGATAAAGATAAAGTACATGTTCTTACTAAAAACCCTTTCCGAAGAAAATCATCCATTCTAGGAATTCCAGTGACTTCTGGACGTCTAAAGAAATGGGGGTCTAGGTTTAGGGGAAGTTTTGGAAGAGTCAGGGAAGTAGCTATTTTGAATGTTTGATATTCCTTTGTTTTAAGATCTTCCGTTTTAGCATAACAAGCGTTAAAGCTAAGAATAAAGAGAGATATTTTTAAGAATATATTCATGTTGTACTCCAGAAAACCAATTTGTATTCATATCATATTCTTGTTCGTGGTGTAAGCAAAAACTTGTCACCGTGTTCAAGACACCTGAGTTGTTACGTCCCTCCTCGCAATGACGAAGCTCCAGAAAAAAGCCTACATTACAAAGCGTCAAATAGTCTAGAATGAGCCCACCACGATTATAATTTTTTAAGCTCATTCATGCCCATTTCTCTTTTGCAACTGATCAAACCTTGGTGGAAGTCCGAAGAAAAACTTGTTGCCTGGTTTGGACTTTTGGCCGCTTTGATTTTTAATGTGTTCCCCATCATAGCTAACGTTCTTATAAATCAATGGAGTGTTGAATTTTACGATGCTTTGCAACAGCTGAATCACGCAAAATTTATAAAATCTTTGTGGAACTTTACTTGGATCGTTGCTTTTAGCGTTGTTGCTTTTTGTTCCTCTATGTATATCATTCGTTGGTATTCACTCAGGTGGCGTCGATGGTCGACACACCACTTGTTAGATCAATGGATGGATAGGCAATCGTTTTACAGCTTGATGCTTTTGCAAAATGCACCAGATAACCCAGACCAACGTATCAGCGATGATTTGAATAATTTCACTCTTGTGACAACTACCCTAACCCTTTCCTATATTCAAGAAATAGGGAACGTCATTGCTTTTATTGGTGTATTGGCGGCGATTTCTGGACCCATTGCTTTTAAGCTTTTAAATATCGATTTTAATATCCCAGCGTATCTGGTTTGGATTGCTATTCTCTATTCAGGTTTGGGAACGTATCTTGCTATTAGAATTGGTAAGCCATTGATTAAACTGGATATTGAAAAAGAAAAAGTCGAGGCTGATTTTCGGTATCACTTGGTGCGTATTCGAGAACGTCGCGAAGAAATTGCTTTTTACAAAGGAGGATCTCAAGAGCATCTTGGTTTACAACAGCGTTTTTCAAACATTTGGGATAATGTTCTAAAGGTTTTAAAGAGGAATATTTATCTGAATTTAATGCAGAACGTTTATATGAATGCTTCGACTCTGGTGCCAATTATTGCAGCGGCCCCTCAGTTTTTCAGTGGAGCGATTACCTTTGGCGTTTTGATGCAAATATCAGGCGCTTTTAAGCAGTTGCAAACTTCTTTGTCTGCTCTTGCGATGAGCTATGAAAGGATTGCTCAATGGCTTGCAACCTCTAAACGTTTGCAACAATTTTGTGGGATGTTGAATATGCTTAAATCACAACAATCACCCTTTACTTATAGAGAGGGAGATGGTGTTGTTTTGAAAAATATCATCCTCAAGACCATTGATGATCGCGTTATTTTAGCTGGGATTAATTTATCGATAAAACCGGGAGAACGAGTTTTGATCCAAGGCCCCAGTGGTTTGGGTAAAACGACACTCATGCGATTGTTGGCCAGAATTTGGCCCTATGGCGAGGGGGAAGTTATGCTGCCACCTGAGAGTATTTTTTTCAGCCCGCAACGATGTTATGCACCGCTTGGGGATCTTCGTCATGCGGTTTCCTATCCCTCAAGAGATCCTTTTAAAGATGATCTTATTCGTGATGCACTTCAAAAATCAGGATTAGACCATTTAAGTCAGTTTTTAGATGTGGAAGACGATTGGATCAATAGATTATCGCAGGGAGAACAACAACGGTTGGCGATTGCCCGTATTCTTTTACATAAACCCAAATGGTTGATGATGGATGAGCCAACGGCTGCATTAGACGCAGAACGCGCTCTCGAGATTTTTGAGACTTTGCTAAAGGAATTACCAGATACAACATTCATGACCATTGCGCATAATGACAATTTAAAGCCATTCCATGAGAGGGTTATTGGATTGGTACGAAGATTTAAATTAAAGGCAGAGATTAGCCTAACATTACTCAGCAGTGTTCTTTGAGTAGTCAACCTTGCTAACCATTTGACCTTTGTTTGCCCCTAAGTTGTCATAGACAAACACAGTATTGGTTTTTGTCGATACGCTTATAGACAGGATCACGCGATCTAGTTGCTGTTGGAAAGTCTGAATACGACAGTTCGTATAATCAATGACCTGCAGCTTCACTTTTGTTGCTTTCACGTTGCCCAAACGAACAATTTGGATCGCTTTTAATTGTATACCAACATTCATTTTGCTTTCTAACTGTGCGCCGTGCCCACCATTAGGTAGCAATAGAACCAAGTCAGAGTGTTTTAATGTTGCTGACGTGAACAACATGTTACTGATGTCACCTGTGGTTAAGCGACTTGATTCGCCGTACCAACCAAATAACTCGCAGTAATCGTTAAATCCATCAACGTCGGATATCATAAGATCTTCTATTTTGATCATCCATTCCGGGGATTTGACTCCACGTTCATCCGTGTTCATCACGTCGGTTGTGGCAATTTTTAGTTTAGTATTGCCGGGGATTTCTGTAATCGTATAATTTTGTGGCATTTTTCATCTCCTTTAATCGGTGGCAGGTTTTAAATCGAAAAACCTGCCTACTTCGTATTCTTTCTGTTTTTTAAACTTTCTTTATTTTGCTGGCGGTGGAAGACTTGCAACTAACCTGATAGAAGCTGTTAGTTCTTCCATCTGGAAATGAGGTCTCAAGTAAACAACGGCGCGATAAACACCTGGCTTTCCAGGAACATCGAACACATCGATACGTGCCTCACGCAAGGGGTAGCGTGCTTTCACATTTTGTGGTGCATCATCGTTCAACAGGATGTAATTTGCAATCCATGTATTCAGATAAAGTTCAACACTTGCCTTTGTTAAGAAACTTCCAATCTTATCGCGCATGATCACCTTAATATAGTGGGCAAAACGTGATGCTGCCAAAACATAAGGTAGGCGTGCTGACAAGGATGAGTTTGCGTTCGCATCATCCAAGTTGTAAACTCTTGGTCTTTGGGTTGTTTGACCACCAAAAAAGGCAGCAAAATCTGTTCCCTTGCAGTGACAAAGAGAGATAAACCCAAGATCACTTAGTTCTTTTTCACGACGATCTGTAATGGCTGTTTCTGTTGGACATTTTAGAGCAATATCGCCATCTGTTGTTTTGAATGTGTAAGCTGGCAATCCTTCAACGATACCACCGCCTTCAACACCGCGAATGGCTGCTGTCCAACCAAACTGAGCAAATGCATTGGTGATTCGTTGACCCATAACGTATGCAGCGTTACCCCAACAGAACAGGTCACTTGCAGCGCCTGCCATATCTTCTTCAAAGTTTAAGCCTTCGACAGGGCAAGTATTTGCACCATAAGGAAGACGCATCAAAACGCGTGGCAGTACAAGTGCGGCGTAGCGAGAATCTTCACTATTACGGAAGGAATTCCATTTTATCAATTCCAAGCTCTCAAAGATTTTTGAAAGATCGCGTGGCACTCCTAAATGTTCAAAACTATCAATGTCAAACAATTTTGGATGTGCGGCACTAATGAATGGAGCGTGTGCAGCTGCTGCTACGCTTGCAATCTTCTCTAAAAGTTCCATGTCTTGTGGGTGACGTGTAAATTCATAGTCACCAACCATGCAAGAGTAAGGATGTCCACCAAAGGTGCCATATTCTTCTTCATATACTTTCTTAAAGAGTTGGCTTTGGTCAAACTCGACTGCTTTTTCTAAGTCATTCAAAAGCTCAAGCTTTGTAATGTTTAGTAAGCGTAATTTTAAATGCGCGCCTGTTTCTGAATTCATCACTAGATAGTGTAATCCTCTCCATGAACCTTCTAATTTAAGAAAGTCTGGGTGATGCATGAACTCATTTAATTGAGCGCCAATTAATTCATCAATTTGCTGAATTCGTTGATTGATGAAAGGGGCAACGTGATTACTTCCGGCGCTACCTTGCTGAACAACCTGATTAACGAATTCTTGTACGAGATCGCGAGCAAAAGGTTTTTGACTTTCATCGCGAATCAGCTTTCCTTCTGTAAAGATGGTATCTAGAGCGGAAGCTGGTGCTTGTGTTTCATCTGCCATTTTTTTTCTCCTTTATTTCTTTTGTTATGCTGGTGTTGGTGCATCAGCAGCAGGTGCGTCAGCAGCAGGTGCTTCGCCAATACCTAATTCCTTTTGAAGAGCATCACGTGTTTCAGTATTGGTAATAACTTCTTGAAGTAAATGATCTAGAGCGTCGTTACCGTCCAGTTTTGTCAGAAGATCTTTCAATAAAGAACGAGCTTCGTACAATTTCGCTAGAGAAGGGATTTGCTTGACCACACTTAAAGGTGAGAAATCTTCCATACTCTGGAAAATAAGCTCTGCACTCATTTGTGAGTCATCATTTGTAAGTTTGTTGTTAACGCGAATCGCTAAACGTGGTTTAATTGATCCCATGATCTCATTAAAGTTATCGCGATCAATATCAACGAACTTGCGTTCTTTTAATCTTAGTGGTTCTTCTGTTTGCATGCCTGATAAATCAGACATGATACCCATTACAAAGGGTAATTCTTTCATTTCTATAGCGTTGCCAATTTCAACGTCATAGGTGATCTGGACTCGGGGTGGACGTACACGATCCAGTTTATGTTGGGTACTTTCTGCCATAATAATGCCTCCTATAATTAAGGTCTGCTATTTCTTAGTTCCTCAAATAAAACAGCAGAGTTTTCGTTTCCTTGATACCACCATATGATAGGTATTCTTAAAATTAGGTTAATTTTTATTATTTTTTTTTAGTTATTTGAGTTTTATAACTGTTTTTGCTATTTTATGGACTTATGAAAACATATCATCGTTATAAAATCGGAATTGAATACGACGGCTCCTCTTTCTGTGGCTGGCAAAGGCAGGATGTTTTAAGAACAGTTCAAGGCTGTATAGAAGAGGCTATCCAAGGGATGACGGGTCAAAAAGTTCTGGTCGAAGGGGCAGGGCGGACGGATACAGGGGTTCATGCAACCGGGCAGGTTGGGCATTTTGATCTTGATAAATATTACCCACCCCATCGAATTCAAGATGGATTAAATTTTTATTTAAAAGGGCTAGGGGTTGTTATTTTTAACGTTGAAAAGGTTGATCCTCCTTTTCATGCACGATTTTCAGCAACATCGAGAACGTATCACTATCATATTCTGAACAGACGATCTCCTTCGGCTCTGGATCGTTTTCGAGCCTGGCATGTGGTTATGCCTCTTGATTTTGAGGCGATGAAAAATGCATCAAAGCATTTGGTAGGTCATCACGACTTTAGCGCCTTTCGATCGTCAAAGTGTCAAAGTAACAATCCTGTAAAAACATTGACTCAATTTGACATACATAAAGAAGGAGATCGATTAACAGCGATCATTAAAGCGCGTTCATTCCTGCATAACCAAGTTAGAGTCATGATGGGAACCTTGAAAATGATAGGCTCGGGACACTGGGAAGAAGACGATCTTTTGCGTATTCTATTAAATAAGGACAGAATAAAAGCTGGGCCGACGGCTCCCCCGCACGGATTATATTTGGTTGACGTTGGGTATGAGAAGTAAGGGTTTTCAATCGCTGTCATCCTCGAGAGGCTCTCAGAGCCGAGTCGGGGATCCAGAAAATCCAACTGGATTCCCGCCTTCGCGGGAATGACAAGTTAGTGTTGTTGCCCTGTTACCTCAGTTAACGAATCTCTTAAATGTTGATGATAGCCCTGTAAGTAATCCCACTCATTTCCTAAAGCTAGTTGATCATAGTCGGATTTAGGAACAAACCGCCAATATTCTAAAACACGCAAACGGTCATTAACGGCACCAAGCTCATTATATAAGTAGGTCGTCTGATCAGGCTGGAATGTACCATCGAATATAATCTCTTCCTCGGTTGGTAGAGGGGCTGTTACAGCAGCAGTAGCATAAGGGTTGTGTGTCTTTCCTTTGACTTTTGGTGGGGCGATAACGGGTGGCGTTTGGATGACTCTTTCTTCTGTCTCATCTGAACGATCTTCTATTTCTCCGCCAATCGAGGAAGGAGGTGTTGTTGGCTCCACTTTGTCCTCCTCGTGCTCGACACGAGGATCTATCAAAGCAACTGCGCTATGTTCTTTTAGTGATTGAGAAACAGCGTCATCGCGAAGCCCGTCAAATGGTGTTAGGAGGGGCTGTGGCGATCCAGTTGTATTCTTTCTGGGCAATGTCGGGACTACGTCCCTTCTTGCAATGGTGATGGGTATTGTCTTTTTTTGCTTTTTCTTTCTATCCTCTACAGTCGTCCATCCTTTGTCATTGGCCTGGTGACTTGCTTGTTGTTTCGCTGCTTTTTGTTTTTCAAGTTCTCTTTGACGATCACGTTCTGCAGCAGCAAGTTCCTCTGCTTTTCTTTTTTCTTCACGTAGGCGTGTTTCTCTTTCTTGTTCGGCTTGTTGTGCTTGTTTTTTTCGTTGAGCCTTTGACTTTTTTGCGGATGGTTTTTGCTCAGGTTTCTTTGATGTCTTTACAACCTCATCATCTGATGAATAATCTGCAAGGATATCTTCAACAGAATATGCAGTTTCTACCACAGCAGGTTTTCTTTGTTGTGCTCGAATCGGCATAGAAAAAGTAAATTCCTTTTTACGGTCTGACCAAACAATCCCTTTTGAAAAGTGATTGACTCCCGTCATGATCTCACTCATGCATTCATGGAAAAAACGCATACGGTTAAGATTTAAGAGTATCTCGAGAAGTTCTTGGGGTGGTCTGGTGCTGAATTCTGTTGGCAATGCCTCTTTTAAAACAAAATGCCTTGTCGCACCTACCATGATTTTATTATCACCAGGTTGAATGTAGAGCGGATCAAGTAATGTTATTGTTGGATTGTTTCGATCTTCGATGGGGCGTACGTGCGCATAAAATTCTTTGAGACCTGCCAATGATTTAGTTCTATAGGCATATATGCCCGCTTGTTCTTGAGTCAAAAGTTGTGCAAGCTTTCTAACAAAATCTGCATCATCCCCAAGAGAAACTATTTCGGATTTTTGTGCTTGCCATAGTGCAAATGGTCTAAATCCAGCTTTTTCTAAACTGTCCAGAAAGTTTGCTAACATTCCATAAACAGCTTCCAGATGCAAAGCATCTCGGTATCGTCTTTTTATATCACCCATTCTTTTTAAGGTTTGATCGGATAGGTATACAGATAATGGAGCTTGGCAAGAACTTAGAAATTGCACAACTTGATCAAAGTCATTTTCGTCATAGGCAAAATTATCAGGTAGCTCTTGGCAACAAACTTTTTGAGGTGTTGTTGGATCTAAACTGGAAAACCCAAATAAACAAACACCAAATCGTTGTGCTAGAGTATGTCTTTGCATCCGTAACCCAACAATTTTTTCATTTAACAGATTGAGAGCTGTTTCTAATGGTGTGCGGGCGCTTCCCTTTAGCGATAGAAAGATGAGATCATTTGATCTAAGGGCTGACAGAGAATCCAAACACACTCTTATTGCAGCGCCCAAAGTTTCTTGTACTGCATGGTTTGCTTTCTCCCATATTTCAGGTTCATCAGGAGTAACGGGCAGCCATTTGCCACCTACTTGATGCACCAAAGGAATTGATGTCCTTCCTTTATGCTTTTGTGGTTCGATGTCACTTGCTTGTAGTTGAAAACATCCAAATAGGAAAAATAAGACTAAAGATCGAAACATTATTACTCAGGCCATAAAACAAATAAAATTATTACAAAGGAAACGGAATGATGCCACGTTCAACTTTGACGTGCAACATTAAAAAAGAGATCGATAAAGAATAGTGATCATTTTGTAAGTAACCTTGAATCAAAGGTATGTAAAAACAAACGAAGCCATTTTTTAATCAACTAGGCAAAAAAATCCACTTTATTCGCGAATGAGGAAAAAGATTCCCATCGCGTTAACACTTTTTTTAATATTTCCCCTTTATGGTTAGAGGTAGAGTAAACAGAATTTTATAGGAAAATAGCCTTGGAAGCGTTGCAGGGACTCATAAGAAACCTAGGTTTTGTACGTGTTGTGTCGATTGCTGGCATGATTATTGCTGTGGTTTGTTTTTTTGCATATCTTATTATCAGAGCTTCTGCTCCTGATATGAGCTTACTTTTTACGGAATTAGATCCAGCAGATGCTGGAAAAATCATCGAAAAACTGAAATCCATGGAGATTCCCGTAGAGATTAAAGGAGATGGAAGTCAGATTTACGTACCTAATGAACAAGTGGCCAAACTGAGAATGGAGATGGCTCAAGAGGGATTACCTGCTGGCGGAACCATTGGCTACGAGATTTTTGACAAAAGTGACATGTTGGGTACAACGAGTTCAATGTTGGATATCAATCATTTGCGTGCTCTTGAAGGGGAGTTGGCAAAATCTATTCGCACTATTCAAGGTGTGGCTTCAGCGCGTATTCATCTTGTTCTTCCAAAAAGAGAATTATTTAGTCATGAAAAGCAAGAACCAGCCGCTTCAATTATCTTGAAAATGCGTGGAACATCGAGACTATCGGCAACTCAAGTGCAAGCCATTCAGCATTTAACGGCTTCAGCTATTTCTGGCCTTACAATTGATAAGATTTCAATCATAGATGACAAAGGTAACCTTTTGGCTAAAGGAAGGGAGTCCGTTGAGGCTGGTGACACATTTACGAATCAGCAAGATGTTCGCCAAGGATATGAATCAAAGCTTGCGCGTACAATTGAATCACTTTTAGAAAAGTCTCTTGGAACTGATAAAACAAAAGCTGAAGTAAGTGTAGAAATGGATTTTGATAAAACAACATCCACAAGTGTTGAATTTAATCCAGACGGACAAGTGGCCAGAACAAGCACAACCTCTGAAGAGGGAACAGCGGCAAGTGAGGCCAGTTCTGCTGGGTCTGTTTCTCTTCAAAATGCTTTGCCTGATAATAGTGGGCAAGCAGGGGGAGCTGGTCAACAAAATAACAAAGGAACGAAGACCGAAGAAAATACAACCTATGAGATTTCCAATACAACCAAAACCTACGTCAAAGAAAGTGGCGGTGTAAAACGTCTATCTGTCGCTGTGCTTGTTGACGGTGTTTACACCAAGGGTGCAGATGGGAAACAAACTTATGCGCCTCGTTCTGCTGAAGAGCTTGAACAATTAACAAGCCTTGTTAAAACAGCCGTTGGATTTAAAGAAGATCGTGGCGACATCGTTAAGGTTGTTAATTTACAATTCATGGAGTCAGAAGAAATTGCAGTGCCAGCCGACTCATATAAATGGCTTTCGTATCTTAACATTTCAAAAATTTTACAATTAGGCTTTCTTGGGCTTTGCGGTCTTTTCGTTATGTTTGGTGTTATTCGCCCTATGTTTAAACGATTATTGGATAGAGATTTTACAGCTGTTAGGTACCAACCACGTCAGGGTGACTATGCTACTATGCCTTCACCGGTTCAATACCCTCAGCAACAGGCTCCTCAACAACAAATGCAGCAACCAGAACCACTTCCATATGAACCAGCACCTGTTATTGATGCCTTTATTAACATTGATAGCATTGAAGATAGAGTGAAAGGTTCGTCTGCTAAAAAAATTAGAGAAGTTATTGATAAGCACCCTGAGGAAGCCGCCTCCATTATTAGAAGTTGGATTTATGCAGATCGTTAATCATTTTGGGAAAAGATAATGAGAGAAGAAAATACGAACGTTGTTTTTAAGATGCTTTTCGATGAGGATAAAATCTCATCAGATAAGCTCTCATCAGCCTTGTTGTATTCAGCAGAGGATATTAAGCAAGCTGAAATTATGAGTTATAATAAAGGCTATGAGCAGGGGCATACAGAAGGATTTAAGCAAGCTGAGGAACAAACTATTTCTGAGAACCTAGAGCAAATGAAAGTCCTTATTGCAAATTTGACTCAAAGGATTTCAGAGCTCGTTGACCAAGATACGTTGAGCTTGGATCAATCAACAGAAAAAATAATTCTTTTGACTCAAACCATTATGAGAAAGATTTTGCCCAATTTGATCAACACACATGGCATTTCAGAAATTGAGGCAACAATACGTCATATCTTTTCAACTTTTCTTGAAAAACAAACTTTGCTCATTCATTTAAACCCAGGAACGCTGACAACAATCTCACATGATTTAGAAGATATAGCAGTACGGTTTGGGAAGTTTTTGAATTTTGAACAAGATACAAAGCTTGGTTTATATGACTGTAAAATTGAATGGCAAGGAGGCGGGGCGTTATGGAGTCAAACCTCTACACTTGAAAAAATAGAAGAGATTCTAATGGATTCTTTAAACTCGATTGCTGTTGTTGAAGTACCTGTTGGAATTGAAGAAGAGAGTAGTGAAAGCTTAAGTGAGCAAATGAACGAAAAAACGGTAGAGGTTACAAATGAGTGATAATGAAAATAATACATTAGAAGAATCTGAAGAAGTTGAAGTCGTTGACACGGCCCTGGAAGAACTTGTCCATGCCATGGACAAAGAAGAGAAACAGAGTGGTTCTCGTATTAGCGCTAAAGATCTTGAGGCTGTTTATGAGGTCCCTGTCCAGATTTCTGCCGTTTTAGGTCGAGCAACGATGCCAGTGAGTCAACTCTTAAAACTTGGCCGCGGTGCTGTCGTTGAGCTTGATAGACGTATTGGTGAGGCAATTGACGTTTATGTTAATAACCGTCTGGTTGCCCGTGGGGAAGTTGTGGTTGTCGATGATCGACTTGGCATCACAATGACAGAAATAATTAAAGCAGATCGATCATAAGGAGCATTTAAAATGCGCGTTCTAATAATTGGCCTACTTGAAGGACATGCAACAACAGCTGCCCAAATTGCCTTAACAAAGGGAGCTAAAGTTGCACAATCTTCAACCATCGATGAGGCTCTTGAAAGCCTTCGTTCAGGTAAAGGGGCTGATATTGTACTCATTGATTTAAGCTTAGATATAGCTGATCTTGTTAAAAGACTGAAACAAGAGCGTATTTCTGTGCCTGTTGTTGCATGTGGGATTGCTGAAAACCCGAAAGATGCTGGAAATGCGATTCGCGCGGGTGCTAAAGAATATATATCAATGCCTCCTGATCCTGAGCTCATTGCGGCTGTCTTTAGCGCCGTTGCCAAGCAAGAATCTTCTCTTGTCCACCAAGATCCAAAAATGTTTGAGCTAATTAAATTGGTTGATAAAATTGCTCCCAGTGAAGCCAATGTCCTTGTTACGGGTGAATCTGGAACGGGTAAAGAGGTTATGGCTAGTTATATTCATCACAAGTCAAAGCGGAGTGATCGTCCTTTTATCTCTTTGAACTGCGCGGCTATTCCTGAAAGCCTTTTAGAGTCAGAATTATTTGGCCATGAAAAGGGCGCTTTTACAGGTGCTGTTGCTCGAAGGATCGGAAAATTTGAGGAAGCTAATGGAGGCACTCTACTCTTAGATGAAATTTCAGAAATGCACCCACGCTTGCAAGCAAAATTACTGCGCGCTGTTCAAGAAAGGGTTATTGATCGTGTTGGAGGTAGCACTCCTATAAAAGTAAATATCCGGATTATTGCAACGTCTAACCGTGATTTGCTAGAAGCGGTCAAGAATAATGAATTCAGAGAAGATCTTTATTTTCGCCTAAATGTTGTCAACATTCACCTTCCAGCTTTAAGAGACCGCCCTTTAGATATTATTCCCTTGTCAGCTTACTTTATAAAAAAATATGCAGATCTTAATCGACTGCCTATGCGGGAACTTACAAAAGATGCTTTGAAAAAATTGACGTCTTATAACTGGCGTGGAAACGTTCGTGAACTTGAAAACACGATCCACAGAGCCATGCTTTTGTCGCAAGAAAATACAATTGAAGTAGAGGATCTTTTTGGTTTGCCAGATGTTGTCGAAGAAGAATCATCAACGCAACCACTTGTTGAGGCGTTGTTAATTGGTCGAACTGTATCAGAGGTTGAGAAAGAATTAATTATTGGCACGTTAAGTCATTGCCTTGGTAATCGGACACACGCCGCTAATATTCTTGGAATTTCAATTCGAACGTTGCGCAATAAATTACGTGAATATAGCGATGCTGGGATTAATATTCCTTCTCATGCTCTGAAAGGATAGAGATCAAAGATGGCAGAGAGTGCAACCATAAAATCGAAGTCTGCTTTTTCATTGGATTCAATTCTCAAACGTACAGATATTGCTTTTGCGTTTGGTTTGATTGTTGTCATGGCCATTTTGATCATGCCAATGCCGCGCGTCATGATGGATTTGTGTTTTGCTATTTCTATAACTTTTTCTTTCATGATCTTAATGACGTCCTTATTCATCGAAAAACCTCTGGAATTTAGTGCTTTTCCAACGGTTTTGCTTGTTTCAACAATGATAAGGCTTTCTTTAAACGTTGCAACGACACGTCTTATTTTATCCCATGGGCATGAAGGTCCTCAGGCCGCTGGAAAGGTTATAGAAGCCTTTGGTCATTTTGTCATGGGCGGCAACTTTATTATTGGACTTATTGTCTTTGCGATTTTGGTGATTGTGAACTTTGTGGTGATCACCAAAGGTTCGGGTCGTATTGCTGAAGTATCTGCTCGTTTCAGCTTGGACGCTATGCCTGGTAAACAAATGGCTATTGATGCTGATTTGTCAGCTGGGCTTACAGATGAGGCAACTGCGCGTAAGAGACGAAAAGAACTTGAATCAGAAAGTAATTTTTTTGGATCCATGGATGGTGCGGCCAAGTTCGTTAGAGGTGATGCGGTTGCTGGCCTTTTAATTACATTTATTAATATTGTTGGTGGTGTGGTCATTGGTGTGGCTCAAAATGGTCTTACCTTTATGGAAGCGTCACGCTATTATACATTACTGACTGTGGGTGATGGACTTGTAACACAAATTCCTGCCCTTATCGTTTCTCTGGCAGCTGGTTTGCTTGTTTCAAAAGCGGGTATAGAAGGGGCAACTGATAAAGCCCTGTTCAGCCAGTTGGGTGCGTCTCCAACGGCTCTTGGTATGAGTGCTTCTTTGATAGGAGCAATAGGGTTATTGCCTGGGATTCCTATCTTTCCCTTTCTTCTTTTAGCAAGTATTACGGGTGGGTCAGCTTGGTATCTTTCAAAGCAAAAAGACTTGCTGCAGGAACAAGTTGAAAAAGAAGCAGCAAACCTTGCTCCAACAGGTCAACCAGGAGCTGGCGGTTTGCCTTCTGGGGCGACTGCTGCTACTGACAATATTTCTAGTGCACCGCAAATTGATTCGATTCGTTTAGAGCTTGGTTATGGGCTGTTAACTCTTTTAAACCAAGAACATGGTCAAAAACTAACCGACCTTATTAAACATTTACGTCATCAACTGGCAACTGATCTTGGTATTATTTTACCATCTGTTAGACTTCAAGATAATATTCAGCTTGAGCCGAATGAATACATTATCCGTGTTAAAGAATTAGAAGCGGGACGTGGAGATCTGAGGCCAGGGCAGCTTTTAGTTATGGATCCCCAAGCAAAGCCAATTCAAATATATGGCGAGCAAACACTCGAGCCAAGTTTTGGTTTGCCAGCTGTTTGGATACGCGAAGATCAGCGTGCTGAAGCGATTGCTTTTAATTATACAATTGTTGAGCCAGCAACAGTGTTATCAACACATCTTTCTGAGATTGTTAAAGATAATATTTCCGATCTTTTAACATATGCTGATGTTCAAAAACTTTTGGATAACATGCCGGAAGCTTACAAAAAACTTCTCAATGATATGGTTCCAGGTCAAATTACCGTTGGTGGTATTCAACGTATTTTGCAAAACCTGGTGAGTGAACGTGTTTCGATTCGTGATCTTTCAACTATCTTAGAGGGAATTTCAGAATCGACTTCTTTCTCCAGAAACTTGTCCGTTATTACAGAACATGTTCGTTTGCGTTTGTCGCGTCAAATTACCTTTGCAAATACAGATGATGGTGTTTTAAGCATGGTGAGTTTATCGTCTTTGTGGGAACAACAAATCGCGGATTCTCTTGTCGGTGATTCTGATAACAAACAGCTAGCAATGGCACCAAGTCAAATCCAAGAATTTATAAACCGCGTTCGCCAAGTTTATGACAAAATGTCGATGCTGGGAGAGTCTCCTGTTTTGATTACAAGCGCAATGGTGCGTCCTTTTGTGCGGTCAATTCTGGAGCGCATTAGACCCGCGACCATTATCATGTCTCAAAACGAAGTCCATCCGAAAGCCAAGGTTAAGAGTGTGGGGCAAATTTAGGGCTACCTATTCCACACAAGTGTCGTCATGGCGAGCAACGAAGTTGCGTGGCCATCCAGAAAAAGTGATACAGGCTGAAATAGCCAGCAATGCTTATTGAGCATGAACCCTGAATGGAAAGATTTGTATGAAGATATTATTTAACTGGATGGCCACGCAACTTCGTTGCTCGCCATGACGGCAGTTCTTGGCTATGATTTAAGTCATTTCTTTGTTTCCTTTTTCGTTGTTCAAGCTCCCCAACTGTCGTCCTCGGACTTGCTTGCCCGCCGAAGCCATGGCGAAGGGGGGTTGAGGATCCAGGTCCATGGGTTCTCGGGTCAAGCCCGATAATGACAACGGGGCCTCTAGAATGACAGAGGAGAAAAATTTGTCCGCTGTTTTTTGGGATCTGATACACTTTAAGACTCCGAACCCGGAAGTTTATCTTAAAGGAGGGGTTATCACGGCTCATACCCCTTGCGGCTGGTTGCTCTGCGGCTCGCAACATCCTTGCCGTTTCTCCGGCATCAGATCCTTTTCTTTATAACCGGTCGGTTTTCCTTTGACCCAGCGGACGCAGTCCAAAGGATGGTTGTTAACGAATCTGACTTTAAGGGCGCCCTGTTTCCGGTACAGGATCCTAAAATCGTCAAAAAAATCAGAACAAAGAAAAGAATTTTGTGTG
>CANJLN010000020.1 GCA_947475175.1 Alphaproteobacteria bacterium
GGAAAGCTAGACCAAACCCTCCTTTAAAATAACTCTCGGGACTCGGGGTCTTTAAAGGTAACAAGATTCTCAAAAAACAGCGGACAAATTTTCCATGCTGTCATTCTCAAGATCCTCGGACACCACATTTGTCATCCTCGGACTTGTTCCGAGGATCTCAGGACGACAGTTGGGGGTTTTAAACCAACGAAAAAGGAAACATAATGTGAACAAAACATATCCACCATAGCAGTTATCTGAGCAAATCTTTTAAGACCTCGCCAATTAAGTAGAGCGACCCCATAATGACGCACTTACAAAGAGGATGATCATTTTGGGCTAACCTCAGAGCATGTCCGTAATCCAAGGCTTGATCGGATGGTAAACCAATTGATGCAGCCATTTCACACAATTCTTTTGGTGAATGAGAAGGGCCAGTTTTTCCATTTTCATCGACTGGCACCATATAGGTTTTTTTAAGGACAGGTTTTATGATTCTTAAAACCTCTAATGCGTCCTTTCTTTTTTTCATACCGATGATCCCAACCACAGCAACATCTTGTCCCCATTTTTTAATTTCATGAGCAAGTATTTCTCCGCCTGCGGGGTTATGAGCGCCATCAAGCCAAATTTCAAAAGGATCCTTTTGCAACAATTGCAGACGTCCTGGCCATGTCGCAGAGGCTAGTCCTGTGGCAATTGTTTCTGAATTAACTGAGGTGACTGTTTGAATGGTTTTAATAGCCGTTGCTGCATTGATCCGTTGGTGATCCCCTTTTAAAGCTGGCTCAGGATAGGATAACAGAATATCCAAATCCCAATCCTCTTCATAAAGATACAAAGGAGAACGTTTGAGAGTCGCTTGTTCCTTGATAACCCGAATGACTTCTTTGGGTTGGGGACCGACAATAACGGGACAACCAGATTTGATTATCCCTGCTTTTTCAAAAGCAATTTTCTGAAGTGTGTCCCCCAAAAATTCTTGGTGATCATAGGAAATAGGGGTGATGATCGACGCTAGGGGGGAGTCAATAACATTCGTGGCATCAAGACGCCCCCCAAGACCTGTTTCAAGCAAAACAAAATCCGATGAAATTCTTGAAAATAATAAAAATGCCGCGGCCGTTGTGATTTCAAAAAAAGTAATAGGTTGAGAGTCATTAATTCGGAGGATTTCTTGAAGTGTTTCATAAAGCTGATTATCTTGGGCCAATTGCCCGTTTAGACGGATCCTCTCATTAAATTTCACAAGGTGAGGGGAGGTGTAGACATGCACTTTGTGGTTTGCTGCTTCTAAAATGCTTCGACAAAAAGCAATCGTTGAGCCTTTACCATTGGTTCCAGCTACGTGAATTGTTGATGGAATTTTTAGATGAGGATTCCCAAGTTTATCCAAAAGAGAAATAAGACGGTCGAGTCCCAAGTCAATTTCTTTGCCGTGAAGGGTGTAGAGATGGTCTAGAAGATCTTCCAACTCGTCATTCTCGCATTTATTGCGAGAATCTCTAGATCCTCGGAACAAGTCCGAGGATGACACTGTTGAAAGAATGAGAGGAGAATCTACTTTTTTGCCTGAATTAATCATCTAGCCAAACAACGCTGTATTTCTTACAATATTCCAATTATAAAGAAAGATATCATGTTGAACTACAAAAGGAACACTTAACTTATGGATACCCTGTCACTAGTTATCATAGGCTGTGCGATACTGGCACTTGTTTATGCCGTATTTGCTAGCATGCGTGTGTTTGCGTGCCCTACTGGAACACCGCAGATGCAACAAATTGCCCAGGCAATTCAAGAGGGAGCGCAAGCTTTCTTAAACCGTCAGTACGCAACAATTTCCGTTGTTGGTGTCGTTATTGCCATATTTTTGGCTTATTTTTTAGCGCCCTTGGTTGCTCTAGGGTTTGTCATTGGAGCCGTCCTTTCTGGCTGTGCTGGTTATGTTGGTATGTTTGTCTCGGTTAGAGCAAACGTTCGAACAGCTGAAGCCGCGCGGACTGGACTTGCTAATGCATTAAATGTTGCATTCCAATCAGGAGCTGTGACTGGAATGTTGGTTGTTGGTTTAGGTCTGTTGGGGGTGAGCTTATATTACTACTACCTTCTAGGCGCTAATATTGAACAGCGTTTGATGTTAGAAGCTTTAGTAGCCCTTAGCTTTGGTGCTTCTTTAATCTCCATTTTCGCACGCTTAGGTGGCGGCATCTTTACAAAAGGGGCAGACGTTGGTGCTGACCTTGTTGGTAAAGTGGAAGCGGGGATTCCAGAAGATGACCCCCGTAACCCTGCTGTAATTGCTGATAACGTTGGTGATAACGTTGGTGACTGCGCTGGTATGGCTGCTGACTTGTTTGAAACCTATGCAGTAACATTAGTCGCAACCATGGTATTGGCCGCGATTTACTTTGCGGGTCCAATGCAAGGAATGATGATGACCTATCCTTTAGCGATTAGTGCTGTTTGTATTATTGCTTCAATTGCTGGAACATTCTTTGTGAAATTGGATGCTTCCAAGAACATCATGAAAGCTTTGTACAAAGGCTTTATAGCAACGACGGTTTTGTCGGCGATTCTGATCTACTTCACAACGAATTTCATATTCCAAGGAATGACAGTTCCTTTTAATGTGGGTGGATTGTCATTTAGTGTGATGAACTTGCAAATTTGTTGTTTAACAGGTTTGGGTGTTACAGGGCTGTTGGTATGGATCACAGAATTCTATACATCAACCGCGTATCGTCCAGTTAAAAGTATCGCAGAGGCTTCAACGACAGGTCATGGTACCAATGTCATTCAGGGTCTTGCTGTTTCCATGGAAGCAACGGCTTTGCCAGTTTTGGTGATTTGTGCGGGAATTTTGATTGCTTACTTAAATGCTGGTTTGTTTGGTATTTCAATTGCGGCTACTAGTATGCTGGCTGTGGCTGGAATGGTTGTGGCTTTGGATGCTTATGGTCCCGTGACAGACAACGCTGGTGGTATTGCTGAAATGGCTAAATTACCAAAAGAAGTTCGTGTGGTCACAGATGCTTTGGATGCGGTTGGTAACACAACGAAAGCAGTAACCAAGGGGTATGCAATTGGTTCAGCTGGTTTGGCGGCACTTGTTTTGTTTGCAACTTACACAGAAGACCTAAAGCATTATTTCCCGAACATGAACGTTCAATTCAGGTTAGAGGATCCGTATGTTTTGATTGGATTGCTTGTTGGCGGTATGTTGCCCTATTTGTTCGCATCAATGGGCATGAAGGCTGTTGGTCGTGCTGGTGCCGCGGTTGTGGTTGAGGTTCGTCGTCAATTCCGTGAAATTAAAGGAATTATGACCGGCGAAGCAAAACCAGATTATAGTGCTGCGGTTGATATGTTAACAAAGGCTGCTATTTCTGAAATGATTGTGCCGTCTTTGCTTCCAGTATTGGCGCCAGCTGTGATGTATTTGGTCATTAATCTGATTGCCGATCAGGCCGCTGCTTTTGCGGCACTCGGCGCTATGTTGATGGGGACCATTGTAACGGGATTGTTTGTCGCAATTTCCATGACTTCTGGTGGTGGTGCTTGGGACAATGCCAAGAAATACATCGAAGATGGTCATTTTGGTGGCAAAGGGTCAGAGGCTCATAAAGCCGCTGTGACCGGTGACACTGTTGGGGATCCTTATAAGGACACAGCGGGTCCAGCCATTAACCCAATGATTAAAATCATTAACATCGTGGCTTTGTTGCTGTTGGCAATTTTGGCGCATTAGATCTTTGTAAATTGGCGACTCGGGTGTGTTCTCAAAATACCTGGGTTGCCACTTTATACCAGATATCGTGAGTCCCGTAGGGGCCAATAATCCAGATTTTATTGGGTAAAATAGAAAATAAGACCATCCCATTTTTTTACATCAAGAAAGCTATACAACTTGACTTTTGATACCTCAATTACCGTAAGAAATGCTGAAGAATCTGACTATCCTGAGATTGTTCATATTTCTATTCGGACGTGGAAACAAGCTTACAAAGGGATTGTTGAGCAGAGCTTTTTGGATAACATTTCTTTTGATCAAAGGTTAGAAGGTCGACTCAAGTGGATGAGAGAACCTAAGAAGTACTCGCTTGTGGCTATTGCTGATAAAAAAATTATTGGGTTTTGTGATTTTGGTATTTCTAGTCATTCTCAATATGGAAAAGGTGAGGTTTATGCAATTTATATTTTGCCAGAATACCAAGGAAAAGGTGCTGGAAAAAAGCTTATGGGGAAAGCAATGCAACGTCTTGAAGAAGAAACTTTAACTCCCTTTATCATAATTGCGTTAGATAAAAATACGTCAGCACAGAAGTTTTATAAAGATTTAGGATTCCATTTTTTAGATAGAATTTTAACAAAAATTGGTGGTGTTGAATATTCTGAAAATGTTTATTTAAATGGTATTAACTGACCTGTTGCATAAGTAAAAAAGGTGTGTGCAGATCAAAACTATTCGCAAAGCTTTCTATAGCGGAATAGACGTAAAATAATAACAACCCATCACGTCGCATGTTCCTCGCAAAGACGAACAAACGTTGGCGATCCAGAAAATAGGCGTCTCATATACCCTTGGAATCAATAAAAGTTATGATTCAGGATAACAAAATCAAGAAATAATTTCTAAAAACGCTAATTTTTTGTAATTTTAACCTGCTATTAACATAATTGATCCTAAAATTATAATGCAACAACTTTTAGGAGAAATATTATATAGAAATTTACCACCTGAGTATGGACGAGCTATGGAAAATCTGACTAGCTTCAAAACAGAAGCTGAGGAGGGGATAGGTGAATTTGACTATCTCAGAGATCATGTGATAGCCATGACTGTTATAGCTGGATACGCGGCAAAATATACTAAACCTGAAGATCCTAAGCACCGTGTTAAGTTATGTGAACAGAGTATAGATTTGTTTGAGTATAAACGTGTAGATGTTACAGAAAACTGTTCAGTGAGTTTGAGAGTATTTCGCTCACTATTGACACTTGGCCAAAGCACTGGACAAAAAAAACTTCCACTCCAGGCAGCAGCTGCATATTACGATGACCTTTGCAGCACATGCACTGACATCCTAGAAATTCCGAGAGATGTTATTGAAGGATGGTTTGTTATACCGGCCCCGTTAGAATAGACTTCTTTCCAAACTTCATCTCGTCATCCTCGGACTCGTTCCGAGGATCCAGATTCTCGCAACAAGTGCGAGAATGACAATCTTAGAGAAACAGGTTTGGAAATACATTTATTCTCTAAACGTTAAATCTAAAATGAAAAATGTCGCCGTCTTTAATTAAATAATCACGACCTTCTTGCCTTAATTTTCCGGCTGTTTTAGCGCCGGCTTCTCCATTGCACCCAATGTAATCATCGTAAGCAATCGTTTCAGCACAAATAAATCCACGTTCAAAGTCAGAATGAATAGCGCCAGCTCCTTGCGGTGCTTTGTCACCCTGATAAACAGTCCAAGCACGGGCTTCTTTGGGGCCAACGGTGAAAAATGTTAACAAGTTTAAAAGTTTGTAACCTTCACGGATGATTTGCCTCAGGCCTGTTTCTTTTAGACCCAAGCTTTCTAAATACTCTTGTTGGTCCTCTGCTGAAGTCAATGTTGATACTTCTGCTTCAATGGCAGCAGAAATAATAACGGCACCAGCTCCTTGAGATTTGGCATAATCAAAAATCTTTTGGGTATGTGCGTTGCCTGTTGCGGCTTCGCTTTCAGCGACGTTACAAGCGTACAAAATGGGTTTGCTGGTAATCAGCTGAAGCTGATCATATAAATGCATTTCATCTTTAGAGACAGAAACAGATTTAGCCGGTTTACCCTCTTGAAGGGCAGCTAATACCTTTTGCGCAATGGGGAGTATAGCTTTCGATTCTGGATCGTTTCCTTTGGCTTTTTTCTCAAGAGATACAACTCGACGTTCCAAACTTTCCATATCAGCGATGAGCAATTCTGTTTCAATGGTCGTCAAATCCCTTAGGGGATCAACTGATCCTTCAACGTGGGTGATGTCATCATCCTCGAAACAACGCAGCACATGAATAATGGCATCGGTTGAACGAATGTGCCCTAAGAATTGGTTGCCCAAGCCTTCGCCCTTGCTAGCGCCCCTGACCAACCCTGCAATATCAACAAACTCTAGTTGTGTTGGAATGATTTTGGCAGATCCAGCGATGGCAGCAATTTTGTCTAGACGTTCATCCGGCACACCAACACGCCCCGTATTTGGTTCAATGGTGCAGAACGGATAATTAGCAGCTTCTGCTGCCGCGGTTGCTGTTAAAGCGTTAAACAAGGTGGATTTACCAACGTTTGGTAATCCAACAATTCCACAATTAAATCCCATGTACTTTAAAAACCTATCTTTAATTTTGATTGTTTTTTAAGAAATATACTTTCTGCATAATCGCTCTTTGTCATCCTCGGACTTGTTCCGAGGATCTAAGATTCTCGCAATAAATGCGAGAATGACGCGCTGGAAAAATTAGTTATACAGACAGTCAAATTAAAAAACCATCCTCTAACCTAGCGAATTTTGGATTAAAAAAAAACAAAAAACAAAGCGGTTAATCATTTGTTAATAGCCAATGAAGTAGACTGTAGGGTAGAAAACTAATTTTTCAATTTAAAGCGAGAGAATAAGATGAACACCTTATCTTTTAAAAGATTGTTGATTGCATTTGCGAGCGTTTGTTTGATTGCTGTAGTGGCGGCGTCAGTTCCTGCTCAAGCTGTAGTACCTCATGTAACAAAAAAAACCACAGCAAAATCTCCTCCGCCTGCAAAGATAGATCCTGTGCAGACAGCTTACCAGGCTTATGTCAAAGGTATGCAAGTAAACGATCCTAAAAAATTACCAGGTCTTTTAAAAACTTTAAAAACCGCATGTAATAAGGGATGTACAGGTGGTTTCGGTATCATTGGTAATTCTTGTAAAGCTCCAGACAAGCGTGATCTTTGTGCTAAGAGTTGTGCTGCTGCTGATATAAAAAATTGTTTAGGAAAAAATAAGGATGATCAAGGAAAGCATCTCGCAGGATTGATGTTAGATAAGAATGGCATTCCTGTA
Organism: Alphaproteobacteria bacterium; assembly: GCA_947475175.1. Taxonomy (GTDB): domain Bacteria; phylum Pseudomonadota; class Alphaproteobacteria; order Paracaedibacterales; family CAIULA01; genus CANJLN01. The sequence goes on from CANJLN010000020.1 coordinate 7,066, forward strand.
CCAGGAGATGGAGCTACGGCTCCTATGGCGAGTGGGAAGTCGGTACCTAAACCGACTCACACAAAACCAGGAGGTAAATCTTTAATTGCAAAAGAAAAAGCAGTGGTTAAAAAAGTAGCGACTAAACTTTCACCAGAAGAGGCCGAAGCAAAGAAAGCAGAGATAGAGGCTCAAAAAGCAGCAAGAGCAGAAAAGTTACAACAAGATAAGGAAACAGCAGCAGCCAAGAAAACTGCTAAAGCAGAGGCAGATGCAATTAAGAAAGCGGCAGCTGCTGAAAAAGCGGCTGCGGCTGCCGAAGCAGCAGAAGCTAAAAAAGCAGCGAATGCAGAAAAAGCAGCTGCTGCAAAAGAGGCAAGTGCAGCTAAGAAGGCCTTGGCAGCAGAAGCCGCTGCCGCTAAAAAAGCTGCAAACTTAGAAAAAGATGCAGCCAAAAAAGAAGCAGACGCTGCTAAAAAGGCAGCAAGAGCAGAAAAATTACAGCAAGACAAAGAAGCAGCGGCCGCTAGAAAAGCAGCTAAAGCAGAGGCAGATGCAATTAAGAAAGCGGCAGCTGCAGAAAAAGCTGCGGCGGCAAAAGAAGCCGCTGCTGCGGCTAAAGCAGAGAAGGAAGAGGCTGCTAGAGTAGCTAAAGAAGAGGCCGATGCTGCTAAGGCGGCTAAGGAAGAAGAGGATGCTGCGGCTAAGGCAGCACAGGCTGCTGAAAATCCTGCACCAACAGAAGATACGCCACCTTCTTCAGAAGATGGGGCAGCTCCATCATTAGAAGAAACACCTCCTCCAACAGATGAGCCGATGACTGAACCTACAGGCGATGCGCCACCTCCAGAAGAAGGAACGCCAACTCCAACAGATGAAGCAGGTACGCCACCAACAGAGGAAACACCTCCTTCAACAGATGAAGCAGGTACGCCACCAACAGAGGAAACACCTCCTTCAACAGATGAAGCAGGTACGCCACCAACAGAGGAAACACCTCCTTCAACAGATGAGGCAGGTACGCCACCAACAGAGGAAACACCTCCTTCAACAGATGAGGCAGGTACGCCACCAACAGAGGAAGCAGCTCCTTCAACAGATGAGGCAGGTACGCCACCAACAGAGGAAACACCTCCTTCAACAGATGAAGCAGGTACACCACCAACAGAGGAAGCGCCTCCTTCAACAGAAGAGGTGCCTGCAGAATAGTCTCCGTCATCACACGCACTCTGTCATCCTCGGACTTGTTCCGAGGATCTTAGGAAGCCATCACACTGACCTCAAAAGATCTTCGGAACAAGTCCGAAGATGACAACTATTGTGTCCGAAGATGACAACTATTGTGTCCGAGGATGACAACTATTGTGTTCGAGAGGAATGACAACTGTTGTGTCCGAGGATGACAATAGGGAGTTGAAGAATTGAAGCAGAAGAATTGAAGCAGAAGAATTGTGCCAGAAGCCTAAACTCCGCCCGGTACGCCTTTTGTTGTGGAATATTCAAAGTGAATCACTTCATCAGGATACAGAAAATGGCGGATGGCGTGAGCTGCTTGAGCTGCCTCTGCAAAGCCTGTTAGAATTAATTTAAGTTTATGGGGGTATGTTGCAATATCACCGATGGCATAGACACCCGCGCGGTTGGTGGCGGCCGTTAAGGGATCAATTGTAATGTGGTGTTTTGATAATCCCAATTCCCACTCAGCAATGGGCCCCAAATTCATCGAAAGCCCAAAAAACGGCAACAGAATATCTGCTTTTAAGCTTTTCTTCTCGCCTTCTAGAGATTCAACTTCAACCGTTGTTAGCTGACCGTTTTCTCCGCTAAGTCCTGATAATTGAAAAGGAATCACCAAATTAATTTTGCCATCATTTGCCAATTGATGGAGGCGTGCTTCACTTTCAGGAGCAGCTCTGAATTTTGGGCGACGATGAATAACAGAAACACTTGCTGCTAATTCGCTGAGAGAAATCGCCCAGTCAACAGCGGAATCACCTCCACCAGCAATAACGACATGTTTGCCCCGATAGCTTTCCCTGGAATTAACGTAATAATGAACAGATTTACCCTCGAATGCTTCAATACCATCAAGGGGAGGGCGATTGGGCCCAAAAGCACCAACACCGGCTGCAATGATAATAGATTTGGCCTCGACAACGCTTTGTTTGTTGCCTGTGATGCGCCAATGGCGTCCATCTGTGTCCAATTGTTCAATGCTTTGAACTTGCTCGCTTAAATGATAAACGGGATTAAAAGCCGCCGCTTGTTTGTGGAGATTTTCAGCCAGATCAGCGCCTGAAATTTCAGGATGGGCTGGAATGTCATAAATGGGTTTTTCAGGATAAAGAGCCGCACACTGGCCACCGGTTCGATCCAGGGCATCAAAAACATGGCATTTTAAACGCAGCATTCCGCATTCAAAGATTGCAAAAAGCCCAACAGGGCCAGCTCCAATAACCACAACATCGGTTTGATGAACCATTTACGAACCTCGAAAATAAAAAAGGGGTGCAAAAGCACCCCTCTATAATCTTTTTAAGAAAAAAACTTAAGCGAGCGCTTTAACACGCTTTGTTAAGCGAGAAACTTTACGAGACGCTGTGTTTTTGTGAAGAACGCCTTTACTAACACCGCGCATGAGTTCACGTTCAGCTTGAACCAGAGCAGTCGCTGCTTCTTCTTTTTTTGCGTTTGGTGTGGCAAGCAAGGCCTCAATCTTTTTAACGAATGTACGAATGCGACCGACACGGTTTTGGTTGACAAGCGTGCGACGAGCTGTCTGTCGGATGCTTTTTTCTGCGGATTTATGAGAGGCCATTAAGCTACCTTTTGAAAAACGATTAAGTACAAGAAATTTTACTGCTATTCTTACAACAATCTTGAGTGTTGGTCAATGAGAATGTTAGGTTTCTTTGCAAAGAAACCATCTATCCTCTGGAAGGCATTATGGGTAAATTATGTATCAAACAATAAATTTCAGTACAGAAAGGCAGAAAATGTTTTTTAGTAAGCGTCCTAAAATAGGCAAAATGAGTTTTATCCTCATGCTCAGTTTTGTTTTTTCAACTCTACAGTCAGTAGCTGAGGACTCATCAAAAACACTCCCGACTGTTAGCACAGAGGAAAGCCACACTGTTATTGTTGGTGGAGGACACCTTAGGTTTAATAGAGGCTTTATTAACCCACTTGCGGGCTAAAGAAAAGGGACAAACCGTTCGCGTTACCATTTACGAAAAGAATGCGTCAACATCGCAAACGACAGCCGCTAACATTTGGAACAGCCATACACCAGATGAGATTGTGTCTGTTGTGCCTCGTGGTAAAGAAGTAGAAGAAAAACTGAAAATTAAATTTTCTGATCCAGGAGGAATACGGGTCGATGATGTTGCCGGTGTCAATGATTCAGAATGTACGAAACGTTTTATTGAACAAGTGGAAATCTATGGGCAAAATGAATCTGGACACAAAAAACGGACGGACGCTTTGCTAGCTCTTGGGAAAGCAGGAATGCTTTTGTGGAAGCAATTATATGCCTCTGCAGATGATGAGCTTAAAGCTATTTTAAAAGAATCCAATTTTAATCCGTGTTGTGAACTTGAAAGTGGAGCAAAAGCGGAGCTTCACAAAGGATATAGAGTCGATCTTATCTATGATGTTCCCAATGCCAATGATCGCGCCATAAGCATGAGGGATAGCTATCAAAAATTGGGGTATATAAATTGCAAAATTTTATCACCTGATGAAGTGGTGGCATGTGATCCAAGCTTGCGTCAGTTTTGTGATAGTCATTCAATTGGCGAGCCAGGTAAACGGGAATGGAAACAAGACGCTGTGGCTTTGTGGCGCCCCGGTGGTTGCCTTGATACGCAAACCTTTTTACCAAAGCTTGAAGCGTATCTTAAAAAGTCTATGGGTGATCGTTTCCAATTGAAGTTTAATCAAAAGGTAACGGAAGTTATTTATGGCGATCAGGAGGCTGGTCAAATCAAGATAGAGGGTTTGAAGTTTGCTGATGGCTCAGAAATTAAGCACAAAGGGACAGACGTTACTTATGTCTTTTGTCCAGGTGAATCAGTAGGGACCTTGAGCCACTTGGGGTTTAGTGAACCGGTCTATGCTGGATTTACAGGAGCCTCTTTGTCTCTGAACATTCCTATTTCAAAGGCTGAGTTGGAAAAAATAGGCACCTTTAATCATTGTATGGAAGTACACAAAGTTGGTGTTGTATTGGCGTGGCAAGGAAGAGTCAGAGGAGATGAACTGTTTTTAGGAGGGGCTGGAACCAAAGCCTATTACGGTGATAAAGAGCCAACGATTCATGAAGCTTTTGCGAAAGATAGAAACCGTTTACAGCTTCAAATGTTTAATGATGTCGTGCCATGGCTTGTTTCTTTGGCGTTGAAAAGAGATACGACAGGTAAAACACTGACAGAAGACGATATGATCGCTTTGGAAAAAGATAATATCGCTAAGCGCTGGGTTGGCAGACGTTCTGTTACCTATGATGGTTTCCCAACCTTAGGGCGGCTTTATCATCAGGATAAGCTTGTATCCAATGGACGCACGACAACCCATCTGGGTTCGGGGGGAGGATCATTTGCTCTTGTAACCTCTTTAATGAGTTACAGTTCTTTATCTCCAGAAGATGGCAAAGAAAGACTCACAAAGGCAGATTTAAATTCGTTATTTGTGGGAGAAGTGTTAAGTTATGCCGATTCTAGGCGTCAGGCGCAGGTGTCGGATAGCTAAATGCCTTTAAGTGTGCAGCCCAATTGACTTGGGCTGCTTGACGCACAACAATCTTGAGTGTTGCTCAATGAGAATGTTAAGGTTGGGGTGTGATTAAGAGTATGACCTGTGTAGTGATATTTTTTTGAAAATTATCAATTTATTAATTATTTTGGATTAATGTTATAATTACAAACGTTTGCATTGGCGCCCATAAAAAGGTACCCGCCCTGTTTTTTTCGACAGGTTTAGCGGCATGGGGGAGGATTTATCTAATTCCAGCCGGAGCCCGGGGTAGTGGGTGGCCCCTCCCAATGAAGGGCGGGGGTAGATGTAGGAAAAGTTAATTTTTGGTTAATTTTTGATACAATTTTAGGTTAAGTGTCTAGGTTTGGGCTAAATTATCCGGGGCATTTTTTGTGATGTCTTTAAATTTGAAGTCCATGTTGAATTGTCATGTCATACTTTAAAATCACAACTATTGAATTTGATTGATGTGATTTTGAATGGATACCTTGTATGAAACCTAAAAACATTGTTTTTGATATTGGCAACGTGCTTGTTAAATGGGCACCCAAAGAAGTTGTTATCAGGCTATTTCCAGATTACTCAGATCATGATGATTTAACGCTCAAGTTCTTTAAATCTCCCGCGTGGTTTGATCTGAACAAGGGTAAATTAACTGAGGCTGAGGTTGTTCAAATCTATCATCAGCAACTGGGAATCTCTGTTTCAAAGTTAAATGAGCTTATGTTTGAGGTCAAAGAATCCTTAACGCCAATGGAGGGAAGTTTTGACTTGTTAGAAAAGTTATATCAAGCCAAAATCCCCCTTTATTCAATCACCGATAATGTGCATGAAATTGTGGCTTTTCTTAAAAAGAGGTATACATTTTTTGACAAATTTATAGGTGTTGTTGTTTCTGCTGACCTTGGCGTTTTAAAACCGGCTAAGGAAATATATCATCATCTTTTGAAAACATATGATTTAAATCCAAAGGAATCGATATTCTTTGATGACGTTCAAATCAATGTAAATGGCGCGCAAAATGTTGGTATGCTGGGGGTTCAATTCACAACGGCTGAGGCTTGTAGGATTGAGCTGAAAAATCAAGGATTCATCTTTTAATGACACTAAAAGCGGTTTTACAAGTTTTGCCCTCCCTTAATAGTGGAGGGGTGGAAATGGCAACTCTTGATATGGTCAAGGGTATTGGTGCGCATTATCCAGGTGTTGGAAACTATGTGGCATCAGCTGGTGGTGTGCTTGCTGATGAGGTGCGTTCAAACGGTGGTCAGCATGTCATCTTGCCTTTAAACACCAAATGTCCTTTGACCATTTATAAAAACATACAAAAACTTGTTGATCTGATTAAGGCTGAGAACATTCAACTGATTCATGTCAGATCACGCGCACCAGCTTGGAGTGCGCTCAGAGCAGCAAGGGTTGCTAAGATCCCTTTTATCACAACGTATCATGGTGTTTACAATAGCAACGGGTTTTTTAAATCCTTTTATAATTCGGTGATGGCGCGTGGAGACAAAGTCATCGCTATTTCTGACTATGTGGCCAATCATATTCGAAATCAGTATCCGCATTTGGGATCCAACGTTGTTGTGATTCCAGAGGGAATTGACGCGAATATTTTCGATCCCTCTAAAATTTCACTGGATCAAGTGAAATCTCTGCGCCAAGAATGGGAGGTTCCTTTAGATCATAAACTTATTCTTCTGCCAGGTCGTTTGACGCGTTGGAAGGGGCAGGGAGTTTTGTTAAAAGCTCTCCGTCAATTAGACCATAGCAAGATGACTGTTGTTCTTTTGGGAGATGATCAAGGTCGCGTTGATTATCGTTTGGAACTTGAAGCTTTGAGCAAAGGTTTACCGATTAGAGTGATAGTATCATATGATTCTATGCCCGTTGCTTATGCGGCAGCTGACCTTGTTTTGTCTTGTTCAACGGATCCAGAAGCTTTTGGTCGTGTGACGGCTGAATCGATGGCGATGGGGCGTCCTTATATTGGCACAAACCACGGGGCAACGCCTGAAATGTGTGTGCACGGTCAAACTGGATTTTTGGTGCCACCCGGTGATGCAAATGCTTTGGCTGAAATGATTCAACATGTTTTTTCTTTACCCGATGATGCTTCACTTCGTGATCGAGCAAGAAAACATATTATTCAAAACTTTTCCTTGGACAAGATGATTCAAGAAACGCTTGAGTTGTATGCAAAAGCGGTGAATATGTGATATATTTATCCATGAAAAACGCTAACTGCTTTTATGGATTTTCATGGAAAAGATTCGAAAAAATTACCTAGATTTTATATGCAATGATTTTACGATCATGCCCATATGCGCCATTCTTGGTCCAAGACAATGTGGTAAAACCACGTTAGCTCGGCAGTATGCAAAAACTTATCAAGGCAAAGTTCATTATTTTGATCTTGAAGATCCGAGTGATCTCAATAAACTGGACACACCAAAGCTTACTTTGGAACCTTTAGAAGGGCTTATTATCATCGATGAAATTCAGAGAAGACCAGAGCTATTTCCATATTTGCGTGTTTTAGTTGATAAGAAAAAAATACAAATTTTGATATTAGGCAGCGCTTCGCGTGATCTTTTACGGCAATCTTCGGAATCATTAGCGGGAAGGATCAGTTACCTTGAATTGCCTCCTTTTGGTGTATTTGAAGTTGAAGATTGGAAACAATTATGGCTAAGAGGGGGGTTTCCTCGTTCTTTGTTAGCGCCAACTGACGCTTCGAGTTCTCGCTGGCGTCAAGCATATATTCAAACATATTTTGAACGAGATTTGGCTTTAATGGGGATATCTCTTAGTCCCCAAGAAATGAGCAAAATGTGGAATTTTTTGACTCAGTATCACGGCAATATTTTAAACTATGAAGATATTGCTCGTTTTTTAAATTTATCTGTGCCGACGACAAAAAAGTATCTAGGACTTCTTGAGGGAACTTTTATGGTGCGTACTCTTGCCCCATGGTTTGAGAACATCAGTAAAAGGCAAGTGAAATCTCCAAAGTTATATATTCGAGATAGTGGTATTTATCATCATTTACTAAGCATATCTTCTTATGAAAGTCTTATTCTTAATACGCATGTTGGTCAATCATGGGAAGGATTCGCTATAGAAGAAGTGATTAAAACGTTGTTTCTTCGCACGCAAGATTGTTATTTTTGGGCTACTCACCAAGATGCGGAGTTAGATTTATTTATTCCCTATCAAAGAAAAAGAATTGGGATTGAATTTAAATATTCTGAACAACCCAAATTCACGAAATCAATGCGTATTGCTTCAGAACAGTTATCGCTTGATCATTTATTTGTTGTTTCTCCTCTGAATGAAAATTATAGTCTTGATACAAAAGTGACGGTCACTAATCTCAAAGAGATTAAAACCTGCATTGAAAGTGTTGTCAGCTCCCTATGAAAAATCGCATCCTCATCATTAAACTGGGCGCTCTTGGCGATATGGTGCAGGCAACAACTGCGTTTGCGGCACTGCGTCACTATCATAAAAATGACCATCTGACACTTTTAACGACTATTCTCTACAAAGAGATCGCTCTGAAAATGGGTTATTTTGATGAGGTGTGGGTGGATGAAAAAGCCAAGTTATATCAAGTTGCTAAATTTTTTAAGTTCAGAAATAAACTAAGACAGACAGGCTTTAACCGAGTCTATGACCTTCAAAATGTAGATCGCACAAAACTGTATTCTTTTCTTTTGGGTAAAAAAAGCGAGTGGATAGCACCCAATAAAGAGGATTGCGCGCTTCACCCACAAGAACGTTTTGCCAAATTGTTTGACTCTCTTGGAATTCCTTTTGAAGGTGTTTTAGATTTAAAGCAGATTGCTGACACAGATATTGTTATTCCAGAACCTTATGCGCTTTTAATTCCAGGAGCGTCGATGGCCCATGGAGGCCGTAAAAAATGGCCAGAAGAGTGTTATGCTGAAATAGCCGCCTACCTTTTAACAAAAGGAATCCAACCTGTCTTGATTGGGGGTCCGTTAGAGAACTGGACGTTCATAAAAGAACAAGTACCTGAAGTGATTGATTTATGTGGAAAAACAACTTTTTACCAGGTGATTGGTTTGGGGCAAAATGCTTTGTTTACGCTTGGCAATGATACAGGCCCAACTCTTTTAGCGGCCAGTGGTGGTTGCCCAACTTTAACACTTCACGCCAGTTGCAATCCGCCAAGTCTAGGCGGGGCGCGGGGACGTTATCATCACAGTTTGTACAAGCCTGATTTAAGAGATTTGAAGGTTGATAGAGTGATTGAGGTGTTAATGGTGAGAGCGAATCAGTTTAATATCGACACCAATATCTAAGTTGGTCCATTTTTTCATTCTTAACTTGCAATTAAGAAGTTTTAGAGTATAGCACTTCTTGGTTTAGCAATAATAGAATCTTGATAAAAAGCAATCAGGGAAAGTTTAATGGGATGATTTTATTAAAAACATTTCTGGTATTCGTTAGCTTCATAGCAAGTGTCTCTGCCACCTCTGTTTTACCTGCCTTTAGAGACGATCTTATCTCAGAAGCTTTTAAAGAAGTTCGGTCGACGACAACCCCTTCTTCCTTATCCCGTTCTATAGAGGTTGTTCGCTTACTTTCAGAGCGTCTTGATAAGGGGGTTGATGAAAAGGAACATCAAGATCTGGCTTGGACTCTTGTTCATATTCTTAAAACAGGAAAAGGTGTTGGTGGACTTAGAAAACAGACACATTCCCGTGCTTTCATGAATCCCGAAGAAAGAAATATTTCTCTTCGGGCTTTAGTAAAAGCAACCCGCATTCTTGCTAAGGGTAAGGTAGAGGGTTTCTTGCTAGGAGAGAGTGATGAGGAAAAGAAGTATATAGAAGATGCAAAAGAAGAACCTCATTTAAAGCACCTCTCCCAAATCGCTACAGGATTGTATGCGTTTAAAGAAACAGCTTTAGACCCTTTTCAAGATCTTAAAGCTCGAGAGAAATCCGTGAAAGCTTATTTGAGAGAATCCCTTTTAGGAGATATAGAACGTCGAATTGATGATAATTTCTTAAAGCACGAACTCCCTTCTTATTACTCTTTAACCCAAAAATTCAAAAGCATTGATCAGATGACTATGGAAGAAAAAGCCGGGTATTACGGTTGTTTAAAAATGGCTAAAACTCAGAGCGATGAAGAAAAAGAAGATTTGGATACTCTAGATAGATTTTTTACAAAAAACGTTCGAGATATAAGGACTTGGGCTACAGCTGATCTAGAAGTCGTCTTACGAACAAATCCTGATGAGCTGAAAAAAAGCTTAGTTAAACATTATCTCTCTATTGGTAAGATAGACACAGACGTCCACGTAGAAGGTGTCCGTTTTGGTATTGGGGGAATGGATTTAAAAGCAGAGGCATTAGAAAGTTTTTATAATCTTTTGAAAGCTCTTAAGATTCCTGTAATTATGGGGAGAAACGATGTTCAGGAAATCAATCTTCTTAGATTGTATTCTCATCAAGAACTTGTCGCTCTTAAAACTCTCTCTTTAAGCCACAACTATCTTAATTCAGTGATCCTTCCAAAAGAACTTGTCGCTCTTCAAGAGCTCCATTTAAAGGGTAACTATCTTACTTCATTGCCCATTCCAAAAGAACTTGTCGCTCTTAAAACTCTCTATTTAAGCTTCAACCTACTTACTTCATTGTCCATTCCAAAAGAACTTGTCGCTCTTAAAAATATCGATTTAAGAAACAACCAACTTACTTCATTGCTCATTCCAAAAGAACTTGTCGCTCTTCAGGATCTCGATTTAGACCGCAACCAACTTACTTCAGTGATCCTTCCAATAGAACTTATCGCTCTTCAAAGGCTCAATTTAAGCTACAACCTACTTACCAGCCTTCCTTCTTCCCTTCGTGACCTCCAGAGAACTCTTACTCTCTTGATCTTACAAAGCAACCTTCTGCTGAACGAGGGAGATGGCGATAACCTTGGCATAACAGAGCTTCGCGCTATTTTTGGAGATAGAGTTGTTTTTGAAAGTGCATCAGGAGGAACATCAACGCTGATCTTTAAGCAGGTTTTTGATGACCTAGACCGTCAATCACCTCGCCTTAACAGAGTTCAATTAGCAGAAGCGCAACTCTCTCCCATCCCCATGCAGCCAGAACCAGCAAAAGGAATCTTGGGTTTATGGGGAGATGTGCTTCAACAGTTAAACTTCACAGATGATACACAAGAGAACTATCTTTCTTATGAGTTTCTAGCCAGTGACTTTGTTGATGCTGGATCTGCTCATGTTCCCAATGCAGACCGAATCAAGGACTCTCTTTTGCCAAAATTAAATGGATTTATAAAAACCTTATGGGGCATTCCTTTAATACCCGGTGAAGCAAGCGGCTGGCAAATGGATGCAGCGTCTGTTCCTGAGATGAAACAAGCCATCATCTATATTCTGACAAGCTTGAAAAACATGCCTGACCCGGCTCAACGATCTATGATGTTTTCTGTATTGGTCAATGGTCTGTTGCATTGCCCCACCGGTCAACGAGAAGGGATGGATACGGTTGTTTTAGCGTTGCAAGGGAAAGTCACCGGTGGTGATGGTTTGTTACAAGAAACGGTCAAACAGCTAATTGCTAGAAGAAAGAACAGTGTCTTTGATGAGAAAATGCTTCCTGCCGGTAATTCTCAGAATGTTCATATTCGAAGCTTTTATAAAAATGAATTAAGAAAGGTCTTGGGTTTATTTACAGCTTTACTTTCTTTTGAAGAGAGAATTGGGATTATGGGGAATGATCCTTTCAAGAGAAATTCTGCAGAAGCGTTAAAGGCATTTTATTCGGTCTTCACCCCCGAGATGCTGGTAAATTTATTCTTAGAATCTACAGAGAATGAAGAGGATCTAAAGCTTAAAGCAGAGAAGGAGAAGCTTGGTCATTTGATTTCTGCAAAACTTTCATCCCCGCTTTCTAATACGGCAAAACTGAAGAGAGAAATAAAGGCCTATGGGTACTATGAGAAGAACAAAGACATTTTGTTCATAGATAAGCGAAGAGCGTTGGCTGCGCAGCAGTTAGATGCAATAGATTCGGACTATGGAATCTTAGAACACTTCAGTGACTTTAATTTAGAGGACAAGAAAGAGCGCTTGGCCCGTTTATCTCCGACAGCAGGTTCTTCTTCTGGGGGAGAAGATGAATCGAAACAAGAGGCTTTTGAGGCTTTGAGAAAAGATTTAGCTAAATCCTCACCAGCAAGTGCAAGTGCCGCTTCTGCAACAGCAAGTGCTACTCCTAACACTCAGTCTGTTGATAAAAATAAAAGAGCCTTACAGTCCATTAAAGCAGAATTGAAAAAGATTCAACAAACAGAACGGCCTATTTCTATGGGCAGTATCTTAAGTTATTTACATTTAAGCGATGAGGAGGAATTAGCTGCCGTTGCAGCATCCGCTCCAAAGTGGAAGGAGTACTTTACAGCTGATCCTTTCAAACCCAATTCCCTGGCAACTTTAACAAAAGAGGGGGCCTCTAAACTTTTGCTCAAAATGGGGTATATTCAGGAGTAGAGCTGTCAGAGGTTGAGGCCACATTGAGCACAGCCGTCATTGATGACGGCGATTGTTATCATTTTACATCTATTTCACTACATCTCACGTTGTTGGAAGCCGCTGTTCGACTAAATTCTGGGTTGCCACTGGTATTTTCCCTCTTACCAAGCTGCTAAGTACCTCTTAAGATAGAAGTCATAGTTGATTCAACAGAATCTCTTTCTAACCCTATTTTTCTATAGTGTCATTCTCGCATTTATTGCGAGAATCTTAGATCCTCGGAACAAGTCCGAGGATGACAACGTGGAGTTCGAGAAGGACAATGACGGGTTTTGAAGAGATTCAAACATCTTAAGGATAAGTTGCCCTATGTCTGCTCAAACTCACAACATTACTTTGATTCCAGGCGATGGCGTCGGGCCAGAAGTAACGAGTGTTACTCGTAAAATCATCGAAGCCACAGGCGTTAAAATAAATTGGGAGGTGTGCGAGGCAGGAGCTGAGGTCTTTAAAAAAGGACTGGCGACGGGCGTGCCGCAAGAGACGATTGATTCCATCATCAAAAACAGAATTGCCTTAAAAGGTCCTTTGACAACACCTATTGGTTTTGGCGAAAAAAGTGCCAATGTGACTTTGCGTAAGATGTTTGAAACCTATGGCAATATTCGCCCTGTTAAGGAAATGCCTGGTGTTGCAACACCGTATCAAGGGCGTGGAATTGATCTTGTGATTGTTCGTGAGAATGTTGAGGATTTGTATGCTGGCATTGAACACATGCAAACCCCTGGTGTTGCACAGTGTTTAAAACTTATTTCTCGCAAGGGTTGTGAGAAAATTATTCGCTTAGCTTTTGAATTTGCTAGATCCGAAGGCCGCAAGCTGGTCCATTGTGCCACAAAAGCTAATATCATGAAACTAACCGAGGGGCTTTTAAAACGCACCTTTGAAGAAATCTCAAAAGAGTATCCCGATATTGAAGCGCAGCATATTATTATTGATAATGCCGCTCATCAATTGGTTAAAAATCCAGAGCAGTTTGATGTGATTGTGACCACGAACATGAATGGCGATATCATCAGCGATTTGAGTTCTGCTTTAATTGGTGGTTTAGGATTTGCTCCGGGGGCTAATATTGGCGATGATTTTGCTATTTTTGAAGCAGTTCATGGGTCAGCGCCAAAATACACAGGAAAAAATGTCATTAACCCAACAGCCGTTCTGTTGTCAGGGGTGATGATGCTTCGGTATTTGGGTGAATTTAACGCAGCAGAAATGATTGAAAATGCCTTTGCGCTTACTTTGGATCAAGATCGCGTTTTGACAAGGGATGTGGTGGGGGATAAAGGATCCGTTTCAACCACAACATTTACAGATACCATTATTAAGAATTTGGGTAAGAAATACCCAAAGCTTGTTACGCGTACGTATAAGCCTCTCATTTTACCAAGGATTGGTGCTGCACCAGATATGGTCAGGCCCAAAGAGCGTCAAGTGAATGGAGTCGATATTTTTATTGAAAGCAACCAATCAGTGAATACTGTTGGTAAAAGTTTGGAAGCAATAGCTGCCGCAACGCCTTTTCTATTCAAGATTCTCTCGTGTCGTGGTGTTAAGGTTTACCCCAAACCACCTTTAAAAAATCCAGATGTGGTTGACCACCTCTGTGCCCGTTTTACAACCAAAGATGGCAGCTCTGCTGAGGATGATATGATTATAGATTTGTTGCAAAAAGTAGGGAGCAGTCATCGGTGGGTTCACATAGAAAAATTGAACGCTTATGACGGCAAACCTGCTTATTCAAAAACGCATGGGGAAGATTGATCTGTTAATTCAAACAAAACCATAACGAACATTGACGGATAAAACAGACATCAGCTACTTTGAGTAGTATAGATGTTCGTTGTTCGCAAATAGGTTGTGTCTCGTGGTAAAAAAGTCATTTCAACAGATTATTTTTGATCTGCAAAAGTTTTGGGCAGATCAAGGATGTGTGGTCCTGCAGCCTTATGACACCGAGGTTGGGGCAGGGACATCGCATCCGGCAACGACATTGCGCGCTCTTGGTCCTGATTTATGGAATGCAGCTTTTGTGCAACCTTGTCGTCGTCCCAAAGACGGGCGTTATGGGGAAAATCCAAACCGCACGCAGCATTATTACCAGTTTCAAGTCATCATGAAACCGTGTCCCAAAAATCCACAGGAATTGTATTTGAAAAGCCTAGAGGCCATTGGTCTTGATCTTTCCTGTCATGATATTCGCTTTGTCGAGGATGATTGGGAAAACCCATCACTTGGTGCAGCTGGTCTTGGTTGGGAAGTGTGGTGTGATGGGATGGAAATCACACAGTATACATATTTCCAACAAGTGGGCGGTATTGAATGCAATCCTGTTCCAGTTGAAATTACCTATGGGTTAGAGCGTATTGCTACATTTATTCAAGGCGTTGAAAACCATTTTGACATCAATTGGAACGGTCTTGAGGGAGAAGGAAAACTGACTTACGGCGATGTGTTCAAAAGGGCGGAGCAAGAATTTTCAGCTTATAATTTTGAGTATGCCTCAACAGATATTCTTTTTCAGCATTTTAAGGACTGTGAAAAAGAATGTAATCATTTGAAGGAGCAATCTCTGATCCTCCCTGCTTACGAGCAATGCGTTAAGGCCAACCACTATTTTAACCTGTTAGATGCGCGTGGGGTTATTTCGGTGACAGAGCGGGCAGGGTATATAGCCAGGGTTCGTGATTTGGCCAAAATGTGTTGTGAGGCTTGGGTAATTAGTTTAGAAAAAGAGGCTGCATAAATGTCAGAATTACTCATTGAAATTTTCTCCGAAGAAATTCCAGCCAGAATGCAGCTGCAAGCCCAAAGTGATTTTAAAGTGCTTTGGAAATCGGCTTTAGATAAAAAGAACGCTAGCTTTGGAAGCGTTGAGACGTATGTAGCACCTCAACGTTTGGTTATTTGTGTGATAGGGCTAGAACCTATGACCAAAGGCACCAATGAAACACGTCGTGGGCCAAAGACTAATGCGCCAGAGGCTGCATTGACTGGGTTTTTGAAATCAACTGGAAAAACCAAAGATCAGTTAACCGAAAAAGACGGCTATTGGTATGCCGAGATTTCTGAATCTGGAAAGAAAATCACTGAATTTTTGCCTGAAATGCTAGATGAAGTCGTTGATGCTATGCCATGGCCCAAAACCATGCGTTGGTATAACCACCAAACCAAAATCATGAGCAAACCTTGGATTCGTCCCGTTCGATCTATTTTATGCGTTTACGATAGCAAGCCTGTCAATTTTAATGTAGCTGGTTTTGGTGTGGATACTGGCGGGGTGACTTATGGACATCGTTTTTTGGCGCCTGGTGTTTTGACCATCACAAGTTTTGCTGATTACAAAAAACAACTCGAAAAATCCTTTGTGATCTTAGACCATCTGGAACGTCAAACGATGATTAAGAAAATGATTTCTGATCAGGCTGCTGCTAAGGGTTTTAAACTGAAAGAAGACCAAGGATTGCTGGAAGAGGTTGCGGGACTTATTGATTGTCCTTTTGCTCATTTGGGTAAAATCGAAGAAAAATTTATGCATTTGCCGGATGTTGTTTTATCAACGTCTATGAAGGTTCACCAAAAATACTTCACGATCGTTGACAAAGATGACCAGATAGCGCCCTTTTTTGGTGTTGTGACCAATGTGCCAGGTAAAGCGGGTGATTCTGTGATGCTGGATGGGTTGGAGCGAGTGCTTAGAGCCCGCTTAGCCGATGCCAGTTTCTTTTATGAGGGGGATTTGAAGAATGGTTTGGAATCATTGGTTTCAAAACTAGATCATATCATCTTCCATGCAAAGCTTGGGACTTTAGGACAAAAAGTTCAGCGCTTAATTGAGTTAATGCCATCAACTGATGGTAAACGTGCTGCCCTTTTATGCAAAGCCGATCTTGTCACGGAAATGGTTGGAGAGTTCCCAGAGTTGCAAGGCATTATGGGCGAGATTTATGGAAAGACGATGGGTGAGAAGCATGAAGTGGCAGCAGCTTTAAGGGAATATTATAGACCTTTAGGGCCAAGCGAGCGTTGTCCAACAGCATCTATCAGTGTGGAATTGGCCTTGTGGGATAAATTAGATACCCTTGTTGGGTTTATTGGCCTTGCTGAAATTAAACCAACTGGTTCAAAAGATCCCTTTGGATTAAGACGATCAGCATTAGGTGTGATTCGATTGATTATTGAAAACAACCTGCAAGATAGATTTATAAAAAATATGATACACAAATCTATTAAATCTTACGAAGACCAGTTTGGTCGAGAGTTTATTTCTAAAAATCCTCAAAATCCTATAGAGGTAAATGTGAGATTTATTGAGCAAGAAGTTACTGAATTCATCTACGATCGTCTTAAGGTTTACTTGCGCGATCAAGGCATGGAACACGATTATGTTGAGGCTGTTCTTTTAACTACAGATAATCTCTGGTCAGTTGCTGAACGCGCAAGTGCTTTACAAAATTTCTTAAATACAGATGCTGGAGTTTCCTTGAAAGCGGCTTACAAACGTGCATCAGGTATATTGTCTAAAACTTCAGATCTCTCCTTGTCATCCTCGGCCCCAACAATGTCATCCTCGGACTTGTTCCGAGGATCCATAGATTCTCGCAATAAATGCGAGAATGACAGAATTCATATTAATTTGTTAAAAGAGTCAGCAGAAGAAAAATATCTTTACGATTCTTTAAAAAGTGTTGAGATCCGGTATCATGAGAGAGATTATGAAGGTTCGATGAGTCATCTTTCAGAATTGCGAGATCCCATAGATGCTTTCTTTGATAAAGTTACAGTGAACTGCGAAGACCAGGCTTTGAAAGAAAATCGTTATGCTCTGTTGAATAAATTTGTCACCCTTGTAAATCAAGTTGCTGATTTCTCAAAACTACAGGGATGATTTGGAATTTAAATTCCAAGCTCCACTGCTGCCAATCCAGCAACAGCGAGACTCAGTCTGCGTTCTTCTGTGCCTTCTTCAATTATCCATCCAGCTGAAAGGCCGGCAAAGGCGAGAACCCATTTTAACAGGCGT
Organism: Alphaproteobacteria bacterium; assembly: GCA_947475175.1. Taxonomy (GTDB): domain Bacteria; phylum Pseudomonadota; class Alphaproteobacteria; order Paracaedibacterales; family CAIULA01; genus CANJLN01. Next base: position 24,408 of record CANJLN010000020.1, read on the forward strand.
GTTCGATCTAAATTTGCTGTTTTAGAAATCACATCGGCTCGCCTGGCTAAACGACCAGGAGCTGTTACGAGCTGCCAATCAGTATAGGGATTACGGAAAATATTGGCATAATCAAAACCTCTCTCGCCAATCAGACCTTTGGGATCAATGGCAAGCCATCCTCGTTCTTTAAAGTCTAAAATATTTGCGTGGTGAATGTCACCATGAAGAACAACAACATCTTGTGGCTTCGCCAAAAGCTCTGATGCGGTGGCAAAAGATTTCTGCAAAATGCCACCGTATTTAATGGCAGCAAGTCCAAGTTCTTGGAACCATTTTTCCAGAGGGACAAGTTTTGGAAGGGGTTGATTGTTATGCGAATGAAGATTTTCTATGACAGAACAGATGATCTGTGTTGCCTCGTCATCTTTTCCATCTTGTAGAGCCATTTTTATAAGTGACTGTTTGCCCATGGCACGCTCCATCAACAGGGCATTATCGGCGTGCGCAAGAATACGAGCTGCCCCGTTTCCATCCCACCAAACCATCAAATGATTTCCTTGTTTTTCTTCTTCTTCAATAGAAATTTTCAAAAAAGCTGGTTTGTTTTTGTAACGTACAGGCAGTAATTGACTCGTTCCCGTGATGATGGGTTCTCCATCAGGCACAAGATTCCATAAGGCTAGGTATTTGTCGAAGATCATGTAATAGAAGCCTAAAACTGTCTTTGCTTGATTTTCGCCACGAGATGGATGATGTTTGCAACTGCCTTATAGTGTTGAGGTTGAATTTCCTGCTCTATTTCAATATTCTCGAACAATGAACGCGCAAGAGGTGGGTTTTCAACAATGGGAACTTTATTTTTTGTCGCAATTTCTCGGATTTTTAAAGCAATGTGATCTTTGCCCTTAGCAACGACTCTGGGAGCGGCCATTGCTGATTGATCCCACAAAATAGCCACAGCATAGTGGGTCGGGTTCGTAATAATAGCCGTTGCTGTTGGAATGGCTGACATCATGCGTTTTTTCGCTCTTTCTTGACGCAATTGACGCAGTTTTTGGCGGATATGGGGGTCACCTTCGGATTCTTTATGTTCCTCTTTGACCTCTTGCTTAGTCATCTTGAGTTGCTTTTTAAAATCATATCGCTGAAACAAATAGTCAACACCTGCGATGAAAGAAAGAACGATCAGAAAAATGAGAAAAATTTCCCAAATAAGATCTTGCAAAATAGTGTGAAGTTCCACTAAAGACAGGGTGATCCAGGCCTCTATATGATAAAGCTGACTTTTAAAGGTAAAAAATAATGCCGTTCCTAGAACAGCTATTTTTAAAAGGCTTTTGATAATTTCAACCAAGGCCTTTTGAGAAAAAATCCTTCCAAAACCTTTCGCTGGCGAGATTCTGTCAAACTTGGGGGCAAGAACACTAAAAGAGAAAGAGTTGCCAACCTGCGCAATTCCAGCTGCTAAAGGTGCGATCATAAGGATGCTGAGGGGGACAGCAAGAATCAGTAAAACGTTACCAAAAAGAGAAAAAATCAGATGGTTGATCGCGCTTGCTTCGAACAACATTTCATGAGGCATTGAAATCAGGGGGAGTATCGTTTTTGCAATTTTTTTTGCGCTAGAGGGGACAACAACCAACAGAACGGTTGCACATGCCGCAAGCATGACCCAATGGATGACTTCTTTTGATACGACGGCTTGACCTTCTTTTTGAGCGTCCTCTAGACGTTTTTCAGAGGGTTCCTCTGTTTTTTGGTCGTCATCTTTTTCATTATCGTCGGACATTGCTTTTCCTTAAGATACGTTGAAAATAGAGCAGAATTGCTCATCAAATAACTGGGCAAATCTTAAGAGGATGCCTGAGATCACAAGCGCCAACACGAAAATTCCAAATCCTATTTGAAGAGGCATACCAACAAAAAAGACGTGCAATTGAGGAACGAGGCGATTTAAAAGACCCAGTGATAATTGCAAGACAGTACCAATGATAAGGAACGGGGAGGCAAATTGCACAGCAACCGAAAAACTTCTGGCAAGAACATCAATGAGATTATGAGAAAAGTCACCAAGCAAGAGAGCTTGCCCCGCTGGAATTAATGTATAGCTATGGACGATCGCTTTAATCATTAGATGGTGAAGATCAAGGACAAACAGAAGAGTGCCGCCTGCCGTTGCCAACATAAGAGACGTAATGACACCTTGCGCTCCCATTCCTGGATTAAATAAAGTGGCATTTGAAAGATTGAGCTGGTAGCTGATTAAGTTACCCGCCATATCAAGCGTGCTTAAAAGTGTCCGACCGATGATACCAATAAAACACCCAATAACAAATTCACGAACGGCGATTGTAAAGATAGCGACGTAGTGAATCTCTCCTGCGGGAAGGTGCTCTGTTACGCAAGGAGTTAGCGCTAAGGAGAGAGCCAAAGCGAGCATCGTTCGGATGCGTCCAGGAACTTCAACTTGACCAAAGCCAGGCAGAAGGGTAACAGCGCCCGTTATTCGAACAAATACGAGAAAAAATGGAAGAAATTCTTGAGCAAGATAATTATGCGGCATAGGCTATTCAAGCTGCGTTATCTTAAAGAAAAGCTGTTCAGAGAAATGTAAAAGAGTGCTTCCTATAAATGGCATAAAGATCAAAAGCCCAACAAAAATTGCTAGGAGTTTTGGCACAAATGTTAAGCTTTGTTCTTGAACTTGAGTTAAAGCTTGAATAATGGAAACAATAACACCCACAAAAAGACCAATAGCTACTAACGGACCACTCATCTTTAAAATGACAATCATCGTTTCGCGCATAAGGTCGGCAACCATCATTCCCGTCACAAAACGTCTCCAAGTTACAAAAAACCATATAAAAATCTTGACATACTCCCCCATAACAAGATAGACAAAAGTATTGGTTTTTGTTTCTTTAAGGCAAAAACGTAAGAGATTATTTGTTCAATTCTAGAAATTTATGTTGAAGAGTTACTGAACTATGTTTGCGATCGTAAAAACTGGCGGTAAACAATACCGAGTTACAGAAAATAATATTATCCGAGTTGAAAAGCTGGATGTTGAAGCAGGTGCCAAGGTCTCATTAGATCAGGTTTTGATGATCTGTGATGGCAAAAAGACAACGGTTGGACTTCCCCTTGTTAAGGGGGCTATCGTTGAGGCAACTGTTTTGGAACAGATGCGTGATCGTAAAATCATTGTGTTTAAGAAAAAACGCCGTCAAAATTATCGCCGTAAAAAAGGTCATCGTCAGCATTTGACTGTTTTAAAGATCATTAAAATTGTGGCTGCAAAGAGCCAAACAGAGGAGTAATCAAGCATGGCAACAAAAAAAGGTGGTGGTAGTTCTGGGAACGGTCGCGATTCTGCCGGACGACGTCTTGGTGTGAAGAAGTTTGGTGGTCAAAGCGTGATTTCCGGTAATATTTTGGTCCGTCAACGCGGAACAAAAGTTCATCCTGGCTTAAATGTTGGTATGGGGAAAGATCATACGTTGTTTGCAACAATTGCTGGCAAGGTTGAATTTACTAAGGGACGCGCTGACAAATCTTTTGTGTCGGTTGTACCTGCTTAACAGCGTTCTTATCGTTTAAAGAATATGAGCCGTCCTGGAGAAATCTTGGGCGGTTTTTTTGTCTATTCAGATTTATCATCAACGTATTCACTGGTGCTGAAGACAGGAATCGAACCTGCGACCTACTGATTACGAATCTGAGATTCTTGTTATTACGTCGTTTTATGGATGTTTCTCTAGTGAGATAATATAAGGGTTATTAGGGGTTTTCAATAATTTTTATAGCGCTAAACTATTCCCTATTTTTCTTTCTTGTGCTACCTATATGCTACTTGGCCTTTTATGGAAAGTCATCTGCTCTTTCATAAGATGCCTTCTTAGCAAACCTCAAAATTCATGAAGAAAGAATGTTTTTAAAATTATAGATTTTTAGTTTCCAGAAAACGGGGCTGAAAGGGCGGAAAATCTCTGCAAGCGGCAGAATCATTGGCTTTCAGAGGTTTTTAAAAGGGCGGAAACGGGGCTGATGAGGGGCTGATTGGGGCAGAAAACAGAGTAAAAATGATATTAATTGGTCAACAGTAATAAAACATAAGGAGACATTTCATGCCAAAATTAACCAAAAGGCTTGTGGAGAGCACCCCTGCCCAAGATAAAGATCATGTGCTTTGGGATAGCGAGGTAAAGGGTTTTCTCTGTAAAATTACCCCTGCCGGCAAAAGGGTCTATTTCCTTTACTACCGCA